>JAFGFI010000433.1 GCA_016931185.1 Anaerolineae bacterium
AGTTTGCGCAATAGCCTGCGTAACGTGGCCACTCGTGCCTGGATGCATAATCGTTGGTGGGTTAATGATCCTGATACATTGATGGTGCGGGACACAGAGACTCAGCTCACCCAGGATGAGATTCTGTCGCAAGTAACCCTATTAGGGCTATCCGGTAATTTCTATTTTATTTCTGATGATTTAGATCAATTATCGCCAGAACGTCGGGCTATTGTGAATGTGTTGTTACCTCCTTTGTTAGAAGGTATGGATGTATTAGATCTGTTTAGTTCAGAAATGCCGGAAGAAGTCCTTGTGCCGGTTGCGCGTCCCTGGGGAAGTTGGCGATTGGTGGGTATGTTTAATTGGAGCAGTGAACCTATTGAGCGTCAATTACCCAAGATGTTGACATTAGATAGGAAGAAGACATATCATATCGTTGATTTTTGGGAGCGACGTTATCTGCGTTTGCAACCGGGGACGTTATCGCCCACATTTCATATCTCTTCTCATGGATGTGTTCTCCTGGGGATTCGTTCAGTGAAGCCTGCCGCGCAGTTAGTGGCGACGACCTTCCATGTTTCTCAGGGTGCAGAGATTTCAGAATGGCAGACCACCTCCAACACTGTTTCCTTAACGATCTATATAGGCCGTCTGGCACATGGGGAAGTGTGGCTCGCACTTCCCTCGCGTCCAATTGCTGCTTCTATCAATGATATGTCCTTGGATGCATCTGCAATCTGCGCTATCTTTCCGGGTGTATGGTCTATTAAATGTTACGTGAATCACAGTGGCACATTGCGGGTTACGTGGTAATAGGATTGGATGTTTCTGCTTCTCCCCTATAGAGAGCTTCTCGCAAACGAAAGGCGACTTGCTGTAATGCCGGTGTCCTCCATAATGCCGGCCCATGCCCAGGTAACGAACGGGGGCGAGATAAGTCAATAGATAGATCGGCAACGATGCGACCTGGTCGCGCACTCAGTACAATAACTCGGTCTGCCAGCAGGACAGCCTCTTCGACATTGTGGGTGACCATAAGCACTGTACCCTGCTCGTGTTGCCAAATGTGAAGCAATTCTGTTGCCATACGTTCGCGCGTTAGCGCATCTAATGCCCCAAAAGGTTCATCAAGCAAGAGGAGTTCTGGCCTCTGAGCCAGTGCTCTGGCAATCGCGGCTCGCTGTGCCATACCACCCGATAAATGCACCGGATACTCTTTTTCAAAGCCCGTTAACCCAACTAATTTAATTAACTCAGTTGTACGTTGTGCAATGGTGTCTGATGCAGTGGATGCAGTTATCCTGTCAGATAGCTCTAAGGGTAGAGCGATATTGTCTTGTACTGTGCGCCATGGGAGCAATGTCGGTTGCTGAAATACCAACGCGATATTCACATCGGCAGTGTAGGGGTGTCCTTTGATTCGTACCTGCCCTTGCGAGGGAGGCAGCAGACCCGCGATGATGCGTAGCAGCGTGGATTTTCCACAACCTGATGGTCCGATCAGACAGACAAATTCCCCTCGTTGTAGGGTGAATGATATCCCCGCCAGAGCGTCCAACTCGCCTAAATGACCGACAAAACTGGCATACAAATCGCGTACCTCGAGCAACGGTGCATCCTTATCCACTGGATAACTATCTGCTGGATAGCGGCTATCTGCTGGATAGCGGCTATCCGCCGGATAGCCGCTATCCGCCGGATGCCCATGTCCCTTTTCTCTTTTCACTCTCCACCTCTATTTTTGTCCCGATTTACTCTACAAAGGCGTTCGTGAAGAGATCTTCGACCGGCACTGCCGTTTCGACTAACCCGGCATTGAGCATCACGGTCAGGGAATTTTCCCAGGCTTGCTTTTGAAATTTCCCTAATTCAGATGCGCGCCAATACGTAAGCGTTGTTTCCAAAACAGCGCGTTGCGCGATCGCATTTTCTTCTAGTCCTTCAATGTAAATTTTACTGGCTTCGAATGCAGCATCAGGATCGGCTAAGGTCGCTTCCAGCCCTTTTAAAAATGCTTTTACAAAGGCTTGGACTTCTGCCGGGTGTTCTGTTACCATTGTATCGTTTGTAACGATGACGGCGGACATAATATCCGCGTAATCAGCTACATAAAGGGCATTGAAGGGTGTACCTGTTTGACCTAATATGACCGGTTCGTTGTTAGCATAAACGACCACTGCATCTACGGTTTGCGCCGTCAAGGCAGCTAACTGTGTGTAGCCGATGGTCTGTAATTTGATGTCGGATTCTGTGAGTTCTCCTGCTTCAAGGAGTGCCCGTAATCCAATGTAAGACGCGCCGAAAGTTTCTGGAATACCTATCCGTAATCCGCGCAGATCGGCGGGTGTGTTGAGGGGAATGTTTTCAAGTGCTATGATGGCAACTGGAAAGCGTTGGTACCATGCCGCAACTGCGACGACTGGCAATCCTTGACTGCGTGCTTGAATAACTTGATCACCGCTGGCCAGGGTGAAGGGAATTTGTCCCGCGGCTACCAGGCGAATACCATCTGTCTCCCACCGGTAATCAAAAGATAGCTCATATCCTGCATCTTTAAAATATCCTTCACTTACACCTACATAGAAAGGGCTGAATTGTACATTTGCTACATATCCCATTGGCAAAGATAGGGCGCTATTCGGAAATGGCGTGCCATTCGGAAATGGCGTGCTATTTTCGAGTGGCGCGTTGATAACTTGTGTGGTGGGAGTGTTTGCACAAGCGACTAATATTAGGCTGAGGATAATATATAACCATTGACCATGTCGAATTGAATCTAGAACGGGTTTCATACATTTTCTCCTGTTGATGTGGCGGATGCAGACATCCGATTATCTAGGTGACGTCCACGCAATAGTAGACGTTCTAGCAGGGCTAGTGCGCCATAGACGCTGAGTGCAATGAATATTAATACAAAAATAGCCGCAAACATTAACGGTGTGTCGTAAAGATTTTGCCCTTGTTTAACTAAATATCCTATACCTGCACTTGAGGCAACAAACTCGCCTACAACAGCCCCCATACCGGCCAAAGTTCCCCCTATCTTTAAGCCGGCTAAGATGGAAGGTAAGGCAGCCGGTAGCTCTAATTTGCACAACTTGTTCCAGGGGGAGGCTTTTAAAATTTTAAATAGATCGCTCATATAGGGATCGATGGTTTTTAAACCGTCAATTACGTTGATAAGAATAGGAAAAAAAACAATGAGCGCACAAATGATCACTTTTGAAATAAGGCCTGGGCCAAACCAAATTGTGAGCAATGGGGCTAACGCTACAATGGGCACGGCTTGCGAGGTAACAATAATCGGTTCAATAAGATAAGCCAGGAACTGGTTGTGGGCAACCGCATAACCAAGCAGTAGAGCAGTAGTAGTGCCGGCTAAAAGTCCCAGTCCCATTTCTAATAAAGTGATTTGTACGTGACGTAATAATGTGCCTTGGAGCAATAATTTGACGAAACGGGCTAACACATCGTTGGGAGCTGGCAATACAAAACGGCGTGCCGTATCTGAAATGGGAATTATCGCCATTTGCCATAGCAATAGTCCCAAGCCTATTGAGAGCAGATAGAAGGGAAAAGTACGAAAATTCCGCAGTCGATTTCTTTTCTGTTGTCTATATACCCCATTTAAATGCGATACTGTTTGAATATTCATCATTTTTTCTTCCTCGGATGTTCATATCTACTGCATCCCTTTTTTATCCTCCATCCCTTTATCTTTCATTACCTATAAAAAAAGCCCTGAAGTCTTAAAACTTCAGGGCTTTTGATATTACACGCAATTAAAAATAGCGCTTCTTCTATCATCCGGACTATACCGTCGGCTCCGGTCTTGCACCGGATCTACGATTTATTTGACATCAAATCGCTCGCGGGCTTGAGAACGTTCACACATTCTTTTACCGCCGGTCTGGAATAGGTCTTACGACCCCACCATGCCCTGAAGAAGAGATTCTGTGGATGTAGACATCATCAGGTATCTACATCTACATATCAGAGTATAACATAGTTTATCCAAGTGTCACATTTTGCGCTTAACTCGCCGGTATCCTGGTATACTGATAAATGCACTGATGATGATCAACCATGCCGCGCTGCTACAGCCGTTGCGAGGTGCTGCGGACAAATTTACAGTTGGCGTGTCATTTTCGATGAGGGGTGTTGGTATCGGTGTAGAAGAGGGCCTTGTATCTGGCGTAGGCTGTGCTTCTGGGGTGCGCCGGATTGCCGGTGTGGGAGATGCAGCAGGGGAAGGGGGAATTATTCCCTCTTCTGGCACGCTATTTTCGAATGACTCCCCAAGCCGGAAGTGATAGGCATTTCCATCTGCTGCGACAAATGTACTGGTATCTGCTAGTGCGAAGTAAGCCGCCCATTCAGGGTGCATTTGCAGCATATCAAAATACGTATCCGTCATAAACACGATCTCTTTCGGAACCATAACGGCTGGAACATAGGTCGTATCAATACAATTCCCTGTTTCGCAGATGAAAGTTTTATCGCCTGCGTAGCGCACATATTGACCAGTGAGGTTGGTGTCATCAGTATTTTCATCTAAAGTATCGGGCATGACATGTCCTCCTTGTGGCGCCGCTTCAGCTCCGCCCAGCCCCAATCGCATCTCCGCATCTTGAACTGCTTCCACGCCACTGGTTTCTGATGGCGCTGCTTTCATAAATTCTTCGGCTGCTCGATCTCGGTCTTCTGCATTGAGGAATTGTCCCGGCTCTTCCACTAGAAATGAAGTATAAGGTGTGATGAGACCATATCGTAGACTTAGTTTAATGATAGCATCTATCCATTCTGCGTTTTCCCCATGAAGTCGAATTTGTGTGAGCAAATGGCCGATCTTGCGCGCCGCCCATAGTCTGGGAATGAAATCTTTCGCAGATTCAGTTGTGGAATGATTCTGATAAGTATAAACCTTGTGTTCCTCCTCAATATCTCCAGAGAGTTGAATTTGTTGGGGCGTATCACCTGTATACCTTCCCGTTATGATAAGTTGCGTTCCGGCATAAAGATCAGGTAGCATACCACCGTTCGGAGATGGCGCGGGGTATATATCATACGTATAGGTACTGCCAAAATTTAAGGAGATATTGGTAAGAACTGGGCTTTGAATGCGGGCATAGAAGGCTGATATTTTCTCGTCAATATATTCATCAGGAGTTACATAAGCAGATTTTCCCTTGTGATTGAGTGCCAGTTGATCAAGAAGTAAGGTGTTGATGTCATACCCCACGCCAAAGGGGAAAATACGCAAGTTTTCCGGCGTTTCTTGCAGCAACATGTTTAATAATGTGTCATCTTCGACAATGCCCTCTGTAGGTAATCCGTCAGTGAGAAAGATAACAATAGTGGGACGTTGGTCATCGGCTTGTATCAGAGCGTCTGACAATCCTTGATAGATATTGGTGCCCCCCATAGCTTCTAAAGTGTAAATCCAATCGACAGCTTGTTCTGCTGCGAAAATAGATTGTAGCTGTGGTGCATAGGCTCGAGTTCCACTGCTAAACGCAATCACATTAAAACGATCCTCCGTATTGAGATGTCGGAGAACGTATATGAGAGCTTCCTTGGCCTGGGATAGTTTTGTGCCTTCCATAGACCCTGAGGTATCCAGGACGAGAAAAATGTCGCGTGCCAGGATACGGCTGCTCTCTTCCCGGATTGCGGGTGTAAGTAGCATTAGGAAGAATCCATCTTCACCTGATGGCTGATGTGTCAGAAGATTCAGTCCAATGTTTTCATTTGTTGTACCCATATAGAGTTCAAAGTCTTGTTCTGGTAAAATGTTACTGGCTTCATAGCTCACAGTCACATAGTGAGGGTTATGGTGATTGGTAACGATTTCATCTTGGTGGCTAGGAGAGTATACACTACGTACCCCTTGCGATGATTTTAGTTCAACGTAGATACTGACTTGTTCTAGGGGATAGGCAGAAAATCGTTCTGTATTCAGGGGATAGCGATAATACATTAGGGAATCTTCTATAGGAAGAATTTGCGTGTATTCTAATTGAATACGCCGTTCTGTTTTTGCCGGAATTGGATAAATTCGGGCTTGGATAGCATCACGCCCTATATACTCCAATAAAGCTGGATCGCGACGCTGGCGAACATATCCTTCATAAATTCCACGTGCTTTATCAGCAGGTAGAATTTCACTTTCAAGGGGTTGCCCATCTACCCACATTACAAAGTTTTGCACGACTGTGTCAGGAGGAAGAGGGAAAATATATGTACCCTCTACCGGGTGCATACCATCATTGCGGAAAACTTGATCGACTTTAGTTATCGCAATTTGATCCTCAATAGTGACTGTTACGCGATGATACTGGATGGTTAACCAGTTTTCTATAATAGGGAGTGGTTCGGGCGGGGGATCAATAATGATGATACCATCTGCGAAAACCGGTTGAGTGACAAATAATATCGTAACTATTGCTACGACAAGTTTAATCAACATTTTCATCTTTAGCTCCTTGTTTTCGTGGGTGTAATTTAGAATTAAGACGTTTTTCGGGAATTGAAAGTTCCCCCTTGACAGAAAAATACATAAGTGGTAGAATCTGCCTTCGTTGGACGGGGAAACATCCCCACATTCAGGATGGTGAGGCTCTTGACAAAAAAACAAAGAAGTGTTAAGATGCCAATCCGCGAATGAGAGAGAAAACGAAGTTGTGAATTCTCTTTGAATCGCACAAGACCTTGACAAATAGATAAGAGTGTAGTAGGATAGTAATCGTTGAACGCGACAGGGAAAATAATGAAGCGTTTGACAAATTAAAGAGTATGAATTATAATTAAATCCTACTTGCAATAAGACTAATGTCATCCGGATATTGGGGTGAGGTTAGGCACGTTAACAATAGAAGAGTGATAAGGAAAGCAGAGGTAGCGGGAGAGCCAGATAGGATAAAGAGACTCTGTGGAAACAGAGGTAAAA
>JAFGFI010000434.1 GCA_016931185.1 Anaerolineae bacterium
GGGTTTCCGCGCGTGGTGGAGGCAGGGGCGCAAGATTCCTGTGTCATTACGCGGGTGGCAGGTGATCATCCTGCTGGAATGCAGAACACAGGTACGGTAACAGTAACCGGCTTGCCTTTACAGCATGACCCGGCCTGGTATCAAACCCCCAATGTAATAAGTTATACATTTGAGAAGTACATTAATGGTCAGATGGCGGATACTGTGGGATCAGCCGTTCCGGTGCAGGCGGGGGCAGATTTGACATTCCGCTATGAATTGGTGAATACAGGCAATGTAGCGTTGACATGGACCAATTTGGCGGACAGTGTGTTTGGTGATTTGACAACGGAGTGTGGGGAATTCCCGCGTGTAGTGGAGGCAGGTGAGCCAAGTGTCTGTGAAATTACGCGGGTGGCGGGGGATTACCCGACAGGAAGGCAGAATGTGGGTACCGTGACGGTAACTGGCTTGGCGGCGCAGAGTGATCCAGCGTGGTATAAGACAGCGACTGTGATTGCCTATAGTTTGGAGAAGTATATCAATGATCAAACAGCAGACTCACTGGATGAGGCTGTGGTGGTGGCATCCGGTACAGCGTTAAGGTTCAGTTATGAGATTGTGAATCAGGGGAATGTGACACTGACGTGGACAGCGTTAGCCGATGATGTGTTTGGAGGGTTGACCAGGGTCTGTGGGTTGCCTCGAATGGTGCCGGTCGGGGAGCGTAGCGTATGTGAGATTACACGGACGGCAGGAGAGTACCCCAATGGTAGAGTTAATATAGGTACTGTTGTTGTAACTGGGGCCCCGGTAAAAAGTGACCCGGCATGGTATCGAACATCCGATACCCCTGCGTATAGTTTTGAAAAATATATCAATGGCCAACGGGCGGATTCCCTGGATACGGCGGTGCCGGTTGAGGCAGGTACGACGCTTGCGTTCCGGTATGAGGTGCAAAATGTGGGCAATACTACGCTTTCTTGGACTGCCGTAACGGATGATGTGTTTGGTAATCTAACCAGTGAGTGTGGTAGTTTCCCCCGCTTGATTACGGCGGGCGGAACGTCAGTATGCACTATTTATCGCGTGGCAGAAGACTATCCGACGGGGAAAAAGAATGTTGGCACGGTGATGGTTACAAATGCAGCAAACCAAACCGATCCGGCCTGGTATATTACACCGAAGCGACCGGTTGTAGATATTGAGAAACATACTAATGGTGTGGATGCAGATATCCCGACCAGCGGCCCTTATATTATGGTCGGGCAAGCGGTGTTGTGGGAATATATTGTGGAGAATACCGGCAATGTGCCCTTGACGAATCTTGTCGTCAGTGACGACGTGATAGGGGCAGTTTGTACGCTCCCTGCATTAGCAGTGGGGGGAATCGAGACGTGTACACTGTCGGGTACCGCGGTTCCCGATCATTATACGAATTTAGGGACGGTGGAGGCCGAATTTGGCACGACGACAGTGAGTGATAGTGATCCCAGCCATTACTTTGGAGTTGAGCCAGCAGTTAACATCGAGAAGTATACGAATAATGTGGATGCGGATGCGGCTCCAGGTGTGTATATTTTGGTGGGGCGCACAGTACAATGGAAGTATAGTATCACTAATGAGGGCAACGTTCCTTTGAACAATGTTGTTGTGACGGATAATATTTTGGGACAAATTTGTACTATTAGCACGTTAGCCGCAGGTGCGACAGAAGCTTGCACAAAGAGCGGTGTAGCTACTGCCGGACAGTATGCAAATGTGGGAAGGGTAACGGCGATTTATGGAAGTCTCACGGTGAGTGATGAAGACGCCAGTCATTATTTTGGCGCGCAGCCTGGAATCCAAATTGAAAAGTCCACTAATAATGTGGATGCTGATAGTGTGCCCGGCCCTTATATCCCGGTCGGCAATCTGGTAACGTGGGCATATCGTGTGACCAACACCGGCAATGTAACATTGTCGGCAATCAAAGTCTCGGATGATCATGCTGTGGTCGTGACATGTCCTAAGACTCAGTTAGTAGCGGGTGCGGAAATGGTATGTACGGCAAGTGGTACGGCTGTTGCCGGCCAATATGCCAATATTGGCACTGCAACCGGTACCCCGCCGGTTGGTGCGACGGTGAGCGACACAGACCCTAGTCATTATTTTGGCGTGGCGCCGGCAATTGATGTTGAAAAATCGACCAATGGCGCGGATGCGGACAGTGCGCCTGGACCTTACGTTGTGGTAGGAGCCGCAGTGCAGTGGAAGTATAAGGTTACCAATACAGGAAATGTGAACCTGGTGAACGTTAAAGTAACTGATGATCAAGGCGTGGCTGTTTCCTGTCCTGCTACGACGTTGAATGTGCGAACTTCGATGGTGTGTACTGCCAATGGTACAGCCCAGCGAGGACAGTATGCGAATGTTGGCACTGCCACAGGTGCCCCCTCCACAGGGGGGAGTACCGTTTCAGCTACCGATCCCAGTCACTATTTTGGGAGCGCGCCGGCAATCGATCTGGAGAAGCAAACGAATGGGTTGGATGCGGATACCGTCCCCGGTCCTTATATTGTGGTGGGGCAGACAATAACCTGGAAGTACATTGTGAAGAACACCGGGAATGTGAATTTGACGGGTATCAATGTGGTTGATGATCGAGGCGTCGTTGTAAGTTGTCCGAAAACAACTTTATCACCGGCTGAGTCTATGACGTGTACGGGCAGTGGTACTGCCGTGGCCGGGCAATATGCAAATGTGGGCACGGTAACCGGTACCCCACCGGCAGGGACGGCGGTCACGGATTCCGATCCCAGCCATTATTACGGGGTGCGTCCCGATATTCAGATTGAGACCTATACCAATGGTGTAGATTCGGACAGTGCACCGGGTGAGTATATTCTGGTAGGGAATACTGTGTATTGGCAGTATGTAGTGACCAATATTGGCAATGTGACGCTTTCTAATATATGGGTTTTTGATGATCAACTGGGGGCGGTATGTCAAATCTCTTCATTGCTGGCTGGCGCGGCTAAAACTTGTATGGCACAGGGGGTAGCAGTGCCGGGTCAGTATGCTAATGAAGGCCGTGTTACCGGATATTATGGTACAACCCAGGTGAGTGATACCGATCCTAGTCATTACTTTGGCGCCGCTCCTGCTATCGACTTAGAAAAGCATACACAGGGTTTTGATGCAGATACTCCCACTGGGCCTCAATTGTTTGTGGATACAACCGTGATCTGGGAGTTCGCGGTGACCAATACAGGTAATGTGCCCTTGACAAAGGTTGTGGTGACTGACGATGATCCCGAAGTTACCGTGGTTTGTCCTAAGACGACCCTGGCAGTGGAGGAGCGGATGTTATGTAAGGCCGATGGTGTGGTTGAATTTGGACAATACGCTAATGTGGGTACAGCCGTGGCGAAACCTCCAATTGGCCCTAATGTATCGGATACCGATCCCAGTCATTATTTTGGCGCTTATCCCCCGTTGGATCTGGAAAAAGGAGTTTCCGATCTGGGCGGAGAAGCATATATGGATGCAGATACTGAAGGTGATGCCTTATTGATATACATAGGAGATGAAGTCTATTACCGGCTTTTAATTACTAACCGTGGTACAGAGCCTATCACCGATATTTCTCTATCTGATACATTGTATGATTTATCCGACCCGGATATGGGGACGTGTTATATGCTGGAGGGGGAAACATTAGCTCCTGGTGAGTTCATTGCATGTACGGTAGGGGATGAAGCAATAACAATTTACGCCGAGGCCGGACTCCATACTAATGTTGCTACGGTCACAGGTGTCTATGGTGGGCAGACATTTAGTGATGTTGACGCGGCTAATTACTATGGTGTTGCGTTATTTAATCAATTGAAAGACGAACGATTTTTACAAAAATATATGCCAGATGATATATTTGAGTGATGAGAGACTACTGGGATTCCTTTAGTATGGGGTGTTGTGCATTTACGCGAAGGCGTGTGGATTGAATAAGTGTATGGGATAAAAGCGCCGTGGAATTCTAAATTTAGAATCCCACGGCCTTTTTTTTGCCATACAGAAGGTCCTCTATGTTGAGAGGAATTAAAAGATTACACAGCAGCTCTTGTTAAGCGTATAATCTCGTAAATATATTCGGCGTTTTTTTCCTGTCCTTTGAATTGGACTTTGGGGAGTCGCTTGGCCTGAACCATCCTTTTGACCTTATCGTAAGTATGTTGGCAAATCCAGATGGTATTAGCAGGGGCCATTTCTTGTAAAGTATGAGCTTTGTTGACGGTGTGTCCGATAACCGTGAAATTGACCACATGTTGTGTGCCAACATTTCCTACAATGGCTTCCCCGGTTGCAATGCCGATGCCAAAGGGAATGCGTTGATGCGGGGGCATTTGGGCATGTAGTTCTTGCATCGTCTGTAAAATGCGCCATGCTGTGCGCACCGCGCGTAGTGCGTGATCGGGTTGTGACAGGGGAGCGTTAAAAAAGGCCATCACCTCATCACCCATAAATTTATCGAGTGTACCCTCTTCTTTTAGCACAGCATCAGCGGCAATTGCTAGGTAGCGATTGATAACTACAATGAGTTCTTCAGGCGGAGTTTGCGCGCTAAACCGGGTGAACCCACGTAAATCGGCAAACAAGATGGATATCTCCTGGCGTTGGCCTCCGGGGCGCACATTCTGTGGTTCCTGGAGGATGCGTTCCACCACAGGAGGGGCAACATAGTGTTCAAACAGGTTTCGCAGTTCCCGTTTTTCTCTCTCTTGCTGTGCCTCTATTTCTCCTAACAAACGGAAGTTCTCAATGGCAATAGCTGCGTAGTCGCCCAACATGCGCAACAACTGCCGCTCATGTTTGGTAATCGGCGCGCGGTTATATTTGTTGCTGATGACGAGCGAGCCGACAGTTTTTTCGCCAACCTGGAGAGTGGTCGTCGTCATCAGATCGGCCGTCATTGTATACATTGTTTCGTCTTTGTCTGGTATCTGGTAGTTTTCACCCATGTGACGGCGGCGCACTTGTGTTTTAGGTAGCCCTCGCACCGGATCAAACAGGATAAGTTGCCCGTCCATTGCCCCGGTTACATTAAGAGCAGCATCAACAATGCGTTCTAACAGTTGTTCTCGTTCTCGTAATGTGGTGACGGCTTTGCTAACTTCATAGAGGGTATTGAGTTCTTTCAAGCGTTGAGCCGACTCTTCATTGAGAATTTGAAGTTGTGTGGTAGTTCTTTGCAGTTGGGTTAGAAGAATTGTGCGTTCTTTTTCCAGGCGAGATACCTGGAGTACGCGCCGTACCGATTGAAGAATGTCTGCGACTTTGAAGGGTTTGGGAATATAATCGCGCGCTCCCAGGCGGAAAACTTCTACAGCAACAGACTCCGAGCCAAAGGCCGTAATCAGGATCGTAGGAATTTCAGTCCCTTGCTCGTTAAGTGCCTGAAGAACCTCTACCCCGTCCATATGTGGCAGGGCATAATCCAGGATAATCAGATCGGGGTGTGTTGCTAGAGCCAATTGTAAACCAGACGGTCCATCTTCGGCAGTTGTTACATAATATCCGGCAGGTTGGAGTACATACTTGCGCAAGAATTCGCAAATTTCTTCGCTGTCGTCAATAATTAAAATATGATCCTTGTTTGAATTTACATTATTCATAATACCATATACTGGCTGAGGAGTTATGCTCTTTTATTTAGTTGCATCTAGGAGTTTGGCGACTTGATAATCAGAAGCTGCTTCGGACATCAGGAGTTTTTCAACCCGTGCATAGAGTGCCAGGAACTGATGGGTAAACGTAGTTTCATCAGTGATTATCAGTTCAAGTGTTTCTATTAGCGCAATCCACCATAATAATTGTTCAAAGGACTCTTTATTGAACCACAGAATTCCTTGATAACGATTGATATGCAGATAAGCTTGCACCTCTTGTTCTCGTAATGCAGTATATAAGCTCTGATAGAGGGAGGGGCCGATTTGTGTTTCTACATCTGGCGGTCGCTGATAGCCTGCCATTTCCGAATGGCGTATTATATGGAAAGGCCTAAGCATAAGTTTTACGGTGGCAACAGCGCGTCGTGCAGCGTCTTCATCTAGTTCTAGATCGCCTAAGGTCTGGCTGATGAGTTTACCTAATAGCCATTCGTCAACCCAACTTCGACTTAGCGTTGTGCTTTCTTCTGTGTCCGTTACGACTTTGCCCAGGGCATGGGTGAACAACCAGCTTAACAATATTCCCCACGTTGTAATATTGGGTTGTTTGAGCCCCGTGAGTATATAGTCCACAGCAGCATTCGCAACCTCACTAGAAGTCGGAACCTGCGCCGCCAATAGGGTGGGGAGGATGAGGAGAGCAGATAGCTTTTCGCGCACCTCGCGCGCGACTTCTGGCACATTGGTTTCAGAGGCGATAGGGATTGTATCAGCAGCAGTCTGCCGCACTGCATCTAGCAAATTGCGCAGATCTAGTTCTACTTGCTCCAGATGCGGGAGAAGTTCATCTTCAGATGTGGCATAGACATTCATCAATTTTTGGAAATTGCCTGCATTTACCAGACGTCTGAAGGGGGTATGCACTGGAGCCAGGAAGAGTTCTTTCAGAGCCTCATCAATGCTAGGCACACCGCGCCCATTGAGATAGGTGGCGAGTTGTGTATACTGTCGCCATTCATTGTCGTAAACTTCATAGAAATTAGAGAAAACCTGGACCTCGTAAGCGCGTAATTGAGCGTAGAGTCCCTGTTTTACTATCTGTTGGCAGTTGCGAATATATTGTAGTCCCGTAATCATATCGCGGAAGATAAGGTAAGTGTTAGGATCGTTAGGAATATTTAACCCATCCATCAGGGAACGTTGCACTAACCGTTTTTCGCCATGTTCGTCCTTGACGGCATAGGCTGCTGAAATGCGGACCCATCCGGCGGTTTCCGCATATTTATTGTGGTAGAGCACTAATGACCGTTCTCCATCTCGTGCATTTGAATAGGCAAAGACATTTTCATCTACATTACCGGTAGCAGTGAAGAAATCGTAGAGCAAAAAGTTGTCTACCTCTGCAAAGAGATAGCGTTTGTGAGCCAGGGGGAATATTTGCCGCTCATGACGTTCGACGAGCCAGGGGTCAGGAGTTT
The DNA here is from genome assembly GCA_016931185.1 of Anaerolineae bacterium. Taxonomy (GTDB): domain Bacteria; phylum Chloroflexota; class Anaerolineae; order B4-G1; family SLSP01; genus JAFGFI01. The sequence continues at coordinate 7,106 of JAFGFI010000434.1, forward strand.
CATCCCAATAGGCCCGGCGAAACTCCATCCCATATTTTTCGGAAAATCCCTCAATCTGACCGTGACCGAACATGGGCAGGCCGGGCAGGGTGATCAACATTGTACAGATACCAAAATATTTATCCCCTTTGCCAAATTGATCGACGGCAGTACGCTCGTCAGGATTATTCATAAAGTTAACATACCGTTTGAGAATTTGGGGGTCAAATTCCAGGGTATTTTTAATCAATTGCCGGTATTCCCCGTTCTTTTCATCGCGCATCATATTCATGAACGCGCTGTTATAGACCCGGTGCATTCCTAAAGTACGGACAAAGTACCCTTCCATCAACCAAAAGGCTTCTGCCAACAGCAGCGTGTCGGGCGCCTCAACCGCAACGCGATCCACAACCTCACGCCAGAACTCTTCTGGCATCGCGGCATCAAATGCTGACTTAGTCATCCCGAAATCGGCGCGGGAGGGGATATCACCCCCAGTGCCCGGTTCTGGAAACCATAGACGTTGATAATGGCGTTTGGTTAACGTCATCGCGGCATCGAAACGGATGATGGGAGAGCGACGTGCAACGTCAAGAATAGCCTGGATCACGGCTTCGCGTGCTTCTGGGTTGAGGTAGTCAAGTTGAGCAGTGTCGTTCCACGGCATACTGGTGCCATCATTGCCGTGATAGATATATTGGGTATCCCCCGTCCAATGATCGACGCGTTTAAAGACAACAGCAGCATCATTGCGACTGTAATAATGATCCTCCAAGTAAATGCCCACACGCGGGTCATTCGACAAATTTTCCCCGTTAAAAGTATACGTGGGGAAGGGGCTGTAATTTAGGCCGATGAACCAGTTGGGATGTTCAACGACCCACCGGGCATCAATACCTACATGATTAGGCACCATATCACTCGCCATTCGAATACCACGCTGCCATGTTTGTTGTTTGAGAATATTGTAGGCCGCTTCGCCCCCCAGATCATCGGCAATGCGGTATTCATCCAGCGAGTAAGCGGAGGCGACGGCTTCGGGATTCCCCATAATCTGCTTGATGCGCTTAGAGGCTGTGCTACGCTGCCATAGGCCAATCAACCATAGGCCGGTAATACCCCATTGTGCCAAAGTATCCAATTCTGCATCGGGAATTTGATCTAACTGCGTGATAGTCCGTTGATATTTTTTGGAGAGTTGGTCGAGCCAGACATAAGCATTTTTAGCGACGAGTACCAGTTGCGGCATCCAATGTAAATCAGGACTGAAATTTTCCGGTTCGACATCCAGCCCCCCGAATTCGTAAACTTGGGCTGGCCCAGGGCCAAAACCGAAGAAGATCTTTTCCTCTTCAGTCAATAAATCCATGCTGCTCAGCAGCCGGTAAAGGTATTCTCCCAACAAGCTCAACCAATGGGTGCGGATATAATCCAACTGTCCTTGTATGGAATGGGGTACGGTCAATGCAGGGCGCCGTAACATTGCGATGAGATTTTCGTTATCGGGACCGAAGAAGGGTTGCGTATCAAAAAATTTTTGCATAAGTTGCATAATTTGGGGATAAACCGTAGTTTTTTCCAAGTGGGCGTCATCGAATAATTCTAGGAAGGGAGACAGAGCCGGGTTGAGATTCGCGAGCCAAAGCAACAACATTTCTTCCAGCGCGACTTGACGATGAGGTATGTTTTCGGTCACACCAGCCAGATAGGCCTCAGTAGTGAGTTGTCGTTGATAGACAGCAGTAGGGGGAAAGGTATCCACAAACGCGCTCAAAGCAGTATTAACAGCTTCTTTACCAAGTGTACTTTCTAAATATATGAGGGCTTCTTTCATCACATGAGGATTGCGTTGTTGGCAATATTGCCTTAGAATATAGTGGAATATCTCATCAATCAATCCCATTGCGTTTATCTGTCCAGCCCGCACAGCTTGTTCGGGGTAATTGATGAGATCTCGTTTGCCATTCATTTTTTGAGCGAAAAGACGCGCCGCGTGAAAATTAGCGAAGATCACATTGCCACGTAGGGCAAAAAGCGTTTGATCGAACTGATACCGATCACGAGCATCGCGGGAGACGTGGAATTCCCATATTGCACTGTCAGTAAGCATAACTTTCTCCTTGGTTTTTCATTAACGGCAACTCAAACTATGACCTTAAGTTAGATTAAACCCTAAAGGTCAACCAATTACATGATACCTTTAGGGTTTACGCGTAGGTGTTAATTCAGGCTAACGATACATCATTACATAGCTTAAGAGCATACTGAGTAGTAGGATAATCGTGATGACGGTAAAAGCGATCTGGGTAGCACTTTTTCGCTTTTTAGGTTTCATGATATTTCCTCCTTATAATTTATAGTTTTTCTTTCATTATAGCACATTCAGGGGCGAGAAGAATTTGAAATAAAAAATTCGTCAATTTTAAATTGACGAATTTTTTTTAAATCTACATCTCAATTCTTTAGGTCAGATTTTTGGCGGCGGCGGCCTCCAACAGGCTTTGGATGCGGGGCACCATCTGCGCAGGATTAGGATGTAGTCCTTCCAAGAGCAGCATATTTTCAAAGAGTTGTTCGATACTCAAATCGATGATCGGATTATTCTCTGCTTGTTCGACAAGATGCGCCAGGTTCTGAATCAATGGATGTGCGCGGTTAATTTCCAAAATTCGGGCGGGGATTCCATAATCCTGTTCTAGGAAACGACGCACGCGCGCCAGTTCGTGCTCTGGGCCACTTTCCGGCGCTACAAGACGGGCTGGGCTGTCTTTGAGTACTTTCGAAGCTCGTACATCAACAATACGTTCGTCCAACACATTTTTGAACCGCGTTACCAGATGATCAAAGCTCTCTTGTTCAACTTTGGCTGCTTCAGTCGCAAGTGCTTCGTCTGCCGCCGTTTTGGGAAGCGTGAGATCGGGATCGTCTACATTTTTGAGCGGTTTGCTCTCATATTCCCGCAGCGATTGTACCATAAAAGCATCCAGAGGATCGACCAGGTAAAGTACTTCGAGGTCGCGGGACTTGAAGGGATCCAGGTGCGGGCTACTGGTGACGGAAGCCAGAGTATCTCCCAGGATATAGTAAATAGCATCTTGCTCATCTACCATGCGCGCCACATAATCTGCCAAAGAGACGAGTTTACCCTCTGAGCGTGAGGTTTGGAAACGCAGCAATGGCAATAAATCATCTCTTCCGGCAAAATCAGTAGAAACACCTTCTTTGATGAAAGAGCCAAACTCTTTCCAGAAGGTCATATAATCCTCTGGTTTCTCTTCGCCCAACTCACGCAAAGTCTTGATGACGCGACTTCGCAGTGCTTTCTGGATATGATTCATCGTACGGCTGCTTTGGACACTTTCGCGCGCTACGTTTAGGGGAATATCCATTGAATCTACTATCCCTTCGATGAAGCGCATATACTCCGGCAGCATATCTTTGTTATATTCCTGGATAAGAATCTTGCGAGAATAAAGTTTTAATCCATAATCGTTGCGTATGCGTAACATTCCACGCTCACGTTGGGTTGGAATAAACAGAATACTGTGAATATCCACCGGGACATCGGCCACAATATGTAGGTGGAGAAGGGGCTTTTCAAAGTCCAGGGTCAGTTGGCGGTAGAAGTCATTATAGGCATCTTCTTCTACCTGACTCGGTGATTGCTGCCAAATGGCGGTTTGTTGGTTGGCGACTTTGTCCTTGACATAGATAGGAAATGATACGTAATCGGAATGTTTCTTGACGGTTTGTTCCAGCTTCCAGGCAGCCGCGAACTCTGTTGCGTCTTCTTTGAGTTTGACCTCAATACTGGTCCCCCGGTCTGCCTTTTCTGCGGAAGCGAGTGTATATGTGTTGTCGCCGGTGGAGGTCCAGACCCAAGCAGCGGCATCAGGGCGATAGGAACGGGAACTCACACGCACTTCTTCTGCCACCATAAAGACCGCGTAGAATCCGACGCCGAACTGCCCAATGATGTCGTCCACGCGCTTTTCCGCATCCAGTTTCTTTAAGAAGGCCATCGCGCCAGAATGAGCAATAGTACCCAAATTCTCAACCAATTCTTCGCGGGTCATCCCAATACCACTATCAGCTATGGTAATAGTTTTGGCCTCCTCATCAAAGTCAATACGGATCGCTAACTCGACATTGGGATCGAGGATTTCTTGATTGGTCAGCATTTCAAATTGCATACGGTTGAGCGCGTCAGAAGCATTGGAAATTAACTCGCGCAGGAATATCTCACGCTCGGTATAGAGCGAATGTGAAAGAATGTTTAATAATTGTTGTACTTCAGCCTTAAATTCCATGGATTCAGTAGTGTTTACTTGATTCATTATTACCTCCTAGCATTTTCAATATGTGTGGTCGGTTCTTATGTGACACAGATTTTTTATGTGTGAGCGAAACGACTGTATTTGTGAGCCTCCATAATGTATCTATGTCCTATGAGAGATTTTTATTAACCATCACACGGTCGGATATTTTTACTTTTTTATCAATTTCTAATGATAATGGGTGTGTATTAGAATCAGATTAGATTTGTATATGGGATCGTGGGCATTTTGTCTGCAAGTCGGCAAGTGAGATAAACCTATCGCATTTGAAATCAAAGCAGGTAAAAGCGATCCATGCTCAAGTTAAATGTGATAACCTCGCGGGTGAGATGCCTGCCATCAACGTAATCAGATGTCTTAAACTTTTCTTAAGGTTCTCGCTAGTTCTCGTTAAGGACGGTAGAACAAAAATAGTTTATGATGTGCTATGGTGGGTACAGCTTACTTACAAAGTGCAAGGCACTTTGTTGGGAAAGTTCACACCTTGACAATCTGTTTATATTTATTATGATCCTGTGTGTTGGGAAAGTTCCTTGTTTCATTATTAAGTAAAGAGCGAGGCTTAGTCACTGAATACGTGCGCGAAGCTTTGCTCTTTTCGTGTGACGGAGGTATTGGGTATGATTGATGTTTCTGATCTAACGAAGTCCTATGGTGCAATCCAAGCCTTGCGCGGGGTAAGTTTTAACATTGCAGAAGGTGAGATTGTGGGGTTGTTGGGGCCGAACGGCGCCGGTAAGACAACGATTATCAAAATTCTGACCGGCTATTTGCAGCCTGACGAGGGTATGGTGTGGATTAATGACCTGGATGTTCTGAACCATACCCGTGAGGTGCAGGCACAAATTGGCTATTTACCGGAAACCGCCCCCCTCTATCCGGAATTGACAGTGCAGACTTATTTGCGGATGATGGCGGACTTGCGCCAGATTCCCGAAGCAGAGCAGTTAGCGTGTATTTCCGAGGCAGTTTATGCGACTGGGCTACAGGATTATCTAACGCGCAGCATTGGAACATTGAGTAAAGGCTATCGCCAACGGTTAGGATTGGCTCAGGCAATTTTGCATAAACCCAAATTGCTCATTTTGGATGAACCGACAGTGGGATTAGACCCCACCCAGATTATAGAGATCCGCAATTTGATCCGCCGTCTGGCCGAGCACAGTACTATACTTTTCTCCACGCATATTCTGTCTGAGGTTGAAGTACTCTGCGACCGCGCTATTATCTTGATGAACGGTGTGGTCAAGGCAGATGCGCGGCTGTCGGATTTGGCCGCAACCTCGAACGCAATGTTGGTGGTGCGGGAGTCACAGCCTGATATTGCCAGGGTGCTTCAGGGCGTGATGGGTGTACGTGGTGTGCAATCGGTGGACCCCGTGGCAGGATTTCCAGCTTTCCGTATTTTGGGTGATCCAGAAATGACAGGGGTTGACCTTTGCCCGGCAATTTATGAAGCCGCACGCGCACACGGTTGGCCCGTCCGCGAATTATGGCGCGACGTGCGCACATTGGAGACGGTCTTCAATGAACTGGCGCGAGGGGAAGAAGTGATGAATTAGGGGTGAGAAGTGATGAGTTAAGATGAAGAATTAAGCGTGGTAAGTGACAAGGTAGATATTAAATCTGGTTCTTAACTCCTAACTTCTAATTCCTATACCGGAGGTTTTATATGAAACAAGTTTTGACGATTACTAAAAAAGAACTTCGCAGTTATTTTGGATCGCCGATGGCGATTATCTTTGTTGGAACATTCTTAGCGGCGACGTTGTTTTCATTCTTCTGGATGGAAACGTTTTTTGCACGGGGTATTGCCGACGTGCGCCCGCTGTTCCGTTGGATGCCGGCGCTGATGATTTTCTTGGTAGCCGCATTAACGATGCGCCAGTGGAGTGAGGAACAGCGTGTGGGAACCTTGGAAATTTTGCTCACATTGCCTGTCTCTACCGTGCAACTCGTGGTGGGTAAGTTCCTGGCTGTGGTTGCCTTGATGGTTATCGCGCTCGCGCTCACGATCTTTTTGCCCATTACGGTTTCGATACTGGGAAACTTGGATTGGGGGCCTGTTTTCGGCGGGTATCTAGCTGCTGTTTTGCTGGCAGGGGCTTACGCTGCGATTGGGCTATTTGTATCCTCCCGCACCGATAACCAGATTGTGGCCCTGATTGTCACTGTGTTATTGTGTGGATTGTTTTACTTGGTAGGCTCCTCAGGGGTAACGGACTTCTTTGGCAACGAAGTAGGGGAATTGTTGCGTGCGATAGGCTCAGGTAGCCGTTTTGAGAGCATTCAGCGCGGTGTGATCGATCTGCGGGACTTGCTTTACTACATTACGTTGGCCGGGATTTTCCTCACACTTAACGTTCTCTCTCTGAAGGCGAAAGGTTGGAGTGAAGGGTCGCGGGCGTTGGGCCAGCGCCGCGCGGTTGCACTGACATCTGCATTGTTGGTTGTCAACCTGCTCGTCGTGAATGTCTGGATGTATCCCCTGCGCCGTCTACGTGTCGATTTGACTCAATATCAGGAATATAGCTTGTCGCGGGTTACGCGAGATTTGTTAACCAATTTGCGGGAACCCCTGACTATCCGCGCTTACTTTAGCAAAAAAACACACCCCCTGCTTGCCCCACTGGTACCCACAGTGCGCGATATGTTACAGGAGTACGAGATCGCCGCGGGGGGTAAAGTGCGGTTAGAGATTATCGATCCGACACAGGAGCCGGAGAAGGAGGCTGAGGCAAACCAGATTTATGGCATTAGCCCCACACCTTTCCAGATTTCTGATCGCTATGAGGCATCAGTGGTCAATTCCTATTTCGATATTCTGATTCTTTATGGAGATCAAAATGCGACATTGGGATTTGATGACCTGATCGAAGTGCAATCGCGCAGCGATGGAGTAGATGTAACATTGCGCAATCTGGAATATGACCTGACCAGCACGATTAAGAAGACGGTATATGGATTTCAGGACATTGACACAGTGTTGGCATCGTTCGCTGAACCGGTACAATTGACGGCCTATATTACGCCAAAAACACTACCGGCCGAATTGGCAGACGCGCCAGCCACGATTGCAACGGTAGCGCAGCAAATCTCTGAGCAATCGGGGGGTAAGTTTGTCTATACAGAAGTAGATCCAACTGCAGCCGATAGCCCGGTTTCACCCGAGGAACTGTATGAAACGTTTGGCCTGCAACCGCTGCTGGCGTCGTTCTTCTCGTCCGATACGTACTATCTCTATATGGTACTCACGACAGGAGATACCGCACAGGTCGTCTATCCTTCTGGAGAGATCAGCGAATCTGAAGTGCGCAAGGCGATAGAATCCTCTCTCAAACGCTCGGCAAGCGGCTTTTTAACTGTTGTCGGCGTGTGGTCGCCGCCTGAGACGACGACTCAGGATATGTTTGGACAACAACAGGAGTCACTTTCATCCTGGGATCAAATCCGCAATGCATTGGGGCAGGAGTATGAGGTGCAAGAAGTGGATTTGACTACAGGGATTGTGCCAGCGGATGTGGATGTGCTGTTGGTGATAGCTCCACAGAATTTCACGGATAAGGAAGTCTACGCTATTGACCAGTATCTGATGCGTGGCGGGGCAGTATTCTTGAGCGCGGGCAATTTCACGATTATGCAGGATCCCTACACAGGGGGGTTAGGTGTACAACAGGTAGCTGACGGCCTGCAGGATCTGCTGACTCATTACGGCATCACGGTAGAATCACAGTTAGTGTTAGATCAGCAAAATGAGCCGTTCCCATTGCCAGTAGTGCGTCAGGTGGGGAATTACCAGGTACAAGAAATCCAGGCATTGGATTATCCCTTCTTTGTGGATGTGCGCTCTGACGGGATGGCAGAAGGTAGCCCAGTGGTAGCGAACCTATCTGCCATAACGTTGAATTGGTCATCCCCGATCACGGTGGATGAGGAGAAGAATGTGGGGCGCACAGTAGAGGTGTTGTTATCTTCTACCGAGCAATCCTGGGTGCAGTCAGATACCAATATCAACCCTGATTTTGAGACATATCCTGATTTTGGGTTCGCGGTAGGATCTGAGCAAAAGTCATACCCTCTGGCAGTATCGGTGCAGGGAAGTTTTGAGAGCTACTTCACTGATAAACCATCGCCGTTTGAAGCCACTGAAGAAGAAACTGCGACTGATGACTCGATTGCAGCGTCCACGCCGGAAGCTGTGCCGGGCACAATTACGGTATCCCCAGAAACCTCCCGGTTGCTTGTGGTGAGTAGTGCAGAGTTTCTGGATGATATTGTATTGGAGTTATCGACTACGCTCAGCCGCGACCGGTATTTAAACAGTTTCCAGTTAGTGCAGAACGCGATTGCATGGGCGACGGAAGATCTGGAATTGTTGGATATCCGCGCGCGTGGCACGACCTCGCGGGTACTGAATTCGTTGGATAATTCAGGGCAATCCTTCTGGGAAATTGCGAACTATATAGTAGCATTAGTGGCGTTGTTAACCCTGGGTGGCTTCGCTTATTTCCGGCAGCACAATGAAGCTCCATTGGCCCTGGAAGCTCCGAAGCAACAACCTCATCCCAGTAGTGGTCGGTCCGAATAGGGGAGGAACTCATGAAACAACATTTTACTGTTCAGAAATGGCAACAGATTTTAGCAGGTATTTTAGTCATTCAGGTGATCCTGAGTGTGATCGTATTTTGGCCCCGGTCGGCGGCGACCGGGGGAAGCGCCCCCGTTTTTCCTGATCTCACGGCGGAGGATATTGTATCCTTGACGGTGACCGGCGAGACGGGGGAACAGGCGACGTTGCGCAAGACAGGGGATGAATGGGAGTTTGTCATCGATGTTGCCTCGGCCACAGGAGAAGGATACCCGGCCAAGGCTGAGACAATCACGCCAATTTTGGAGAAGTTGGTAGGATTGAATACCTTGAGTCCGGTCACCAACACTCCTGACAGCCACAAGCGGCTCCAGGTGGCGGATGATGACTTTGTGCGGCGTATTGACTTCAAGACGGCAAATGGCGAGGAACACACAGTCTATCTTGGTTCTGCGCCACGCTATACCGCCACGCACTTCCGCGTAGGTGGGGAGAATGAAACGTATTTGACAACGGAGTTATCTTCGTGGGAACTGAATACGTCCGCCGCGTCTTGGATTGATACAAGTTATTTTAATGTAGATGCGACGACATTGGCGGAAATTGTTCTGCATAACGCCAACGGGACTTTCACCCTCGTAAAGGATGCTACGGATCAGTGGGTGTTAGATGATCTGGCCGAGGATGAGACGATGTCAACCAGTAAAGTGAGTACGCTGGTGCGCAATGCGACCAGTGTGATATTGTTAGCCCCCCTGGGTAAGGAAGAACAGGCCTCCTACGGGATGGAACAACCCAATGCGACCATTACATTGAAAACTACAGAGGGTACCCTCTACCTATTGCAGGTTGGTGCGCAATATTCAGAGGATACGAGCTACATTGTCAAAGCTTCTGAATCCGCCTACTATGTGCGCGTTGCGCAATACAACGTCAGTGCGCTAGTAGAAAACACCCGCGACGATTTCTTGGAATTGGAACCGACGCCGACGCCAGCGCCATAAGATGATAGAGGGATGAAAGATCTACAAATTGTACACCCGACCGTAAATGGTCGGGTGTTTTTGTGTAAAATATAGCGAACTTACTTCGATGCGTCGATAACTGTTTTGAAATCCAATTTGTTTATAAGCTACGTGAGTATCTTGCGCCTTACTTGTAACTTGACTTGGGTTAAATTTGAATAATTTTCCGTTTTATCTGTTAAGAGATCGGGTAATTTTAGTACACGTTTGGCATAAGTGGGTTTAGTTTGGTTTTTCCCCCAAGTCCTAGAATTGCTTGTTGGGGTATACCGGCCTGGCGTAGGGGGCGAATGATGTTTTGCTCCAAGTTGGGTACGTATGTCTTGAGCAACGCGCAGGATTGGCCTGGTTTAATTTGCACTATCCCCAGACTGGCGGGGAGCAGACTGGTATGGCCTGGTTCGAGGTGTTCCTGGTAGTTTTCCCATATAAGGGTGGATGTGCCCTCGATTTGTGATAGTACGAAGAAGCGTTCTCCGTCACATTCCAGAAGATAAGGTTGGTGCAAGTCCAGCCGTTCTAACGCGAAATAGGTACAGGCGAAGACAAAGGTACGGGCATTGCCCCCTTCTCGAATCGTCACGGGTGGGATTTTTACCTCAAAACCAGGTTCCAAATGAATACCTTCGCGAAGGTCGCGCACTTTAGCTTCTCGTTCCGCATCCGATAATTCTGTATCGGGGAGTCTCAGGCCAATGTAGACATCGGAGTTCTGCATAATTTCGTAAAAGAGTACGCCGCCCGCGCTGTAGTGCATGGTGCCCGCGTAAAGTAGGAAAGCATCACCGGGTTGAACTGCGTATTCGCGCATTTCGTTGCGGATGGTTCCATCCAGCAATGCGTCGTGGATGGTCTGTGAGGTGACGGTATCATCACGCTGCCCACAGTGGATTGTCGCGCCGGGACGGGTCTTGAGCATATACCAGGCCTCTGTTTTACCGGGATCATCAAGGCCGTGTTTGGCTGCCAGGGCATCGCTGTGATGAGCCTGCTCACCAAGTACATTGGAGGCATCTAAGAACTTGATGAGCAGCGGGAAGCGAATGCCGCATTTTGTGATAATGTCTTGTCCCAGTAGGGCTTCGCCGTACTCGGCAATCAGGGTATGCAATGTCTTACCTACCAACGGTCCGTTGATCACTATACTGGATTCGCCGGGACGGTCGCACACTTCCCACGTCTCGGCAATGTGATGATTTTCCGGCAAATCTTTCTTTTCATAGGCTTCGGCGATCCAGCGATTACCAAAGCCATAGTTGCGTAAGATTTCTTTGAATCGTAATGGATAAAGCGCATTTCCTCCTGTTAATCACACATAACGATATGTACTACACCTACATCCGATTCCACCCACACGCCGAAGTCTGTTTCATCTCCATTGCGGCGGCGGTCAATGACAAAATTTTCCTCGTCGAAATGGCCTTCATCTACGAGGACATAGTGGGCCAAGCGTGTCAACTGATGCTCACGCGCGTAAGAAATGTGCAGAGCCTGTTCCGAGGGCAGCTTGGGACGCAAAAATAGCCGGAATTTTGCTCCGACGACGTAAAATTCGTGACGACTGATTTGGACTACTAACCCGCGCCCACGTTCATTAGAGGGGGGATCGGTGATATTCCTCTGCTGCCAGTGTCGCCAATCCAAATGCCCCCCTCCGAATTGGGCCATCCCGATGTAACCATCCAAATCAAGGTGCTGCGCGCCCATGGCTTCTTCTTGCACTACAGCGTGAATTTTGCCGGTGCCCTGATATTGGAGCAGCAGGGGAATGGCCGCCGCCACACAGCGGAAGCTCTCTACCAACATACGGGTTTCAGGACGGATGTAGCTATCGTCTGGAGTAGAAATGTCTTGTCCCAACACATGTTCTACAGCGAAGAAAGCGTATCCAATCGCGTTATAGTCGGCGATGGCACGGAATAGATTCCAAGCATTAGCTCCCTGTGGCCCGGATTCCGGCACGAATAACGAATTATCTTCGCGGGCGTAGCTGGCACACGCGGCCTCATAGCCCTTGCTATCGGCAATATAGATATCGGGGGCAATCAAGTCAATGTGCGGTGTGCACCAACAGTAGATATCCAGCACCTTGCTGACCGCGCCGCCGGAGGGATAGCTTTCGCCCGGAACGCGCCAGCCCCCTTCACCTAGCCAGACATTGATGTACATAGGCATATCGAACGTCTCGTTTTGCCAGATAGCTTTACCTGCTTCCGCGATGCGATCTATATATGTGGCGATGGACCAAGCCGTCATCAGTTCTCCGCCCTCAGCACCGAAAAGGGCGGTCCAATTGCCACTTTCTAAACCCCCGGCGGCCTGCCATAGGTTATAGACTGACCCTGTACCTGCTTCTTTCATCTTTATCAATAATTCTTGGGGAACATGGGCTTCAAAAATAGCCTGTGCTTCTGGGCCATAATCGCGATCACTGCCTAGGATACCCGGTTCATTTTCGATTTGCAGGGCGATGATGGCATGCTCAGTGTCATTTTGCTTTAAATACCGGCACAGGGCGACAAACGCGCTTCGGTCGGCTTCAAACGTGGCCTGGCAATGAGAAGACAGCACCCATATATCCTGCCTGCTGGCCGAGATGACTCGCTTGAATCGCTGCGGATTGGTCTTTACCCAAGCCGGAGCATATTCCATATTTCCATTCTTCCATGTTCCAAACCAGAGCAGCACTAGCTTGAGTCCATACCGCCGCGCACTTTCCAATAGTGCATCCACACTGGCAAAATCGAATTGTCCTTCTTCTGGCTCGATCTGTTCCCAATAGACTGGGATTTCCAGTGTATTACCGTGCAGTAATTTCACGGCTTGAAATGCTGTTTCTGCTTCCAGCGCATTATATCCGCTGGAATTACGGGCCTGTCCACCCAGGGGAAAGAAAGGTTTACCATTTACTGTAAATACACGCTTGATTGTTTTCATGATCTTTTCCCTCCAAAAATAACTACTAACTTAATTGTAAACAATTTGCAGGCACTATTTTTAGTATAGTGTAGCTAAAGTCAGAAAATAGCCAACTATCAAATCAATTTGTGTTCAATTGACGCTACGATGCGATAAGACTATAATGGTATTCCATATATGGTATTCAGTAATGAGGTGGAATTTATGTTACTTCCTCCTGATTTCCAATTCAGTCAGGCCTGTTTGCAGGATTTTGTCGATTGTCCGCGCCGTTTTTTGTTGCGCTATGTGTTGAATGTTGTTTGGCCTGCGGTTGAAATGGAGCCAATTGAAGAGCAAGAGCGACGTATGGAACTAGGACGTTCGTTCCACCGGTTGGTGCAACAACATTTGGTAGGCATTCCGGAGGAAAGGCTGGTGCAGATCGCATCCCGTGACCCAGATTTGGAACAGTGGTGGCGTAATTACCGGGTGTACCAGCCTGTGCCCGCACTGCTTGCAGCACAAGACGGAATTTCTCTTTATCCTGAAGTGACACTTGCGGCCACGGTAGCCAGGTATCGGTTAGTGGCGAAATATGATCTGGTCGCCGTATACCTGGATAGCGTGCGTGCGCAGCAATGGATAACGATTTTTGACTGGAAGACTTCCGGCAAACGGACCTCTTCATCCCGACTTAAATCTCGTTTGCAGACACGCGTGTATCGCTATCTGCTAGTGCGGGCGGGAGAATATCTCGTTTTGCCGAAAAAATCTGTGGACATTGAAGCTTCCTCGACGGAAAACAAGAAATCCGTTTATTTACCTGAACAAGTGGAGATGATCTACTGGTTTGCCGGGCATCCTGAATCCCCAGAGCGGTTGCCGTATAATATCAAACAATATGAGGAAGATACGGAATATCTAACCGGGTTGATTGAACGCATCCAACACTGGGAAGTTGAGGCATTTGTGATGACAGAGGATGAGGCGATGTGTAAATATTGTCCTTATCGTTCCTACTGCGATCGTGGTGTAGAGGCCGGAATATTGGATACGTCGGAGGATGCATTTGAAGTTGAGGATCTTTCCTTGCCAGATTTTGACTTTGAACAGATTGCGGAGATAGCTTTTTAAAGGGAAGCCGTATCTAATTTGAAAAAAACTTCCCTTGACAGTACAATATAACTTTGATGGATGAAAATAGATGTACGAAGATGCCCGGCGGAGGTAGACATCGGCTTAGCAGATTTTTCTCTTGAGATGTTAATGGATTGTGATGCCGGTAACTAACAATTGCTAGATTTTTGCGAAGGAGATAAAAATGAATCAATTGGAATTGATGAATAGTCTCAGTATTCCTGGAAAGACTAAGATGATTTTGTTAGTGTTGGATGGGGTGGGGGGCTTACCCGGACCCGATGGGTTGACCGAATTGGAAGCTGCTCATTCACCCAACCTGGATGCTTTGGCCAAGAAAGCCATTACTGGGTTAAGTACGCCGGTGCGTCCTGGCGTGATTCCCGGCAGTGGCCCCGGACATGTGGGACTGTTTGGGTATGACCCGTTGGATTGGGAGATTGGGCGCGGGGTGTTGGAGGCCCTGGGCATTAATTTCCCGTTAGGTCACAATGACCTGGCTGCACGGGGCAATTTCGCCACAGTGGATGCTGATGGCAATATCACAGACCGCCGTGCGGGACGTATTCCCACTGAGACCGGAGCGCGGCTGGTAGAAATATTGCGCCAGATTAAATTGCCTGGTGTGGAAGTTTTTGTCGAGGTTGTTAAAGAATATCGCTTCGTGCTGGTTTTGCGTGGCGAGGGGCTGGCGGATGGTTTGACGGAAACCGATCCGCAGATGACGGGTGTGCCACCGTTGCCGGTGGAAGCATTGCGTCCAGAAGCTGAAAAAGCGGCAGGACTGTTGAATATGTGGCTGTCAGAAGCCCGCAAACTCCTGGCAAATGAAGAGAAAGCCAACAGCATGAACTTGCGTGGCATTGCTAAAGTCCCCCCCATTCCCAAGATGAGCGACATCTACAAAATGCGCCTGGGGGCCATTGCTACATACCCCATGTACCGTGGGATCGGTAGCCTGGTGGGCATGGATGTCCTTAAGACCGGGGACACCATAGCAAGTGAGATCGAAACTCTGCGTGAACATTGGGATGCCTATGACTTCTTCTTCTTCCATGTCAAAAAGACTGACAGCTATGGGGAAGATGGCAACTTCGAGGCCAAAATGCACGTCATTGAAGAATTGGATGCTGCTTTGCCGGCAATACTTGCCCTTCAACCGGATGTGATCGCGGTGACGGGAGATCATAGCACCCCGTGTGCCCTCAAATCCCATTCCTGGCACGAAGTGCCCGTTATGCTGTGGTCCAAAGTGATCCGTCCTGATCCCGTTGTGACCTTCGGAGAACGTCCCTGCATGGCCGGTGGCCTGGGTCACATCCGTCACTTTGACATTGTGCCCTTGATGATGGCTCATGCCGGACGTCTGACTAAGTTTGGCGCCTGATGTAAAATCTCTAGATGCTCACCAAACAGTGGCTTGATCCGGCCCCCATTCACATCCCTGCGGATCTGCGGGAATGTGTGGGCGGGCATCCCTTAGTAGCCGAAATTCTGGCGCGTCGTGGGATTGACACTGTGGCGGCGGCGCGGGCTTTTTTAGACCCTCAGTATTATATCCCCGCGCCGCCTACCGATCTGCCGGGCCTAAGCTGTGCCGTTGATCGCATTCAGCAGGCCATTCATCACCAAGAACTTATCTGTGTTTGGGGAGATTTTGATGTGGACGGGCAAACCGCTACCACTCTCCTCGTTTCCGCTTTGCGACAACTCGGCGCGCGCGTGCGTTATCACATCCCCGTGCGCGCATTGGAATCTCATGGTATCAAGACCCCCTGGTTACAACGTGAACTAGATGCCGGGATCCAACTCCTCTTGACCTGTGATACGGGTATCGCGGCCCATGACGCTGTTGCCTATGCTAACTCGCGCCACGTTGACGTCATCATTACCGATCACCATGAATTGCCGTTGCCGGATACCCTTTCTCCGTCGAATTCCTTATCCTCGTTGCTTCCCGCTGCTTATGCGATCGTCAATCCCCATCTCCTGCCAGGCATGCATCCCCTAAGCACATTGCCCGGCGTGGGGGTAGCTTATAAACTCGTGGAGGAACTCTATCGCCGGGTGGATCGCATTGTAGAACTGTCTCAGTTCCTCGATCTGGTGGCATTGGGCATCGTTGCCGATGTGGCCGAACAAGTGCGAGATACTCGCTACTTGCTCCAACTGGGATTGGCTGCATTGCGGAATACACATCGACTTGGCCTCCAGGAAATGCTGCGCTTGGCACATATCGTGCCGGCACATCTCACCGCAGAGACTATTGGATTTGAATTAGGACCCCGCTTGAATGCCCTGGGGCGTTTGGAGGATGCCAACGTCATCGTCGAATTCTTGACGACAACCGACCTCACGACGGCCCGTATTCTGGCCTCCGAATTAGAAGCCCTCAATGCGCGGCGGAAATTGATCTGTGATCAAGTGACTGCGGCTGCCATCGCCCAGGTTGAACAACAACCGGATCTGTTGGAGTACGCGGCCTTAGTGTTGGCGCCTCCAATCTCGTCGTCCCCAGTTTCCTCGGCTCCGACATGGCCGCCCGGTGTTATTGGCATCGTGGCGAGCCGTCTGGTTGAGCGTTACCAACGGCCCGTGGTCCTAATTTCAACTTCCTCAGACGAGATTGGGCGTGGCTCGGCGCGCTCTATTGCGGGCTGTCATATCACCACGGCCATTGCCACCCAAACGGCACTCCTGGAAAACTTTGGTGGTCACGAAATGGCTGCCGGCTTGAGCATTCGCTCGGAGCATATTCCTGCTTTTCGGCGTGGACTTTCTCGCGCCGTCGCCGCTCAGTTGGAGGCGGGCAGGGTTACGCCAACGTTGCAGATTGATGCCTACGTATCCTTAACATCACTTTCACTAGAATTGGTTGCGGATCTGGCGCGCTTAGCCCCGTTTGGGGCGGGCAACGTGTATCCCCTGTTGGCGACGCGCAATTTGGTACTCAAATCACAGCACCCTTTGGGGAGAACCGGACGGCATTTGCGGCTCACCGTCGCGGATGAGATGGGGACAGAACGGCAAGTGGTTTGGTGGCAGTGGGACAATAGACCGTTGCCATCATCTCCCTTTGACTTAGCCTACAGTGCGCGCATCAACACTTATCGTGAGCAACGTGAACTCCAACTGGTTTGGGAACACGCGCGTGAGGGGGTAACTTCCCCGGCAGGTGTTGCGTTGGAACCCTCATTGTTAGAGATCATAGATTATCGGTTTGAACCAGATCCTCAACCCTTGTTAAAATCATTGTTGGCGGATGGTGTTCAGATATGGGCAGAGGGCGAAAGCGAAGCGCAAAGCCCTGGCATCGCAAGGGATAAATTGTCGCCGGGAGCGACCTTAGTCATTTGGACACTCCCCCCTAGTCCGGCAGTCACGGCCACCGTGTTGGCACAGGTTAACCCAGAACGAATATATCTATTTAGCACAATGCCCTCCATAGATCGCGAGAGTCAGGGACGCCGGCATTTTGAAGGCTTCATCAAACATCTGGCAGGTAGGGTGAAATATGCTCTTCATCAACAACAGGGGCAATTCAGCGTCTTAGCTGTTGCCGGCGCGATGGCACATCTTGAATCGACTGTGCGTAAGGGGTTGGATTGGTTGGTGGCAAAAGGACATGTGTGTTTGTTGCGTGATATAGGGGATGTAGTTTACCTTGATGTTGGAAGTGGCGTACCCGTTGCTGATGCTGTCGCGATTGCCGGGGAATTACAGGATCTGTTGGCAGAAACACTGGCCTATCGTTTGTACTTCGCGCGCGCACCAGTTTCAGCCTTGCGCCAATCCTTGACAAAAAATAAAGGAGTGATATGATTTCGCCTCGTTGAGAGAGACAGGCTTGTGTAGCTCTTCAACAACAATAAAGGCAGTTTGACAAGTTAGTTGTATGTGGTAATATTCTGACTGTTTGGTAATAAAAATGGTCAGAACTTTTCAAGGGTATTGACAACTTTTTAAAGTTGTGGTATAATTTTAAACACATACAAACAAGATAATGAATAAGGTAAGACTAGCGGAATTATCCACTAAGTTACCAGCCGATGCCAGTAGGATGCATCGGCTTTATTATCGGAGTACGTTAACAATAGAAGAGTGATAAGGAAAGCAGAGGTAGCGGGAGAGCCAGATAGGATAAAGAGACTCTGTGGAAACAGAGGTAAAA
>JAFGFI010000435.1 GCA_016931185.1 Anaerolineae bacterium
AAAAAAGCCCTATTTACCGCAGAGTCGCAGAGGACGCGGAGAAAATTTCAAATGATGTATAATAAAATCTATGGTTGCGCTCCAAAAAATTAATTTTATTGAATTTTGGTTTAAAATCTCTGTGACCTCTGTGTCTCTGCGGTGAGATCTCCAGTTTTTTCAGTGGACTCATAAATTTATCTGTCCGAATCTGTTGATCCATCCTCATCCAGAAGGGGAATGTAAACATCAAGCTCAGAATCCGCGATAGCCTCCATCCCTTTAAAACGCGCATCGTATCGCTGGATGCTAAATGCGGTACAACGGCGCACCCCCAGGGCTGGCAACCACTCACTGTCCAGTTGCCAGGTCCAATCTGCCGTGATTTCCTCTCCTATGAGCGTAAAAATAGCATAACGGCCGGCAGGCATTCGTTTGATAACGACCTCCGGCGGCACTCCCTCCAACCGTGTGATTTCTATACCGACAAAGACCTCGAATTCGCCTGTTTTAGGGGTCTCGGTATGATAGATGTGAACCTCATACATCACGTCAGTTTCCTTAACGATTTGAAAGAGATGCCGGGTCTGTTCAAGATAAACCATCCAGCGCGTCCACAAACGGCCGATTTCATTCTCCTCACTCCAACCGCCATGACTGCGAAAAGGATCGCCGAAGAAGTCAAAACCTGACAACACCAGTGGAGGAACTTCGAGAATAACAGATTTCATAGCCACCTCCTGTTTCCAATAACGTTGACCATAAATGTAGGACGGATTTTCCAACCTGTCAAACAGAAAAATTGGGGTATTTTTTGTTGGCAGGCTATGCCCGCCAACAAAAAATACCTCTTTCTCTGCGGCTTTAACCGCGTTGCTGCTGTTGGCGGCAACGCTGGCCCACAAAACTAAACGCATATAGTTAGAAGTTTTGGCACACGTTGATATAAAAAGCTCACCGGGCATTTACAAAGACAGATTCCCAGTCGAAAGTAGCAGACTCCTCAAGCCACTTAGGCCAACTCGCGCACCAGTCAGGCACAGCTACATCTCTGACACGATCCTCTGCAGGATGATAGGGCTTAATGTCCAGGATCGGTGAACCATCCTCAGCATCAATATAGGGTGTCATGATAATCCCTCGCTTTTCATCCACATCCAACACTGCCACCGTTGTCAACGCAATAGGGTTAGGACGGACAGGAGCACGGGTAGCAAAAATCCCCATTTTCGCCGGAGCGTCCTTGTAAGGTTGATCACACTCCACCATTTCCCGGTATTCGTCATAAAGATGGCACCACCATAGTACATTGATGTGTCCAAAGCCTTTCAACCCCTGGAGTGCAGGGATATAGGGAGAAGCGATTTCCAGGTAAGTTCCCTCCTTGCTATTGCGCACATAACCAACAGGGGTAACCGTAAAATTTTTTTCCGTCATTTTCTCGTCTCCTTTTTAAAATTACTGTCTGAACCATATTTCCAGTATATCCCTGTTGATAGCTGTTTTCTTGATACAGCTTGCGCTTTTTATAGTCGATATGTCTACATTTAAGGAAACACTTGATTTTTTTTGCGCTTATCTCATCGTCGCCGTACGCACAATGATCCGATCCTCCGTCCAATTGTCCCGATACCATGTACATGTCTCAAAGTCGTCATTAAGAGTTTTGCACTTCTCCAACAACAACGCGCGGAAACGCTCAAGCATGGATGCACACGTAGGATCCCCAACCAGATTGTGCAATTGATATAGATCGGACTGATGATCAAAAAGTAACTCCTGACCATCCCGACGATAAATCGCGTAGGTATAACGTCGATCACGCAAAGCGCGCCACTCGTGACCATCTACCCATGCCGCCGTCGCGCCAGTACCCTGCATAAAAGCGGCCTCTGGCTCGGGGCCAATCTCCCCTACAGTGCAATGACTCAAATCCATTCCCTCAACTGCGGCCGGGATCGATAAACCGAGCAATGCCAACAGCGTGGGCATAATATCAGGCGTGTTCAAACACGCTTCACTGATACTCCCGGCGGGAATGTGCCGTGGCCAACGCATAAGAAACGGCACCCGCACCGCCTCCTCGTAGAAAATATTCTTCGCCCGCCGTCCCTGCGCGCCAAACATCTCCCCGTGGTCAGAAGTAAAAACAAAAATGGTATTGTCGCGCATCCCCAACGCATCTATTGCCTGCAACAATCTCCCAAGGTTCCAGTCCAGATTGGACGTCATTGCATAATATCCCCGCATCCACTTCCTAAGCAATTTGCGTTCCCCCCGCTTAAAACGCGCCCAACGATCAGCATAAGGATCATTTCTAGGTTTATAATTGGGAGGCGATGAGAACTCCACATCACGAAACTGCGCCATATAGGAGGGAGGTACATTATCTGCCGTCCACGGACTATGAGGCGTGCCATACGAGAGAAAGAGCGCAATCGGTTTACCAGATTCGGATGCCCGGCGTAGTTGCGCGATTGCTAATTCCGTTTGTCCATCAGGTTCATATCCTGGCATGACGATCTTCTTCGGACTATCGGTGTGATAGTAAGCATCCAGATATAGATGGTGGAAATTATAGGCTGCCCAGTAGCCATCAAACCCCAGGCGATATGGGCCGGGTGGTACAAAAGAGTTTCTAGGTAGGTAGTGATTGCCCAACTCGTTGGCCCAGAGATGCCACTTGCCAATGTAGGCCGTCTCATAGCCCCCCTCGGTAAGTACATGCGCCAAGCAATGATGCGTGGGCAACATCCGAATTTCATTGATCACCATACCCGTACTGGTTGTATACTTACCGGTAAACAGACTCGCCCGATACGGCGCACATACCGGATGCCCCGATACCGCGTTACAGAAATTGACACTTTCCTGTGCCAGTGCGTCAATATTGGGCGTGTGCGCGCGGGTATCCCCGGCATACCCGCAAGACTGATAACGGAGTTGATCGGCAAAAACGTAAATAAGATTAGGTCGTGACATTATTCCCCCATAGACGGAGCAGCCTTCTGGAAACGCCAAATAAAGGCCAATCCTGATATAAAAGCCAGCGCGGATAGCATATAAAGCCAACGCAAATCCACATAAGGCAGTAGTCCAAATGCCAGTATGGGGCCTAACGTAGATCCTACATCCCCAACCGTCGCATACATTCCCATCACCAGGCCTGCGCTGCCCGCGGGTGCGGCATCTCCGACCGCGGCAGTCAAGGTCGAGCGGGTCGCTCCATCCCCAAACGCACTCAGGAATATGGCCAGCACAATGCTCCACGGTGACCCCGAGAGCGACAACACGATAAGCCCCAATGCACTGACAATCATACTTACTGCGATAACCTGGCTACGCGCGTGGATAACATCTGATGCTCTGCCCGCCAATGGGCCGGCCACCCCAGCAATCAATGCTCGCGCGCCCGTCAATCCCCCACTTACCGCCGCTATCCCCAACACATAGTGTCCCACAGACACTGTGTTGCCTAAGTGCCGTTCGAGCCACAGGTTAAGTGTTGACAGGGCCAGACCTTCTCCCGCGAACAGAATCAGCAAATAGAGCAAGGACATTGTCAACAACTGAGGATGCGTGGCAAAGATACGCGCGCCTTCGCGCCACAAAGTACTCAACACACGTAACGAAGGGAACGCAGTCTGTTGATGCGAAGTTTCCGGTAACCCCACTACCGCCACCAACAATCCGATAGCCGTACAGCCCGCACAGGCCAACATTGCCGGCCGGAATCCAATCGCATCCACCAGAAAGCCCCCCAACAACGGCCCCAACGCAAAGCCTAACAAAGTCCAGGCGTTGAGACTACCCATCAGTTGGCCGCGATTTGCGGAAGTGCTAATATCCAAAACCATCGCCATTCCCCCCACATTAATGCACATCCACGCAATACCCCAAAGTAAACGCGCCAACAAAAAAGGGAACACGCCTCGTACACAGCCATACGCGGCAGTGGACAGAGTTCCAAACAACATCCCCAACACAAACAGCCGCCGCCGCCCCAAAGCATCACACAACGTCCCGATAACGGGATTGCCGGGGATGCGAATCAAACGATTCGCCGCCAACATCATTCCTACGGCACCCAGACTCAACCCGGCCGCCGCACGCTCAGTTGCCAACACCGCGTATAATGTTAAGTCCCCAAACAGCGAGAGACACACTGCCAGTCCTAATGGAAGTAATAAGCGCCCAGGAGGTAATCGCTTCATCGTACACTCAATTCCTCATACATCTGCTGATAATACAACACATTCTCCGTAGGCGTATTGGGAGGAATATGATTGCCTACTGCCAGGAAGAAGCCAGGACAGCCTTTCCCCAACGCCATACACCGTTCCACTTCTGCGCGGATGCTGGCTTGGGTTCCCGAAAGTAAAATACGCGTATCTGCATTACCGATAAAGACATGGGTTTGTCCATACTTCGCCGCAATATAGGCCATATCTGTCCAGGGTTCCAATACAAATCCATGCACACCACAGTCGGCAATGTCATCAATGAACTTAGTATAATCGCCATCAGACGTGTACATTATCTTCTTGCCAGACTCTCGCAATGGAGCGAAGAGTTTTTTGTAATTAGGAAACACGTATTGGCGATACCAACGAGGGGAAATAAATGGACCGGCACTCCATACAATATCATCATGAACCATCACCACAGGCACAGCGGCCTCCCCTAATGCATCATAGTATTGTTGAATCCACGAAGCATAACGGTTGGTCACTTCCCCAAATTTCTGGGGATCGGTTCCCGCTGCCAACAACAGCATTTCCCATCCAAAAATATCGATCAACCCAGAAATTACGGTAACATACACACCTGTCATCGTCACCATATCGGGCGTCTCCTCACGCTGTTGTTGGTAGTGGGCTTCAAAACGACGCGCCAGTTCCGCTTTATCGCGAGGGCCATACACTTCCCATGGATCAAACACCAGGACCTCCTCCGGGGTTTTGAATGGACACGAAATCGTGTTCCGCCTATCTACACCCCCGGCAGCGTACTCCGCGTGGCCCATATCCGTATGGCAGGCGGCAAGTTCCTCTCCGCCGATCAATGTAGACCAACGGAAGTCAAAATTCCACGCCTGCATAAGCGCCAATCCCGCCTGGTGTTTGAGGACATCCGGACTCATAGGTGTGATCTCTATTCCCGTTACAGCCTTAATCACCTCCCAATGTGCCGTCACCGAATACTCTGTGTGTGGCACCCGTTTAGGCATTTCCAAGTTAAGTGCTGCCCAACCATCTGTATAAGACATCGTGACATCCTCCTAATAATGCTCATTTGTACATTAGACTCCTAAAGTCTATCAATAATAACTCAGGTGTGACTATTTAGCTTGCCGGTGTTTATACCGCAATTACGGCCAAAGGCTATTTTAAAGAAGGTATTTTTCGCTGCCGCGCTACGCGCGGCAGCGAAAAATACCTCTTAAAGGGCGGCTTTAGCCGCATTTGCGCTCATTAAGCAAGCTAGCTGAGTAGTTCACTTGGGTTATAATAACACAAGATTGAAATTAAAGATTGAAGGAGATAAAACTGTGAATCGTTTACAAACATCCGTGCTAAAATCCATAACGCTTTTGATATTGCTGAGTAGTACATTAACCGGCTGTGCGCTCGCACAACGGGATAAGGTTACCGGGGATGGAGGCTTACTTCCTCCGATAGCAGAATGGCCCCTCGTTGGCACTGTTTTGCAATGGATGGGTGTGGTGAAAGAGACACCTATTGTGGCGGAGGCGACCCTCACCCCAGATATTCCAGAACATCGCATTGAAACGTGGGATGACGTCGAGACCCTAAAAGAAATAGAGGAATCGCAACAAGTGCGTATTATCATAACTGAGGAACGTGTTAATGCCCTAATTGATGCGTCATTAGGAAATGACGAAGAAATAACCAGTATAGAGGGAATTCGTGACGCTACCGTGACCCTGGATGCCGATGCCGTCACAGTGGAAGTACAACTTGATCCGGCTATAGCAGAAGAGGTTGGAATTGACATTGTCGGGATACTCGGTGAGGATATTCTTGCCAAAGTCACGCTTTCAGCGTCTAACTGCCAGCCCGAAGTTAACATCGTTAGTTTAGGTTTTGGCCCTGATGTGGGCTTGCGCCAAATTGCCCAGGGGATGGTAGCCGAAGTTGTTAAAGACAAATGGGACGATAGTATATGCGTAGAGCAAATTATTATGATGCCCGATGAAATCGCAGTAGAAGGATACAGAAAATAAAATCTCGAAAAACCCGGTTTTTAGTCAAAACCGGGTTTTTGGTAACTTAATCTCTCGCCACCTCACTGTTCAACAACCCTACCTGTTTACGCCGGGTAATATCTTGTGTTGCACCGTAGATACGTATAACCCGTTCTTCCTGATCATCCCATACCGGAAGATCGTACCCTCGCACCCAATGCACATCGCCATTAGGATCAATAACACGCAATTCACTCATATGTGGGCGTCCAGAGAACAAGATTTGAGCATGGGCAAAGGCTGTTGGTAAATCATCGGGATAAATCATATTCTCCCATATTCCATATCCATAAACATCATCAGCATTAGCGCCGGCTGGCTGAGGTAAAATACTGGCCGCGTGCCATTCCGGCACCAAGTTACCATTCGCCTCCACTCGAAAAGCATAGGCGTAGTCCAAAAAAAGTTCGGAAACCAGGCGGTACATCTGCAATTCATATTCCATCTGTTGTCGCTTTTTAACTTCTACCTGTAACATATCCTGTAAGCGACGTAATTCCTTCATATCTTCAAAACGCGCCAATGCAATCGTAATCGCCCACTCCATACTTGCCAGGCTACCTGGCTTCACAAGATATGCCCCCGCACCAACCTCACGCGCGCGCTCCATCAAAGCTGGTGAGTTGTAGGCGGTCAACATAACTACGGGGGTGGGAAAACGCGCCTGAATCAAACGGGTGACTTCAAATCCATCCATATCCGGCAATCCCAAATCCATCAAGACAACATCAGGCGCCAGCGTCTGTATCATCTCCAATGCTTGCTCGCCATCAATGGCAATACCGACAACTTCATAAGCCAGCTCTTCTAATACACCCCATGCCATCTCGGCAACTAACGGCTCATCCTCTACAATCAATACACGTATTTCTTGTTCGCCTGACAAGATCATATATCACACTCTCCACACGCATCTTGAACGTAACTAACCCAAGTTGCTACCCTCGGACCTTACTTGAGCTAACAAGATTTAGGATCTAAAACCACGTTGTATTTGTCACCACAGCTCGTAAACCTACCGGGACACCATTGCGCGAGATCAGACTGGAAAACATAATAATAGGAAAAGTATTCCCATCTTTACGCCGCGCGGTATAACTATTACCTGCCGCTTGCCGCCCCCCCAATACCCAGTGCATATCCCGCTCTAATCTAACGCGATCCTCTGGGATCAATAACTGAAAGATAGTCAATGTCTCAAAATCTTCTCGTGAATACCCAAAAGTCCGCAGCGCATCACGATTCACAAAATCGAAATGACCGCTTTTATCAAATTCAAGCACTGGCTGCGGGAGAAAATCCACCAGTTCACGATACTTACTTTCGCTCTCCCGCAAGTTATCCTCAGCGCGCTTCCGCAGTGTAATATCCCGATTGCTAGCGCGATTCCCCAACCAGGTGCCATCTTCTGCGTAGACCGACCGGCAGATATGTCCGATCCAGATTACCTCACCGGCACGAGTAACAACACGAAAATCGGTACGAAATGCCTGCTGATTTTCCATCTCGCCGCACAAACAAGTACGAATCCTGTCTGCATCATCAGGATGTATAATGCGTTGCATCAATTCGGGGTCGGCTATAAAATCGCCGGGTGAATACCCTGTAATGCGTTCACACGAAGGCGAAATATAAAGGTATTGCCCATCTGGGCTAAGCCAATATTCCCAATCATAAGTAAAATCAGCTACAGTGCGGAACCGTTGTTCACTTTCGCGCAATGCAGCCTCGGCACGCTCGCGTTCTTTGATCTCAACGCGCAACTCAGCATTCAGTCGCTGCAACTCCATCAAATCAGAGAATCGTTCACGGGCAATGTAAATGGCGCGCTCAATATCCCCAATATCCACCGGTTTTACCAAATAAGCGCCCGCTCCCGCCGCACTAGCCTGTTCCAATAGCTCCGGTTTATCATAAGCCGTCAGCATGACAACCGGTGTAGGTTGCGTCTCGTGAATACGCCGTGTAACTTCAATGCCCGATATATCCGGCAATGCAATATCCATCAAAATGACATCAGGATGTCGCTTTGCAACCAACTCTAAAGCCTGTGTACCATTTTCAGCTACCCCTAAAACTTTATAATCCAACTCTTCTAAAAGTCTTTCCAACATCTGTCCTACATATAATTCATCTTCTACAATCAATACATTTACTTTTTGCTGCTTATCCGTCATCATTCCTCCCCATTTTTCATCAACTCGCCTCACAGAAAGTTTTCAAAACCTTTCGTTCCCCACACCAATTTTCGAGAAGGAGTAGGATGGACACTTATTATATCCAGGAGAAGTGAACATTAGGTTAAGGAAAATATAAAAAACCCTCCATTTGCCCGCCATATCGAGTACGCTTCTATTGTATAACATATTAACAAATTGTGCAAAAGTAAGGCTTAAATAACAAAAATAACCCCAGTCTCTGGAAATCACATCTATGTGACCCAAGACCGGGATTATATAGGACTTGACTTTTATAAAAGGCGATGACTCAACTCAATCGCATTATCTGTTCCTGCAACTGCGTCGCCTCCGTCTGCATCTCCATCAAGCGCTGTCGTTCGGATTCGACCACAGCAACAGGGGCCTTCTCCGCAAAAGGACCGGCCAGACGTTTCTCGCTGCTGGCGATACGATTCTCTAAATTAGCCAATGCCTTTTGCAACCGCTCGCGCTCAGCCTCCAAATCCACTAACCCAGCGAGAGGCAAATACACCACCACATCACCCACCACCACAGATGCAGATTGGGCTACGGGTTCCAAAGTTTCGACAATCTCCAATTTTTCAGCATCCAGACGCGCCAGCGAAACCAATACGGGTTCCCGGTCCGTCAAAGTAGTTGCCAGTGTCCCTGCTGCAACCCATGCTGCAACCCGCTTCCCCGCTTCCACATTGTACTCTGCACGCACATTACGGATACCGCGCGTGAGATCCATCAATAACATCATCTGCACCTCGGCGGCAGCATCCAGATAAGCCACATCTTGTACCGGCCATGGTGCAATGATAAGCGCTTCCCCACGCCTGACACTTTGAGGCAATGCTTGCCAGATCGTTTCTGTCACAAAGGGCATAAATGGATGTAACAAGCGCAATGCTTGCTCCAATACTGTCAGTAATACCGAGCGTGGGATGGCTTTATCAGCCCTATCATCGTACAACCGGACCTTTGTCGCCTCAATATACCAGTCGCAAAACTCATCCCACAAAAAATCACGCACACGCCGTCCGGCCTCACCATATTGACACATCTCCATCAACTTAAATACATCCCCTGTAAGTTGATGCAGCCGGCTGAGAATCCAGCGGTCTTCGAGCAGTAGGCGATTATTCTCAATTTCAGAAAGGGGTGATACATCTCCTTCCCCTAAGTTCATCAGAATATAGCGCGATGCCTGCCATATCTTGTTGGCAAAGTTACGCGCCCCCTCCAAACGGCGCGGGTCCAGGTTCATATCATTGCCAGGGGTTGAGGAAGTCGCCAATGTGTAACGCAGCGCGTCGGTACCATATTCCTCAATGATATATAACGGATCATATTTCCAAGCATCGGCCATAGATTTGCTGATTTTCTGTCCGTACTCATTGCGAATCAGACCATGCAAATAGACCGTATGGTATGGAGCTTGATCCAACAAGGCCAACGATAACATTGTTTCGCGCGCTACCCAGAAAAAGAGAATATCGTAGCCGGTCTCGCGCATATCGGTGGGTGAAAAACGCTGCATATCGTAGGTCTCCGTATCAGGCCACCCTAACGTAGAAAAGGGCCACAACCCGGACGAAAACCAGGTATCCAACACATCCTCATCCTGGTAGATATATGTACTGCCGCATTTAGGGCACGTTGTGGGATTTTCCATCGGACTCCACACTGCATCACAGTCCTGGCAGTACCACACAGGGATGCGGTGTCCCCACCACAACTGGCGACTGATGCACCAATCGCGGATATTCTCCATCCAGTGGAACCAGGTCTTCTCAAAACGCTCGGGGACAATGCGCATCGTGCCCTCGCGGACAACCTGCATAGCCCTTTCTGCCAGCGGCTTGGCACGGACGAACCATTGCGTGCTGATACGTGGTTCAATCACAGTGTGGCAGCGCTGGCAATGACCTACGGTGTGATGATAATCCTCCACCTTAACCAGCAGGCCCTCGCGCTCAAAATCCACCACTATCGCCTCGCGGCACGCATAACGTTCCAGTCCCTGGTATGGACCGGCGTTTTCATTCATCGTGCCCGTTTCCGTCATCACATCAATCTGGGCCAGGTTATGACGCATCCCAATCTCGTAGTCCGTTGGATCATGCGCGGGTGTGACCTTGACCGCGCCAGTACCAAACGCAGGCAACACAGCCTCATCAGGTACAACAAGGATCTGCCGTCCGAGTACGGGTAACACCACCATTTTCCCTACCAGGGATTGCCAACGCGCATCTTCCGGGTTGACGGCCACGCCACTATCCCCTAAGATAGTTTCTGGACGCGTGGTCGCCATCTCTATAAAAGCCGTCGCCCCCTCGGACCAACGCCCACTGCCCCATGGATGCTGCGGCCCCTTCCAATCCGCATTGACAATCGGATAGCGAATGTACCACAAATGACTATCATGTTCCTCCGACTCCACTTCTAGATCAGAAATTGCCGACTCGCAACGCGGGCACCAATTCACCATATAAGGGCCGCGATAGATTAGGCCTTGGTTAAACAGGGTAGTAAATGCCGTCCGTACCGCGTGACTCAGCCCGTCATCCAACGTAAACCGCTCGCGTTCCCAATCACAAGAGATACCCAGTTGCCGGTGTTGATTAGTGATACGGTTATGCGTCTTCTCCTTCCATTCCCAACACCGCTCAATGAACGCTTCACGGCCCAGGTCATGGCGGGTCACACCTTCCTTGCTCAATTCCCGTTCCACCACGTTCTGCGTAGCAATGCCGGCGTGATCAGACCCCGGTAAAAAAAGTGTCTCAAAACCGCGCATCCGATAGTAGCGGGTCATCAAATCCTCCAACGCTGCCGTCATTGCGTGGCCCAGGTGCAGAATACCGGTCACATTGGGTGGAGGCATCGTAATACAAAAGCGTTCTCCTTCCGGCGAAGCTAACTCCCTGGCAATCATCGTCTCAGGTTTAAAATACCCCTGAGCTTCCCACCATTGATAAAGGCGTTCTTCATGGTCTTTTGGATTATAAGTTTTTGATAATTCAGTCATAGATACTCCCTTGAAAATCGAAAATTGACAAATTTCCCCCCGGTGATGGTGCATTGCGCTTCGGAAAGTGCAATGCACCTGTTTTCATCCTGTTGCTGGTGAGCGCACAACCGTTAATAAGTCATTCCCTCTCAAATTTCACACCTCACAACAACGTATCATGATGCTCAGCTTCGAACACATGGGCATGTAAGTTCGCTATCCAGAGCTTCCCCTCATGGGTCACACGCAAATAACGTAGCGCATCCTGAATCAATGGACTGACAACATTCCAATAAAAATCCGCGTATCCACTGCGCATGTCCCCCGGACACGTATATCCCGTCGTTGTATTTGCCCCTACTTCCTCAAATTCGTAAAACAACGCGGGCACTTTATATACATATTTGGGATCGCCAAGTTGCCCGATAAAATCCGCCGCTCTCGCCAATCCTCCATAACCCTGTGTATCCCGGTGAAATTCATCATCCGGTGGTGGAAAACGGGTCATCTCAATATAAGATTCGATCAAATCCACATCCACCCCGACGTCCACTAACAACTGGCCCTCAAAACGTTCTCGAACGAAAAGCTTTCCCCGATCTACGTGATAGTCTTTCAGGGCGGCGGAAGAGCCACCCGGCGGAAGGGTCACCGTCTGCCCGGCTACGCCGGTTGCCAGTACGTCACCGTGGTCGTCACGGCAAATTCCCTTCACATATCCGATATCGTGGCACAACAACGCCAGCATAAAATTCAGCCAATCCTCTGGTTTAACACCTCCAACACACAAATGTTTTCCCCTAAGAATAGCCTGTCCCACCAATGTAACCGAAATTGTGTGTTCTACATTATGATAAAGTGCATCGGAGTTCCCAATATTCTCCAGGGCCAACTGCCCCGCCCATCCGATCACATTGCCCAATTCCGGGGCCATCATACTATAGGTTTGAAAATACGCATCCTTTAAAGCCCGCACAAAATGTTCAATTACCAATTGCTGCAAGTCAAACATTACAAGACCTCCTGGCAACACTAATATCTTTCTACCAATAATAACAGTTACGACTTGCAAAAAACTTACAATTGTGTTTCGGTTTAAAAAGACGGGATACAGGATACGGAGAACCTTATTTGACGCCTATATGCACATTCCCTGCTAACAATATTGGCGCTACGTCTGTAGGAAATGCAGAAACAATGTCTATGTTTTGCGCGCGCGTGATGCTGGTAAGATCTGCCACCGATTCACGCAACAACATCCCCAAAGCAGCATCCTCAATTGCCAGGTACAGATGTGTCAGTTCGGCACCTAAGGCAAGATTATGCTCACTTTTATAGCGGCGCACTGCGGTCGCAATCTCTACCAGGGTATCTCCAAAAATAAGCGCATCCTCATCCTCAAAACGTGCATCCACCTGGGGCCAACGCGAGAGATGGATAGAAAATATGCCATCTACCTCCGCAAACAACTCACCGTAAATTTGCTCCGTCACATAAGGCAAAAAGGGCGCAAAAAGTTTAAGCACACTCAACAATATCCGATAGAGCGTGGCTTTAGCTCCTGTACTCCCCTCATCGGCGCCATAAAGCCGCAGTTTTGCCATCTCTAAGTAGTTATCCGCCAGATCGCGCCAGAAGAAGATTTCCACTTCACTCTTCGCGGCGGCGTAATCATACGCCTGGAATAATTCCGTTGTCCGACGAATGAGAGATTGCGCGCGCGCCAAAATCCAACGATCCGCTGGGGAAAGGGGAGGCAGTGCTTCTCCACCAGGCTTATGGCCTTCTAAAAATCGTGAGCTAAACCGCGCCACATTCCACAGCTTCGTTACCAATTTTGCGCCGATCTGAATTTTCTCCTCGCTGATTACGGCATCCTTCCCAAATCCTGTGCTGGCGGCCCAATAGCGCACCGCATCTGCCGAGTAAGTTTCGATCATCTCCAGGGGCGGCATTGGCCCACCCCCTTTACTCTTACTGATCTTGCCGAAGCCCTCCGGTGACAGCCCCCAACCAGAAATGCCTGCATCCGTCCACGGCACTGTATCAAAATGGTACATTGACTTCACTATGGTATAGAACGCCCAGGTGCGGATAATCTCATGGGCCTGCGGACGCAATGAGAACGGATAGACCTTCGCATAAAGCGCGGGATTGGACAGCCACTGGCCCACAATCTGCGGCGAAAGGGAAGAGGTCGCCCAGGTATCCATAACATCCTCATCCGGCGTGAATTGCATACTGCCACACGCGCAGGGATGAGACGGCCCACGTGTGGTTGGATCTACCGGCAACTCATCCTCGCCCGCTGTGATCACCGCGCCACACGCATCACAGTACCAGACCGGGAACGTTACGCCAAAATACCGCTGGCGCGAAATACACCAATCCCAGTTCAAATTCTCTACCCACTCTTGAAAACGCGTTTCCATATACGCGGGGTGCCAGTGGACTTGTTCCCCCGCTTTAAGCAACTGCTCTTTAAAATCCAAGACACGCACAAACCACTGCGGCGTCACCACATACTCCACCGGTGTATCACAGCGCTCGTGGACACGCACCGACTGGCTGACGGCCCGTCGGCCCAAGAGCAATCCCTGCGTCTCCAGAGCCATCACAATCCGTTGCCGCGCCTGAAGCAAAGGCAAACCCGCAAACTCCCCTGCCATCTCGGTCATCTGTCCCGCGCGATCAATAGCAACCCGCAGCGGCAGATGGTGCGTGTACCACCAGGTCACGTCTGCCGTATCCCCGAACGTGCAACACATCACGGCCCCAGTACCCTTCTCCGGATCGGCCCCGGGGTCTTGTAGGATCGGTACCCATTGTCCGAAGTATGGAACCTGTACCTGCTTCCCCACCAGGGAAGTAAATCGCGCGTCAGTCGGGTGAACGAACACAGCGACACAAGCGGGCAATAGTTCAGGCCGTGTGGTCGCAATCTCCAGGATCGCCCCCCCCTCGACCTTGAAGGCTAACGTATAAAATGTACTTGCGCGTTCCAAATCGTTAAGTTCTGCCTGTGCAATCGCCGTGCGACACTCAGGGCACCAGATCGTGGGGGCCTCTTTACGATAGACCCATCCTCTTCTATACAAGTCCAGGAATGAAAGCTGCGAGGTGCGCCGCGCAAGTGTATCAATTGTCCGGTAGGAATAACGCCAGTCAATTGAAAGCCCCAATCTCTGCCAAAGGGCCTGATAGTCCTTCTCTGCTTCTTCACTCACTGCCAGGCAGCGTTGGATAAACGCTTCGCGCCCCACATCCGTGGCGCGGATTCCCTCCCATGCTTCCACCAATCGCTCCGTGGGTAAACCATTATCATCGTACCCCATCGGATAAAAAACGTTGTAGCCGTTCATCCGCCAGAAACGGGCCACAAAATCCGTGTGACTATAGGAATATACATGCCCCAGGTGCAAATGTCCGGAGACCGTCGGCGGGGGTGTATCTATTGAATACACCGGGTGGGATTCATCCTCAAGGTCAAAGTGATAAATCCCCTGCTCCTGCCAGAACATCTCCAGTCTCGGTTCTACCGTCTTTGGATTATAACGCTTCGCTAAAGTCATCTCAGTCCTCCCAGGTAACAACCTCATAGGTTGCAGATTTTTTTCTACATTCGCTTTAGGACCACGAACAGCCCTGGGACACAAAAAGGCCCACTCCGTCCAGGGACGAAGTGGGCCTTCGCGGTACCACCCTGATTTACCGGTTTCCCCGGTACACTCTGCTATCCTCACCAATCTCAGTTAAATGCAACGATTAGCCTCTACCTACTTCCCCTAACTGACGGATATCTCCGTTCAATTCCGTTTTATCCGCTGAGACCATCAAGGATGCTCGCTATAACGGGCGAACCCGTAGCAACTTAAGCTTTCAGTTGCTCAACTCCCGGGCGACGTTCGGTGATTCATTCTGCAGAGGGCTTGCAGCCGGTGACCCTCCTCTCTGCCCAGTTGAATGGTATCCCTATCATCCAACCGTTCGCCAGTCTCTCCTCACCTACTCCTCCCGTTCGCCGTCTTTGACGAATGTAGATTGCCCTTATTATAGAGAAAGTGCGAAGTTTGTCAAACCATTTTTGGCGCGGCCGGCGGACTAGGTACAATCTAACCCTAGCCACTTGACTAGGGACAAGCCTCCCCATCTATCCAGGGTGCAATCTCCCCACTCGCAGGGTGCATACGATGCATCTTTACTTTATAGTAATAGTGGGATTGGGACAAGGGTTTTTTAGTAACAAACTCCTCCCTGTATATAACCGCCACGGGGCTATGCCGAAGGCGGTTTTTTTTGTCTCGCGCGTGCAACTTTCCACGCTCTCCTACGTAAAATTTTTTAGATTGTTATATCTAAAATCCTTTAAGGAGGCATGTATTATGGATCGCAGGCGCAGAACCAATCTCGCTTCTGGAGTTATTCTCATTCTCCTCGGCATCGTTTTCCTGATATTCCAGGTCATTCCTGGCTTAAAACATCTGCTATCATTGGCTTTCAGTTGGCCGGTTATCATTATGATTGTCGGATTAGGATTGTTCATCCTGGGACTACTAACCGGAACTCCCGATATGGCAATCCCAAGCTGCATCGTCAGTGGCATCGGGGGTATTCTCTACTGGCAAAACTTGACAGGCCATTGGGATAGTTGGTCCTATGTATGGGCATTGATCCCTGGATTCGTGGGGGCCGGTATTATCCTTTCCGGTATGATTAAGGGAAAGCTCAAAGAAGTCGCAGAAGGTGTGCAAACTGTCGCCATCAGTGCCGTCCTGTTCTTCATCTTCGGGTCTCTCTTTGGCGCGCTTCGCCTGCCTATCTATTGGCCGGTACTGTTAATTCTTTTAGGGTTAGGATTGCTCGTCCGCAATTTACTCCCGACTCGACGTTCACACTACGAATAATGAGGTAACATCATGAAGCGTAATAATTTATTCTGGGGTACGGTATTGCTCCTCATCGGGGGGCTGCTGTTATTGGATAACCTGGGAGTCTTTTATTTCCTGAGAGTCAGCATTTGGCAACTTATCTGGCCTACCGCCGTTATTCTCTTGGGTGCGTGGCTGTTGTGGGGCGCGACTCTGGGGAAACCCCACCTGGAAACTGAGGATTTATCCATTCCCCTGGAAAATGCACCCCAGGGCCACGTAAAAATCGAGCATGGAGCCGGACAAATCCGGCTGGATGGAAACGCACCCTCTGCTTATCTTATGTCCGGTACATTTGAAGGAGGTATAGAATACCGTCTCAAGACGGGTGATAACAACACCCTCGACCTCAAATTACAAACGCCGCCACAAGTCTATGGCCCTTGGAATTGGGGCTACACCCGTCGAGAATGGAATTTGAGCCTAACGCCAGAAATTCCCTTAACGTTGACTGTCCAAAGCGGGGCCAGTGATACCCGTCTCGATCTGACCGAACTTCAAATCACCGAACTCAAGGTCAATACGGGCGCGAGTGCCACGCAGGTCACACTCCCGGCCCACATCCCTTATACCCGCGCGGCTTTTGAAGGAGGAGCAGCCTCTGTTAATATCCGTGTGCCAGAAGGGGTTGCCGCGCGCGTCCAGACTGAAGGCGCGCTCTACAACGCGAACATTGATACAGAGCGATTCCCACGCCAAGGAAACATCTACCAATCCCGCGATTATGAGACGGCTGAACGCAAGGCCGATATTATCATTAAAATGGGAGTCGGTTCAGCCGAAGTTAAATAGAAACTTATCACAATGGATAAAAGCAAGTGCATCGCACTTTAAAAAGTGCAACGCACCTACAAAGGAGACTTTATGATGAAAAAACTTGATACGCGCATTATTTGGGGGACATTACTCGTTTTAGGAGGTATACTCCTGCTACTCAACAACTTGATCGGGCTGTTGGACCGGTTGCCTTTCAATTTGTGGGGTATCTTAATGGGGCTTGCGGGCCTCATCTTCGTAGGCGTCTTTGTGACCAGCCGCGCAAACTGGTGGGCGGCCATTCCAGGATTTACCCTTCTAGGGATCTCATTGCTTATTGGATTGGAACGGCTCTTTCCCAGATTTGCCGACATTTGGGGAGGATCGCTGGTGACAGGTGGCATCGCCACCGGCTTTCTGCTCATCTACATCACGCAGCGCGAACAATGGTGGGCACTGATCCCCGGGGGAACATTGCTAACCGTCACCTTTATGATTGGGCTTGGGGGAGCAATTGGCGAAGCTGCCATTCCCGCCGTCTTCTTCATGGGCCTGGGCGCGACCTTCAGCTTGCTTTATCTATTGCCCCCTCCTGGGCAAGAACGTCTCACCTGGGCCATCTATCCCGCCCTTTCCACACTGGCATTAGGATTGCTCATACTGGCACTGCTTACTCCATTAGCGGGTTTCTTGTGGCCGGCAGTGTTGATCATTCTTGGCATATATCTGCTCTTACATAGGAATCACGAGTGATCATTCATAGGATGTATTTTATTCGAATTAACAGAATGTAACCGTTTAGTTTTGTGAGTAATTACCATTTGCTATCACCTGCTCCAGGCAGAAACGAGGGTTTGGGTGTGTTTTTTCGTTGGCGGGCTACACCCGCCAACGAAAAAACACCTCTTTCCTGCAGCTTTAGCCGCTTTGCTGCCGAATGGTGCCGTTTACTCACAAAACTAAACGCATACAACAGAATAAAAGGAAGGAAAACAACAAATGCACACATCATTTTATCGTAGTTCAACAGATCGGATGATCGGCGGGGTATGCGGTGGACTGGCCGACTACCTACATATTGATGCGACCTTCATCCGTCTATTCTTTATCCTGTTGGCGCTAGGCAACGGCATGGGAGTCACTATCTATCTTATCCTGTGGTTGATTATGCCCGATGAAAGCCGTGCCGGCAGCACCATCCAGCAAAATGTCCGGGCCGGAATCGGCGAAATGACCGCGCGCGCGGGCGATATCGGTCACGATCTACGTCACCTCAGCCCACCTGACCAACAAATCATTATGTTGATCGGCAGCGCGCTGATCATTATGGGCGTGTTTTGGTTAGTGGATAACATTTTATCGCACCTGGACATTACCTGGCTTTGGTGGTTTAATTCAGATACACTCTGGCCCGTCCTGCTGATTGCCGGGGGAATCGTCCTACTGGTACGATACCTACGATCCAGCAAGGATAACACTTAAGGACTACTAAACATGGAAGCATATAAATCACGAGAAAAACGCAAGGAAGTTGACCTGGTTGGCCCGATTGTCCTAATCGGCATCGGTGCTATTCT
This sequence comes from Anaerolineae bacterium, assembly GCA_016931185.1. Lineage (GTDB taxonomy): Bacteria > Chloroflexota > Anaerolineae > B4-G1 > SLSP01 > JAFGFI01. Next base: position 18,708 of record JAFGFI010000435.1, read on the forward strand.
ATTGCTCAATAATCTAGGCTATCTCAATTGGAGTATTTGGGATATTCTCTGGCGCTTTTGGCCGGTGTTCATTATCGGATGGGGATTGGAATTGCTTCTGGGACAACGATCACCGTGGGGAACGCTGATCACTGCTGGCCTGTTAATTCTTGTATTTGGCGGCGCGATCTGGTATGTTCAAGTCAATCCTGCAACATCCGGTTTTGGTGAAGAGATCGAGATCCGCGAGCCATTAGGAGATTTTGACACGGCCAACGTCACCCTTTCCCCGGCGGTGGGACAATTGACCCTGGACGCGCTTGATGATTCAGATAACTTTGTGGAGGGAACTCTCTACACTGGGCGCAGCGAACGCATCCAGCATGATTTTTCTGAGAATGGGGAAGCGCACCTCACGATCAAGACCGAGAGTCGCGCGCCATTCGCCGGTACCGGTAGCGGGCGGGTTTGGGATCTCAGTTTCCATCCCGATGTAGCATTAGACCTTAACGTTGATTCTGGGGTAGGCGATATTGAGCTTGATCTTGCCGATCTGACACTTGAAACGGTAGATGTAGACTTTGGTGTTGGGCAACTCGTCCTTAAACTTCCTGAACGGGGTACTTACAAGGTCAAGGTTTCTGGCGGTGTCGGCAGCCTTGTGATCGAAGTTCCCCGCGAAATGGCAGCGCGCATCGAAACTGATGCCGCCATTGTAGGACGAAACATTCCCTCCGACTACAGGCAGCGCGGCGATACCTATACTTCTCCAGACTATGATGAAGATGCCCGGAATCGTGCCAACATTGAAGTAGATTTGGGCATCGGGAGCATCACGGTTAAAGAGAAATAAAAAAATCAAATGAACAATGTTCAATTCTGACTCGCCATTCACTATAAAAAGCATTTTCTGGAACCAAGATCAGGGCCGCCTCCGCGCGCTTTGGCGGTTATTATTTCAGATCGTGTTGACGCTCATATTCACCGGGTGTATTGGAATGACAAGCGGATTGTTCTTGAGTTTCAGCAACGTGGCTTCCGGCAATATAGACGCGGCCACAGTATTGGATCCTTCCGAGCAATTCTCACCGGGTTTTATGGCCTTCAGCAGTATTACCACTCTAATCGCCACGCTCCTCAGCGTGACTCTGGCAGGTCGTTTCCTGGACCGCCGTCCTTTCAAAGAGTTCGGCTTTCACATCAGGCCCACATGGTGGGCAGATTTCGGTTTTGGTCTGGCCCTGGGAACACTGCTAATGACGGCAATCTTTCTGATTGAGCGGGCTGCCGGCTGGATCATACCACAAGGTACACCAACCCTAGCCGGCAACGGGGCTTCCCCGACCGGCAACATCTTACTACAGGTCATCATCTACCTCTGTATCGGCATCTATGAGGAATTGCTTTCACGAGGTTACCAACTGCGGAATCTGGCCGAGGGATTGGGAGCCTTGCCCATCTCGCCGCAAGTTGCCATCCTGCTCAGTTGGATTGGCACCTCCATCGTCTTTGGGTTAGGACACGCGGGCAATCCCAATACCACCTGGATCAGCACACTCAACTTGATATTGGCAGGCGTTTTCCTAGGTCTGGGTTACATACTCACCGGGGAACTTGCCATTTCCATCGGACTGCATATCACGTGGAATCTCTTCCAGGGCACAGTCTTTGGATTCCCGGTCAGCGGGATAAGCCTGGGGACCTCCCTCATCACAATCCGGCAAGGTGGCCCGGTTGCGTGGACGGGGGGTGCATTTGGCCCAGAGGCAGGACTTATGGGTATCCTCGCCAACCTTACGGGCAGCGCGCTGATCATCCTGTGGGTATACTGGCGATACCGGCGCGTCGCGATGAATGAGCGACTGGCGAGTTATACAGATGATGCGTGAAACGTGAGGTAGTTCAAGAAAAAACCGGGATTTTGATCACGTGGGCGTGATCAAAATCCCGGTTTTTTATAAGTAAGAAACAGGGAGTATTTACTTTAAGTATACAGAACTACGTTTTGTGGTAGACTAAATACAGCATGACCCTACCATCTCAATATTAGGAAATGTAAACTTGACAGACTTGGCATTTTCTCACGATATCCTTAGCCAATTGACAATAGCGCACATCGAAACTGATCCCGGATCGCTCCGTTTTGAACCTATACGTACCGGGAAACATAACCAGTCCTATTGGGTAACGTGCGATCAGGGGCATTTTGCATTGCGCATCGCGCCCCCGGATGATGTAGGTTTTTTGTTTTACGAACAGCTTATGATGCGCCAGGAACCTGCCCTCCACCATCTCATCCGCGCACAAACCCACATCCCGGTGGCCGAAGTTGCCGGCTACGATTTCAGTCACACTTACATCGATCGCGATTATTTATTGATGACGGCCCTATCCGGCACGCCCTTAAGTGATGCCCACTGGATGACTCACCAACACCGGCAGCACACTTTATACCAGGTAGGCGAATATCTGCGCGAATTGCATACGCTCACCGCTACCGGCTGTCTGGATACGCCCACTTACGGATACCTGGGGGCACATCATCCTATGCAGCCGCAAGCCATCTGGGCCGATGCCTTCGAGGTCATGTGGAACAAACTGCTGGATGATGTGGTGGCCTGTGGCAGCTACTCAGCACGAGAAGCCCAGGTTTTCCGCGATCTTTACAGCGATTACCGCCCATACTTTGACCGCCCTATTGCCAACACGTTGTTACACATGGACGTATGGAGCCAAAATATCCTGGTGGATAGAGAGGGCAATGTCACCGGCTTGGTGGACTTTGACCGCGCGTTATGGGGGGATGTGGAAATTGAATTTGCCGTGCTTGACTATTGCGGCATCAGCGAACCGGCCTTCTGGGAGGGCTACGGGAGTGCCCGTGATACCTCACCTGCTGCCGAAATCAGGCGCCAGTTCTATTTACTTTACGAAGTCCAAAAATATATGCCCATTCGCATCTGGCGGCGCAACAACGACCGTACCGGGGCAGAAAAATACAAGGCGCACAGCTTCTCCCTGGCGGCCTCACTATTACGTCAGAGCAGAGATATACTGTAGATGTGAGCGTCAGATTTTCGCAATACCTATGGTTGAAAATGCTCATACGTGGTGTGGTAACCGAGGTTTCCATATCCCGTCTTGTGAGGGGTTACAGACAACGCGCTATGGAAAGCGCGGCTACAGATAGATTGCGGATTGCAAGCATAATGAAAAGATCTTCCAGTTTTGTCGTTGGTAAGTTACTATCTAGAACTCAGATTAGCTTGATCGGGATGAGCATCCTGCTGCTCACTGCACTGGGCAGTGTGGCAGTGATGGCTTATGTCAACATCAACACCTCAGATGCCTTCCAGGCCGGCTATGTCATTACCGATTTAGCGCACTTGCAACGCGAAATCAGCCGCCTGCGCGCGGAAACCAACCGTCTACTATGGAATACTTCAGCAAACTATACAACACTCGAACGATATCGTAATACTGTAGATACCCACATGGAACTGGCCCTCACCGAGGCCGTCAACAATCCACGTGTTACCACCGGACTCAAAAATATTCAATTCTTACTCGAACAATATGACTATTACCTACGTCGCCTGCGGCTCAACCCCACGACATTGCAATATGAAACAGCCGCTTATCAATTAGGAGAAGTCCTGGATCTGTTGGATAAACAGATTTTAAGCCTCTATAGCAGTGAAGAAACTTTGTTTTATAAAGACATTAGCGATGCTCTGCGCTTGCAACGTACCATCCAGGCAATGACTATCGGCATCGGGAGTCTCTTTCTACTGGTCAGCGTCCTACTGATTCGTTCCATCAGTCAAACGTTGAAGGGCGAATTCAAGCGCACCTACCATCGCCTGGAAATGGAAGTCAATGAACGCCGGCACGTGGAGGAAGAACTTCGTCGCCGGAATGTCTATCTCGCGGCCTTACATGAGACCTCATTAGCCTTAATGAAACGCATGGAACCCGCGGACCTATTGGAAGCCCTCACCGCGCGGGCAGCACAACTCTTAGGCACTGAACACGGTTATGTCTACCTAGTCGATCAAGAACATCAAGAGTTAGAACGAAAAGTCGGTATTGGGCTTTTCAGCCAATCTATTGGTTTTCGTCTAAAAGCCGGTACAGGGCTGGCAGGCAAAGTCTGGCAAAGCGGGAAAGTTCGTGTAGAGAACAATTATGCGGAATGGTTAGGACGTGTTGATACCCCCGGCATTGTGCCCAGTGCTGCACCACGCGCCGTGATGGGGGTTCCATTAACCGTTGCCGAACAGGATATAGTCGGCGTCATCGGCGTCGCTTATGATCTGAACTCAGGACGCACCTTCGGAAACAGTGAAGTCGAAGTACTCCAGGGCTTTGCTCGCCTGGCCTCCATCGCATTGGATAACGCCCAACTCTTTGAACAGGCCAATCAACGTATGCGCCAGATTGAAGTTCTCTACCGTGCTGACGAAGATCTGTACCGTCATCTGAAAATTGAACAGGTTCTCCAGTCTCTTGTCGATGTCGCCGTTAACATTCTCAATGTAGATAAAAGTGTGTTATTCGTCCTGGAGGAACACACGCAACATCTAAAACCAAGAGCCGCGCGTGGATTCCGGGAAACTACACTCGCACAAATGGATTTTCCTCTCCACAATACCCTAATCGGTCAAGCTGTACTTACCGGCAAGCCTGTCGCAATCGAAGACACGCATGATCACACCGATCTTAACCGTGCCATTATTGAAGCAGAAAACATCCACGCCTGCCTCCATATTCCCATTGTCCTGGAGGAGCGGGTATTCGGCGTCTTTAATGTCAATTACACAGTTCCCCACCATTTCACCAACGATGATTTGCGGCTCTTTACGGCCCTGGCACAGCGCACCGCGCGGGCCATCAAAAATGCATACCTCTATGAACAGGCGCAGCAAGCCGCCACTTTGGAAGAGCGACAACGCCTGGCGCGCGAACTTCATGACGCCGTCACCCAGACCCTCTTTTCCGCCAGTATCATTGCCGATGTTCTACCCCGGCTATGGGCCATTAACCAGGAAGAAGGCGTGCGCCGTCTGACCGAATTGCGCGAACTCACGCGCGGTGCCATGGCGGAAATGCGCACGCTCCTCCTGGAACTACGGCCTACCGCGCTCGCCGATACACCTTTATCCGATTTACTGTACCAACTAAGCGATGCTATCCGAGGACGCGCGCGCCTCCCGGTACACATCACTGCCGATGAGGTATGCGAATTACCGCAGGATGTTAAAGTTGCCTTCTACCGTATTGCTCAAGAAGCACTCAACAACATTGCCAAACATGCCGCAGCCAGCTATGCCAGGATTGAACTGCATACTAACCCTCATGGTACTATCACACTCAATATACAAGATGATGGTAAAGGTTTCAATCTTAACCAAAATTTACCCGATCACCTGGGACTATACATTATGCGCGAACGCGCCGAAAGCGTTGGAGCGCGACTCACTATTGAAAGTCAGATCGGTAAAGGTACCGGGGTATACGTGGTATGGCGGGCCTAGAGCGGATTGTGAATTGCGAAATACGAGTTACGGATTACGCACCACGAATCACGGATTGATTATGAGATAGATGGACCAAAACTTTAGTTTCGATATTGCGCAGCTTAATGCACGTTTTGACCCTCTGACTGTTCCTGGCAAATCAGAGGAGATTTTGACGTGGGCCTGGGAGATGTTTGGAGATGGCGCAGATATCCCTCTCATCGCTACCAGTTCCTCTTTCCAAACCCAAAGTATACCCTTGTTGCATCTTATTTCACAAGTTTGTCCTCAAATGCCCGTGATCTTTATTGATACCGGTTTTCACTTTCCTGAAACGCTCACGTACCGCGATGAGTTACAGGCGCGCCTCAAACTGAATATCGTGGTTATTCACCCTGCCATTACCCAGGGAGAATTGCTGCAACGCTACGGGGAGGCCCTTTACCGCCGCGATCCCGATCTGTGCTGCTATCTTAACAAAGTCGAGCCTATGCAACGCGCTTTAGTTGGCAGACGTGCCTGGATTTCTGGGGTACGGCGCGATCAGACGGAGAACCGCCGCACTATGGATGTTCTTATGCAGCAACCTTCAGGATTGCTCAAAATTCATCCGATGCTCAATTGGACACAACATGACATTGAAACTTACCGCCAGCAACATGATCTACCGGCCCACCCGCTATATGAAAAGGGGTATCTCAGCATCGGCTGTCTGCCCTGCACCCGTCCGGTCTTTCTCAGTCTTGACCCACGCGCCGGGCGTTGGGCAGAATCAGAAAAAAGAGAATGTGGCCTACATCTGGATTGGAATAAGGAGAAGGAATAATGAAAGAAGCAAATCAGCAAAAGGCAACTGCGGGTTGCACCGAATCGGCGAATCAAGAATCGAGAATCAAGAATCAAGAACCGGCCCCCTGTTCCCTCACTCCTCCCTCCATCCTCTTGGTAACCGGCGGCGCAGGCTACATCGGATCACAGTTTATCCGCGACATTGTTACCGATCCGCGCTTTACAAATACTACTATCCGCATCTATGACAGTCTGCAACGCCAACACCTCTGCGGCTTGATGGATCTACCCTCCCACGGTTGTTATGAGTTTATCGAGGGTGATATTCTCGATCGCTTCAACCTGGGACGCGCGATGCAGGGCGTCAGCACGGTCATTCACATGGCGGCCATCGTCAGCACGCCATTGAGTTTTGATCATCCAGAATGGACAGAGCAAGTCAATCACTGGGGGACGGCCTCGGTCGTAGATTGCGCGCTCAATGCGGGTGTCAGCCGGTTGATTTACGTCAGTTCATCCAGTGTCTACGGACCGGGGGGGCCTTTCAAAGAAACAGCCAATTGCCATCCCATCGGCCCCTACGCAATTTCCAAGCGCAAGGGTGAGGTTGAGGTACTGGAAGCCCACAAACGCGGCCTCAATCCCACCATTATCCGCCTGGGCACTACGTTCGGCAACGCCCCGGCGATGCGCTTTGATGCCATCGCCAACCGCCTGGCTTTCCTGGTCGGCGTAGGACGCCCGATGGTCATCCATGGCAGCGGGCAACAAATCCGCCCGCTGATTCACGTGCATGACGCCTCCGCCGTGCTGCGTTTTTGCCTCACAGATCCACAAACCGAAGGTGAGATCATCAACGCCGCAATCCTCACTCCCACCGCCAACACAATCGCCGACACGCTACACCGCCTTGTCCCCACCGCCACTGTTCTCTACACTGACCAGGACATCTTGACGGAGATCAGTTTTGACATTGACTCCTCCAAGTTGCTGGCAATGGGATTTGTACCGCAATTCGACCTAGAGAAAGGCTTAGCGCAAATGCTCGTCCGTTGGTCTGGGTTTCGGGCAGTACCAACAAATGGAACACTTCTCGAAGAGTAACCCAGGTTGCCAGCTTCCTCGGTGATCCAACCTGACAGGGCACAACAGCATTCAGATCACCGGCTCAAAATCGCACGCGCGGCGACCACACCCGACGCCGACGCCTGGATCAGGCCACGGGTCACACCGGCACCATCGCCACAGGCGAAAAGACCGGTGACTTCGGTTTCTAGCTCCGGCGTCAACTGCAAACGGTTAGAATAAAATTTGACTTCCACACCATAGAGCAGGGTATGTCGTGAGGCTACACCGGGCGCAACCTGGGCCATCGCGTGAAGCATTTCAAGGATATTGACCACATAACGATAGGGCAAAACTAAGTTCAGATCGCCGGGCGTCGCGCTGGGCAATGTGGGCGTGATGACTGAGCGGGATAGACGATCTACCGTCGAACGACGTCCCGCTTCCAGGTCGCCAAGTCGCTGCACCAGGATGCCACCACCGAGCAAATTCGCCAAGCGCGCGATACTCTTACCATAGGCAATAGGGTTATCAAACGGCTCCGTAAAAGTCTTGCTCACCAACAACGCAAAATTTGTATTGCTCGTCTTGCGGCCGGCGAATGAGTGTCCATTGACGGTTATCACATCCCCGGCAAACTCTGTGCTGACTTCCCCATACGGGCACATACAAAAAGTGCGAACACGATCATCAAACGCGCGCGAATAATAAATAAACTTGGATTCATAAACCAGACGTGTGATCGGTTCCAACACGACGGCGGGAAGTTCCACCCGCACCCCCAGGTCAACAGGGTTGCGTGCCAGGGTTAACCCCAAGGCACGCGCCGTCGCTTCCAGCCACGCGGCCCCTTCCCGTCCGGGGGCAACAATGACCGCGCCCGCCATAAGCAGTTCGCCCGATTCCAATTCGACGCCTACCACGTGCCCATTTTCGGTCAGGATAGCACGCACCGGGGTTCGCATCAGAATCGTCACTCCCCGTTCACGCAAGACGTCCCGCATCCTACGCATGATGTCCACGCAACGCTCCGTGCCTATATGACGGATCGGGACAGAGATAAAACGCAGACCGGCCTTTGCTGTTTGCTTCTCCAGATTTTCAATAGCATCTGTGTAGGTTCCATAAATCGTTTCGGGCGCGCCAAAACTCCGGTACATACCGTCTACCTCATCCACCAAAGCAGCGGCCCGACTCGCGCCCAGAATTTCTGCAAGGTGTCCACCGACGGCCAGGGACAACGTTAATTTACCATCGGAAAACGCCCCCGCCCCACCCCAGCCATTCATAATCCCACAGGGCTGGCAGTGCTGGCACCCGGTACTCGATTCGCGGATTGGGCAGCGTCGCCGGTCAATATCCCGTCCCTTATCTAAAATAGCAACACGCATCCCCGCTCGTTGACTCAATTCCAAAGCGGCAAAGATTCCCGCAGGGCCGGCGCCGATAATCACTACATCAAAGTGTTTAGCATCCATCAATCACTCCATATATTTTACATCTGGGTGTATGGCAAGGTTCAGAAACTTTATTTTTTACCTTTACACTTTTACGCTTGATAGGGCATAAAGTGTAAAGGTAACTTGAAACATCTCGGGTGTATTCCATTCGAGTTAGAGAGTGTACTTGCGCTAGACGTCAGACATGAGTACATTTTGACATTTAACGCCTGACGTTTGACGTACCCCTTTGATATACCATTTGTATTATACACCTACATCTAAACCTAGACCCACTGCTGTCAGATTTATGAGTTTGAAGGGAATAAGGCCAACATCCACGTCTAATTCGGATTTATCGCAGACGGTCGAGGTATTGGCTTGATCGATCTGGGATTTGAGGGTCAACAGGGCCGATTCCAAGTCCGGTCCCTCCAGGCGTGCCATCAAAGTTTCAATCCGCGCCATCAACACACGCGCTTGACCAATACGGAACTCGGTCTCTGCCGCCTTCTCAGCGCTAATAATGCCTACTTCCCGCTTGAGACGATTGAGGCGAAGCCCAGCTTCATAGGTCACATCTGCCAGCGCATCCCTGTCCATCCAACGAGTTTCGTAGGAAAGAATATGCTTCCAAGTCGGCTGCAAAAGCAAATTTCGATGATCGACCAATGTGCGCGCGTGGCGTAGATACCCGTACTGCTCAGATTGCTCATACGCCCGGCTGCCAGGGTCAAGAAAGGGGGCGAGTGGAGACGTGAACGGGATCAATCGCCCATCATCAAAGCGCTGCAAAAGCGCGCGACAGTAATCCACCGTGGCCAACGCCGAAGCGGGCGTTTGCTGTGACAGGCCGATCATAAAGAACAGGTCAAAACGCCGCGCCCCGGCGTTGAGGCATACTCCAATCGTGCTTTCAATCTCCGCATTGGTATACCTCTTACCAGATGCCTGGCGCACTGCCTGGTCATGCGATTCAGGCGAGAATTCCACAAGAAAATCCGGCAAGGCCGCCGCCAGTTCTTCAATGTAGGCCCGATCCACAGGGTAAAAAAATTCGACAATCACACTGCCCCTGAAGCCCTGGATGGCGCGAAAGAAGCGCCGCGTGTATTCCCGGCCTGCCTGGCGCAAATCACCCAGGATAAAGACAGGGCCACGACTCAACTTGCCCATTCGCCGCACATCCTGGGCCAACTTCTCCGGCGAGCGATAGGATGGCCGTTCCCGGCACGAAAGACGCCGCCCGGCGAACGCCGATCCTCCACAAATGGTACAATTCTGTGTACAGCCTTTCACAGAAAGTGAGGCCATAATCGGATAGTCCAACCAATGGCTGAAGGGGACATAGTTCAACAGATCACGGTCGCGTACAACAGAACGCACCAGTTGATGATAATCCAATATCAAATGATCCAAATTCTCAGGGAGATAGGTCTGCGGATTCACGTGAATCTCGCCCAAACGATCCTTCCAGGTCAAGTTTGGCACATGAACAGGCGAATTTCCCTCGATAATACACCCCACCAGTTGTTCTAATGGATGTTCGGTAGAATCCCCGCGCAATACATAATCCACAAACGGATATTGGATCAGTTCTTCATGAAAATAGGTTGCCGAATAACCGCCAAAAATAATGGGCGTGTCCGGATGGTGGCGCTTAACCAACCTGGCAACTTCTAACGCACCATGCGCGTGGGGCAGCCAGTGCAGGTCAATGCCAAATGCCCGCGCCCGTATACCCGCGATAAAGCGCTCTGGATCGAAGCGTGCCGAGCGCACCATCCGCGCGGCCAGATTCCCGATCCGCACCTGGAACCCGGACTGTTGCAAGTGGGCCATCATCGTAGCAAATCCCACGGGATACATATCGAAAACCGGCGTAGAGGGCACAAGATCCGAAATCGGTCCCCACAACGTCGCGCGCCGGCGAAAATCATACACGCTCGGGGCGTGCAAAAAAACCAAGTCATATTCCATCAAAAAACCTCCAAGCCAGCGAGATAGCAAGTCAGTGAACGAATCGGATGGGCTTCATCTCAGTCGGAGAGTATACCATTATAAGACGTAAAATGTAAAATGCCCCAAACTCATTAGAAGTACATTAGAAATCCTCATTACGTGCCAAATCGTCTTGACGATGCGCGAAGAGTCGTTTATAATGAGAATTAAGCTAATGAAAATCTTTTAAAAAAAGGTTTTAATAAAAATCATAGCAGGGGGTCAATACAATGGCGTTATTAGATGATAAAATTGTTAAGGATGTAACTGAGATGTTGTCAGAGTTGACGGACGAGGTTAAGCTCGTGGCCTTCACGGATGATCAGGAGTGTGAATATTGTCCACAGATTATACAGTTGTTAACGGAAGTAGCCGCAACCTCCGGTAAAGTAAGCCTCGAACAGTACGAAATTCACAAGGCACCAGAAAAAGCTGCCAGCTTCGATATCAAGGTTGCCCCGGCGTTTGCAGTTTTAGGCAAGAAGGACTACGGGCTGCGTTTTTACGGCATTCCTTCCGGATATGAATTCTCTACCCTTCTGCATGCAATCCAGAAAGCCGGTACAGGCATATCAGAATTAGATGAGCGTACCAAGGATTACTTGCACGAGCTAAAGCAACCGGTGGATTTGCAAGTGTTTGTCACACCCACCTGTCCCTATTGTCCACGAGGAGCAACCCTGGCCTATGAGATGGCAATGGAGAGCGATATGGTCCATGCACGGGTGGTAGAATCCATGGAATTCCAAGAATGGGCCACAATGTACAATGTTATGGGCGTGCCGCTCACTGTCGTCAACAGCAAGGAGCGCATTGAAGGAGCTGCACCCCCCAATATGGTCGTGGAAGCTATTCAGAAATCACTTGCATAACTACTATTCTTTCAAGATATAGTTAGCGGGTATTTTCCCCACATATATAGCGCATTTTTACCCGTCATTTAATACTTGAAAAAGTACTACAGACTATAATTCGGAGGTGAAATCTATGTTGCTTGATTTTAAATTGGGTTCGGAGCCGGCTTCTACAGAAGTAAGTGGGGGGATATATGATATTGTCATTATTGGCGGAGGGCCAGCTGGCTTGACCGCTGCCATTTACGCTGCGCGAGACGGTATGAGAGTGCTGGTTCTGGACCGGGAGACAACCGGAGGATTAGCGGCCACCACAGAAATGATCGAGAATTATCCCGGTTTCCCGGAAGGGGTCAACGGGATGGAATTGATGCAGCGCTTCCGGCAGCAAGCGGGACGGTTCGGGGCCGAGATCGTGGAGTTTGAGGAAGTACAGAGTGTTAAGCCTATCAAGCGGGGATTGTTTGAAATTCATACCGATGGGGATGTACACCAAGGGAAGACGGTAGTCATCGCCACCGGTAGCCGTCCCAAGCAACTCAACTTACCTGGCGAGAATGAATATTACGGCAAAGGGCTTTCTTACTGCGCAACCTGTGATGGGCCATTTTTTAAGGACAAAGACGTGGTCGTTATCGGGGCCGGCAACTCAGGGTTACAAGAAGGGTTACAGGTATTGGAATATGCCAAAAGTGTAACCTTCATTGAATTTCTACCCTTTACACGTGCGGAGCAAATTCTGCAGGATCGTGTCAAGGCACACCCCAAAAGTAAAATGTTCTTCAATTACCGGGTGACAGAGATTAAGGGGGATAAAACTGTTACCGGTGTCGTCGCGGTGAACCGTGAGACAGGTGAAGAAAAACTCTTTCCCACAGATGGGGTCTTCATTTACGTGGGTTATTCCCCTTACTCCAATTTCGTGGCGGATTTGGTAGAACGCAACAAATGGGGATACATTCACACGGATCACAAGATGCGCACTCGGACCGAGGGACTCTATGCTATCGGTGATGTGCGTGCCGATAATCCGGCGCAACTCACTATTTCGGCTGGGGATGGCACCAAAGCCGCGTTGGATATCCGCGAATATCTGCTAGAATTGGCGGCGGAGGCGTAAGCAATCAACGTTTGCAAAGAGGGTAAATGAAGCAGGTGCATCGCACTTCGGAAAGTGCAACGCACCTGCTAAAAGAGGTAGGAAAAACAGGGGCATTACACTTCGGAAAGTGTAATGCCCCGATTAAGGAGAGCTATGAAGAAAAATATTGGGGATTTAGATAAACTGTTGCGTACTATCCTGGGCATCTATGCTATGTTATTTGGATTTCTCTTTCTCCAAAATGTGGCCGGTATTATCGTGGGTATTTTGGGGGTGGTCAGTCTTATCACCGGGCAAATCGGCTGGTGTGGTATCTATCATCTACTCAATATATCAACAGTCAAAGAGGATGCCGCTAAGCCCCAGTCAGAAACGGCAAATTAGTTCCCGAAAAAAAATACACCCAAACCCTCATTTTTGTCTGGAGCAGGTGACAGAAAACGGTAATCGCTCACAAAACCAAACGGTTACCGCTCATCTATTGTTAAAAGCCTGGTCTTTCAGGTGAGTCGCAGATAGAAAGGGGAAAAAACTATGTTACTCAAAGCGGCTGAATCGGTCACGCTCGAACCGGTACAAGCAGGTATTGGTATCCGGTGGTTAATCAAAGATGACGCGCCCAATTTCGCTATGCGGGTGATCGAAATCGAACCGGGGGTGGTATTTTCACCCCATCACCATCCTTACGAACATGAAATCTATGTCCTGGAAGGTTCTGGGATAGTAACGAATTCCGAGGGAGATGTGGAAGATATGTACCCCGGTGTTTTTCTCTACGTGCCCCCGGATGAAGTGCATGGGTATCGTAACACCGGTGATGTAACGCTAAAGTTTATTTGCGTGATTCCGCAGTAAGTTGTGAAATATTTCAAAAACCCGGTTTTTCAGAAGAAACCGGGTTTCTATAAGAATAATTCTAGTATGCGTTTAGTTTTGTCAGCAAACGGCGTCATTGACGGCAGCAAAGCGACTAAAGCCGCAGGAAAGATACGTTTTTACGTTGGCGGGCATAGCTCGCCAACGTAAAAACGTATCCAAACCCCATTTATGTCTGGAGCAAGTGAAAGAAAACGGGAATCGCTCACAAAACTAGACGGTTACGAATTCTATAATTAGGAGGTTATGAATGTCTAAAAAGGTACAGATCACCTGGACAGGTCCAGGGATGCGAATGTTAGGAGATGTGGAAGGAGGACCGGCAATTATCCTGGATTCCTCAGGTGAGTTTGGGAATTATACGGGACCTTCACCGATGGATTTATTGCTGCTAGGATTAGCCGGCTGCACTGCGATGGACGTAATCTCGATCATGGAAAAAAAGCGACAACCGATGACCAATTTACAGGTCAAGGTAGAAGCAGATCGCGCCGAAACCTATCCCAAAGTTTACACGAAGATTCACCTGGAATATGTAGCTTACGGAAGTGGCATCAGTGAAACCGCCCTGGAACGCGCGATAGAGTTATCAGAGAGTACATATTGTTCAGTCAACGCAATGTTGAGCAAAACAGCAGAGGTCACAACGTCTTACCGCATTGTAGAATCGGCAAATCCGTACCAACCGGGCAAACTTCCCCAGGATACTTAACAAACAAAAAAGCGGCGGCACACAATCGTGCTGCCGCTTTTGCGTATACGCCCATTCAAATCTGAAAGCCCCCACGAGCCGGAACTATCTTTTGAGAATAATCCTGGATGTATGCAAATAACTCTTGTTTGACATTTAACCAGGCTTCAGAAACCAGGAAATTGTGCAAAATCTCCAAATCTTCAGCAACAAAAACAACCCTGACCTGCGGCCAATCCCCATACATCGTATACCATGCCTCAGTCATTTGCAGGCCGGCACTATTCAATATTGAAGGGAAATCCTGGGTTATAAAATTGAAATAAGTTGACTCTTTGCCCGATTTAATATTCCAAGTCAACAACAGCTTTACCTGAAAATTCACACACACACCCTCCTCGACCAGATAAGCAATTCACGACCCCAACTGTGATAACAAATCCTCTGCTTGTTGCTTCCACATTTCAGGAGGATCGGTATCCAGGAATCGTTGCAATGTTTCCTTTGCTAAGTCAACTTCTCCCGCAGTTGCATACGCTCGTCCTAAAGCAAACAGTGCCTCACGCATCTCCGGATCCACTTCTAAAGCTGCTTCTAATGATTCAATGGCTTTATCCACCTGGTTTTGAAGCAAGTAAACATTTCCCAACCCTACTAAGGCTTCCACTTCACCGGGAGACAATTCCAAAGACGTCTCAAACTCCGACACAGATTTACTCAACATTTCAGCATCCGGTGTCAACGCGCCGGCTGGAAAAGCCATCACCAAATAAGTGGCCCCCAACTGATAGTGCGTATCAGCGTCACCAGGATCAATTTCTAGGGCCTGTTGAAACTCGGATAAAGCACCCTCCATATCGCCCTGTTGATAGGCCAATGCACCTAAATTGTGATGAACCGCAGCCGCGCGTTCAGGATCTAGCTCCATTGAACGTGAAAATGCGGCTCTTGCTTGATCGAATTCGTTTAAATTAAAATACGTCACACCTAATAGAAATTGCACCTCAGCATCCTGAGTATCAGTTTCGGCCAATTGAAGCAAAGCATCACGAGCAGCAGTGTATTCCCCACTGTCCATCTGGGCCTTCGCTGTATCCAAATCGACCTCTGGCAATGGTGTGGGTCGAGATGAATAATAAATTCCAAGTGCTACAGCACCTAATAATAAAGCCACAATTATCCCGCCCAACAACAAACGATTACGTACCATATTAACCTCCCTTGAAAATCGAAAATTGGCAAATTGTGAAAACCCTTGAAAACTTGGTTTCGTCTTAAATTTTCATCGAACTGCTGGTGAACGTCAGCCATATCATTTTTGTACTTCAAGTAACATAACCTGCGTTTCTTCTGAAGTTTGGCCTGAAGAAAGTTTTAAACTTTCCACAGTCTCGCCATGCGCCACCCCCATCTCTTTCAAAAAACGCGCTACGGGTTGGCGGGCTGCTTGTATACCCGGCACGTGATAGTTCATAGGGATCACAATATCTGGCTCAACCAGGCTGACAATTTCGGAAGCCATAGCAGGGCTTAATCCATCCGCAAGCCCCACCGGGATCAACAAAACATTAACAGCTCCCATTGCCTCAACCTGAGCTTGCGTGGGCGTGTGCCCCAACTCTCCCAAATGACAAATAACAACGCCGTTCACATTGATTGAATAAATAACATTTTGTCCCGAATCCGCCCCCCGCTTGCGATCTTTAAAACTGGCAATCCCGGTCACAAACACACCCCCCATTTCATATTCACCCGGTCCGGCAATCGTCCTGGAAACATTGCGCAAACCGGGCCAATGAATCTTTTCAGGTTCGTCTAATAAGATACTGGATAGTACAATATCAGTTCGTCCCCGAGGCAACACCCCCCCCACATCTTCTGCAACATAAGGATCGGTCACGATTGTAGGATAGCCGCGTTCTACAATACGAAAACATCCCAGTCCATACCAAGTAAGTTCCATTTATAACTCCTGCTACAACTTTGAGATTAAATTGTGATTGTAAAATTATACTCAAGGAGTCGCAAAAAGACAAACGCAAATAGAACGCCCCCATTTTATTATTTCACTTCATCCCCCTAACTTCCGTAACAGGCGTGTCCTGCGATGTTCAATTTCATCTCCATAGAACAGACGCTCCCCTGGTGAAAGCCGCTTTAACGCCAGGTCAGTAACCGCCAGCGCAGTTTCTATATCCCGCGCCACCCATTCATAATATTTAGCCCGTTCAATCAGCGGTTCAGTACTTTGCGGAACCCGTTGTGCCCAAGCATCCCAAATAGCCAGTGCCTCATCCCAAATTTTGCGCCGCCGGTACCGCGCTCCCATCTCCCGGTAAAGCCGTTCACAAGTCTCCGCCGGTAACGCTTGCTTGCCATCCGCTAACGCGCGCTGCCAGGCTACAAACGCCTGGGACTCATATCCGGTATAGTCGTACATCCATCCTACACCGGTCCATTCTGTCGCTGCCAAAGGCATCTGCTCTGGCGACTCAACCATCCGCCCAACGTGGACAAGCAACGTAGCCAAACTCAAGACGTCCACCAGATTATGATAAAAGACGCGCGGCATCTCACCCACAGTTCCTTCCTGCACGTACTGGCGATAGATATCGGGAATCAAATCGGAGGGCAAATCTTCCCCAGTCCGTGCTATCCCCAATATCTCAGTTTCTAACACGCCCAGTCGCCGCGAAGTCAAATGGTCACGCCACAAAAGACGCGCGACTTTCAACAAATCCAGGTGGGGCAACGAGGTCCAGCGCGGCGACATACGGTTAAGGATAAAACGATTCTCAAGCAACGGCACATCAAACCCCAATCCATTGAAGGTCACCAATCCGGTGGCCTGTGCTAACACATCATCCAGGTAATGTAAGGCGGCATCCTCTAACTCCGGGCGATGTAGAAAGACCTGGTACATCGTCAACCCATCATCATCCCAAGCCCCTACCCCAGTCAGAAAAACCAATGTTCCTGCACCTCGAGATAACCCGGTTGTTTCGGTATCCAGGAAAACGGGACGGGGTCCCAGGTCTGGTGTGCCCAAAAACGCCAGCGATGTCTTGGATAATTCACTTACTGCGCCTACTTTATAACATCCATGTTCATAGTCTATAGGGTAACACTGTTTTTCAACCCAGACTTCACCATAAGCAGTGGACAATACTTTACCTGGTAATGTAGTTACAGAAGAAGACGAAGCAACTACGCTCAAATTCTCCGGCCGCACTGTCTCCGGTCTTTTAAAGCCCATAGCAACACCTAGTCGCTTCAATCGTTGCTGTAATTTAGCACTCATAGTCCCTATCATACCACAAAAAAAGAGAGGAAAGGCGCCATATAAATGACGAACCCAGTATAAACGCCGCCAGCAGAGCTGGCGGCGTTTATACTACAGAGATAACTAACTGTCAGTGAGGTTAATTCTTCATAACCAGTGGCAGATAGATTTTGCGCGGCACAAAACTAAAGACAAAGTTAGCAGCCGGCACTTCTCCACCATTCACTGTCTGAGCTGCACCAACAGTAAGTGTATACAACACATCCGGCGTCAACGGATCGTGTGCAATCAACGCGCCCGTTGGCCCCATCAAGAGGGCACGCCGGCCATATATCCAACTGGTAGTAAAGGTAATAGATGGTGTAAATGTAAACGCAAGCGTATCCGTCACCATTGGCTCTGGGAAGTCAATGACAATCGGCGTATCCGCAGTTGGAAGCACCGACGGAGTCGGCGTAGTGAAAGCAAAATCTTTGACGTAGGCCATACCCTCGGCAAGTGCCTTGTGCCCACAGCTTTCCATTACTTCTACTGTAACAGGATATGTCCCCGCTTCAGTATAAACATGGGTCGCCGTTGGCACTGTGGTTACCTCAAAGGCTGAACCATCGCCGAAATCCCAACGATACTCCACAGCAGAACCACCCATCCCTAATGGATCCACAAAATCAACCTCAACAACGATCGTCGCCGTCTCAGATGTATAAGCACCTACATCAGACAACATGGCCGTCGGCTCCACGGTCAAGTACTTCAACAGCTTGCGCATGAACATATCACGCGGCGTGACGCCCACGAGCGTCGGGGCCGCCGGGTTATTGATGCCCTCAAACCCGAAGCTCAGGTAAACCGTGCGGCTATCGGTGAGTTTCTGCGGATCCTCCAGTGTCGGTTCGGCAGAGCGCGCCAGGGCAACATAGCCATCCGCTTTGTGATCGCCAGATTTTGCCTGCATGATAGGCGTCGCAGGCACCGCGCGCTTATCCGGACTAGATTCACCATGTACTAAAATTTCATCCACATAGCCTTGATTGCCGGCTCCCTGTCCATACATCACCAATGTCTGCCCCATACTCAGGTCCAGCGTGATACCCTGAGCAAAGGAGAGACCTGCCACCTGACGCGACGCAGTTGACAACGTACCACTAAATACATTGTCCTGAACATAATCTGCGCCCAAGAAGTAATTATATAGCCCCGTAGGTGCATCATCTGCAACGGTAGAAGCTGCGACTGAGGCTAAATCCTGTCCAGTAGCCAACAGGCGGCCACCACCCTGGAGATAGCTAACCATAACATTCTGATCCCATGCAGTAGGAGGCGTTGGCACAGTGAAGTAACCATCGTAGTACCAATTATCCCCTGTATACCAAATTACCGCGCGATATTGCTGTAATGTAGCCAGATCCGGGAAGATCGCCGAGCCCCCCGCAATATACGCATCCGCATCATAGTGATCATAGTCAATGCCTAATGCTTCCAGGGTATGCGTGTACCACGGTGTAACATCCCGCAACCCATAGGCTGAACTGAAATCATTGTCCAACAGCAACACCTTATCCTGCTTCTCCGGCCAGACACGAATCCAAACCGGGACGTGAGCCACATGGGCGCCGTCGCTTAACCACACCAGCCCCTCATAGTCACCGGCAGGTGCGTTCGCCGCCACATCTACGACCACATCTAATTGTTGCATTGCACCCTGTGCATTGAAGGTCAGAGAATCGGCAGAGACGTTGATATCAAAGAAGGCAGTGGTGGTCATATTGCCTGTCTCACTGACCGTGATGGTGTAAGTAACAGGCGTAGCATGACTAAACACGTCTGTCATCTGGATGGAACCGGTCATCATCTGGCCCGCCATCATCGCGCCGAAACTGAGGCTTGGCTTGTCAAAAGTCACACCAGGATCACCGGCGTGGCCCAGGTCAATGCGGCCCGCGCCACGGTCCAGCGCGCCGACCTCACTGCCGTCGTAATCCAACAAATCCAACTCCGCCGTACTCATCAGAGCAGACTTAACCTGCGCAGGAGTCCAGGTCGGATATAGTTGCTTCAACAGTGCGGCAGAGCCGGACACGTGCGGCGCAGCCATACTGGTACCACTGGCCTGCCCAAAGCCCGCGTGCTGTGCCGCACCTGCTTCCAATCCATAGCCAGAGGAGAAGATATTCACACCAGGCGCAACCAGGTCGGGCGACATTGTACCAAGAAGCGAGGCTCCACGAGAGGAGAAATTAGCAATACGATCAGGCACATTACCC
Source organism: Anaerolineae bacterium (assembly GCA_016931185.1). Taxonomy (GTDB): domain Bacteria; phylum Chloroflexota; class Anaerolineae; order B4-G1; family SLSP01; genus JAFGFI01. Next base: position 38,570 of record JAFGFI010000435.1, read on the forward strand.
GACTGGTAAGGCGTGTTATCCAACGTCACTTCCGCCTGATCCGTGTAAAGACCATACCAGGCCACCATCCCCTCACCATGGGATTGACCCACAAAGATGGAAGGAATTGTCACCTGATCCGCAAAATCTCCCGCGCCCATCGTCATCAAGCTATCTCCAGCATTATTGTAAACGATCACAAATTCGGCACCAGCTTCTTGTGCATAGTAAACTTTGGTACTGAAGTTACAGGTACCGCGACTGATCAACGCGGCCTTACCTGTAAAGGAACCAGCAGGCCAAGGATTACACCCCAAAACATTGACCGGATCAACCACAGCACCGGGTAAGTAATTATGCTGATAGACCTGACCAATTTCCAAAGCTTCGCCGAAGTTAGCCGTACCATACGCCATATTCTTCAATGTGTCAGTGACAGGAGTAGGCGCGCTCACATCCAAAACCCCCGCCGCAATCGTACCACTTGTCGAGCTGGCCCCAACCGTGATATTCTTATCCGACTCATGATCCGTTGTGGCGGGATATGGCCCGCTGTTGCCCGCGGAGAAGACCACGACCACGCCGGCATCCCAGGCCGCATCATACGCCAGGTCGAGCGCGTCAGGATAAGAACTTCCCGAACCCTCGCCCCAACTGTTATTAACTACATCGGCCCCATCCGCCACCGCATCTTCAATCGCCGCGATAAGCTCTGGATCAAAAGCCGATCCTGACCACGAAAGGCCGGTATCAGCAGTAGGATAGAAGACACGATAGCTCATCAACCAGGCTGCCGGAGCGACACCGCTGATGGTTTCTGTATATGTTCCAATAGAGGCTACCGTGTCGGCCACACACGCGATTGTACCACCAACGTGGGTAGCGTGACTGCTCCCGTGAGTTCCCGCCCATGTACCCTCATCTCCTTCACGTGGGGGTTCGTCGTCACGGAAATACGCGCGCGCCGCGATAACTTTTTCACTCGTGGCGGCGGGTTTATCTGTATCCATCTTTGGGAATCCCTCTGGATAGATATAACCGGTGGGATCAAAGCAGGTATTGGTAATGTAAATACCACTATCAATCACAGCAACTTTGACGCCCTTTCCTGCTTCGGGCTGCCCGCCCACCTGCCCCCACAGGGTCTCAGCATTGATCAAAGGCAAACTGGCATACATATCGGGGGTATATACTTTCTGGCGGAAAACTCCCTTTACCCCCGGCAACTGACGCAGCCAGAAAGCCGCCGTTTCATCGGCCTCCGGCAAATTCACCACGAAGCCGTTGAAGACGACCTGGTAATCGCGCTCGATAAAAGTCCCATCCGGCGCTGCTTTCAAAACTTCCCGTGCTACCTGCGCCTGCTCTGTCTTCAGATAAGCCATATAGGCTTGTGCAGCCGAAGTATTGACATCCAAACGGCTTGCCCCGGTAACACTGGTCGCTGTAGCACGCATCCCGGCAATACCCCCCGTATATTGGGCTAATGCAGGTGCTTCTAACTGAACAATCCAGCGGTCGGCGGGAGCTGCGGGTAACTCGCCATCTGTTTCCTCGGGACCACTGTTCGCCATCGCCATACCCGGCATCAAGGCCATGCCCACAACTACCAACAAACTCAACAACCAATAGATTTGCTTTCGCATTTCGAGAACCTCCTCACTATATATTTAAAATGGGATTGTTAAAGGGTTATTTTTTATTTTGTAATATCTATCTTACTCTACACCTCCTCATTTGACACGAATTTTCTATACTACATTATATAAGTCGTCAAAAAAGCCAAAATCCTGCTTAAAACCTACATTTTCAACAAGAAATTTGCTCAAATTACACCTGTGAGCAGGCATATCCTCAACTTGACAGTGTAAATAGTGTGTGATACAATCTTTACAGTGTCAAGTTAGAGAAGGATCAAAACAGATGCAATATTTTAACACCTTCAAACAATGCATTGTGGAAACAGCCCTGCGGCTGTTAGAACAAGACGTACTCAAGGGCACAGGCGGCAATCTTTCAGTGCGGGTGACAGGACAACAAGCCTTCGCCATCACGCCCTCAAACTTCGATTACGCGCAGATGACGCTCGATGACGTATGTGTATTGGACTGGGAAAGCACCCTCCTCGAAGGCGCGCGCAAGCCCTCCATCGAAAGTGGAATGCACGCCGCCGTGTATGAAACGCGACCTGATGTCAATGCCGTCATCCATACTCACCAGCCCTACGCCAGCGCGCTGGCGCTCATCAACAAGCCCATCCCCGCGCTCTATGATGAACAGGTGCGTTTCCTGGGCCGCTCAGTCGAGATTATTCCTTATGCACCTTCGGGAACGGGTTTCCTCAAGAAGAAGGTTCAGGCTAAAGTCCGGAACGGCCATAATGCTTTTATTCTTAAAAACCACGGCGCACTCGTTTTGGGCAGCGATATTGAACGCGCCATCCATAACCTGTACCTTTTGGAGAAATGTGCCCTCACCTACCTGTTGGCCTTATGCACCGGCGAAAAAATCTCCCGCATCCCGCTGGCAGTACGAGAGATCGCGTTTGCGAAACTGCGAGCGGATGAAAAGAGACAGGGTGACAAGGAAACATGGTGACAAGGAAAAGATTGTGAAAATTCGGGCATATCATAAACCCGGGCCATCGGCTATAAGGCCAAAAAGGATGAAAGCTGACACGCGCCTTCACCTTATCACAATAGGCTTTCTGAGGTCAGTGTCACCCTGTTATCTTGTCATCTTGTCAGAAATGGAGGTAAGATGACTGAAACACAACAATACGCGATTTCAAAATATCCCGACACCGACGCTGTTTATGGGCGGCTGAAGGCCTTGATCGCGCAACCGCCGCGCCCGCTCAAACGCGAGCGTATGGAGAAGGTGCTGACATACTTTGAAACACAGTGTGCTAAATCCAAATCGCTCACAGATGAGGCGAAACGCTATATCCCCGGCGGAGTGCAACATAACCTGGCCTTCAACTATCCCTTCCCGGTGGCAGTTGAAAAAGTGGATGGCGCCTATATGTGGGATGCGGACGGCAACCGCTACGTTGACTTTCTGCAGGCGGGGGGGCCAACGGTGTTGGGCAGCAATTACACGCCGGTGCGTGACAAAGTGCTTGAAGTTGTCCGCGCGTGCGGTCCGGTGACAGGTCTGTTCCACGAATATGAATTAAAGTTGGCAGAATTGGTCAACCGCCTGATGCCGGGCGTTGAGATGCTGCGCATGCTTGGTTCCGGAACTGAAGCGGTGATGGCTGCCATTCGCGCGGCGCGAACATTCACCGGCAAGAAAAAGGTCATCAAGGTTGGCGGCGCGTACCACGGTTGGAGCGATCAGATGGTCTACGGTCTCCACATTCCCGGAACGCGGCGGCTGGAAGCGACCGGTATTCCACGCGGGGCCAGCCAGCACACGCAAGAATTCTTTCCCAATGACCTGGAGCAACTGCGGCGCAAAATGCTGCTTAATCGTCTGCGGGGCGGTACGGCTGCCGTCATTGTCGAACCCGTCGGCCCGGAAAGCGGCACGCGCCCTGTGCCATATAACTTTAACCAGCAAGTTCGCGAGTTGTGCGATGAATTTGGCGCGCTGCTGATTTTCGACGAAGTTGTGACCGGGTTCCGCCTGGGAATGGGCGGCGCACAAGGCTATTTTGGCGTCAAACCCGACCTGACCATCTTCGGTAAGTGCATCACGGGCGGTTACCCGATGGCGGGCGGCGTCGGTGGACGCCGCGAGGTCATCGAGCGTTTTGCCCCCGGCATCGGCGGCATCGGAGAACGCGCCTACGTCGGCGGGACACTCTCTGCGAATCCGATGAGTTGTGCAGCGGGCTACTACGCGCTGCTGGAGATGGAACGCACCCATGCACCCGTCCTTGCCGGGCAAGCCGGCGATCGATTGGCGCAGGGACTACAGGAGATTGTTGATCGTCTGCACCTGCCATTCGTGGTCTATAATCAGGGTTCTATTGTCCACCTGGAAACAGCGGGCGTGATGCTGCTCGATCTGCGACATCCCCTCAAGCTAAAAAACGAACTCAAGCCGCGCAAGCACATGATGGAGGAAATGGGGGCAGCCTACATGGCCCAGGGTCTCGTCACATTAGCGGGTAGCCGTATCTACACCAGCATGGCGGATACAAACGATGTGATTGATGAGGCCCTAAACCGGTTTGAGGATGTGCTTTCCGATGTGAGCTAATGTAATGTTCATGCTATGATGCAATCTGAAATCTATATCCTGACACACGACATCGGCACGACGGGAAATAAGACGTGCCTGTATCACCTTGGGGAACGCCTCGAACTGGTAGATAGCGCGCTGGTCGAATATCCCCTCTATATTACCGAGAATGGCGGCGTGGAACAGCACGCCGACGACTGGTGGCGCGCGATCTGCGAGGCGACACATGCCGTCATCGGGAAAGCAGGCATCGCGCCGGCAAAAATTGCCGCAATGGCATTCTGTGCACAGATGCAGGGTTTTGTGCCGGTAGGCCGCGATGGGCGCGTGCTGCGTCATCCGATGAGTTATATGGATAATCGCGCGACCGCGCAGATCGAGAACTACCTCTACACCGGCCTGCTCCGGATTGGGCAATGGAACGCAGTCAAAATGCTGCGCTGGCTGCATCTCACCGGCGGGGCTGCGGCCTCGGTCAAGGATCCTTTGTGGAAATATCTCTGGCTGCGCGAGAACGAGCCAGATACTTTTACGGCGATGCACGCCTGGCTGGATGTGAAGGAGGCCCTCGTTCTACGTACTACCGGGGAATTTACTATGGGGTATGATTCCGCCCACGCGACCTTCCTCTTTGACACACGACCTGACAAATTGCGCTGGCACGAGGGATTGTGCCGCACCTTTGACGTGAATATCCGCCACCTGCCGCGCGTGATCCGGGCAACAGACATAGCGGGACATCTCACCCCGCAGGCTGCAGAAGAGATGGGATTGGTGGCGGGTATCCCGGTCTTTGGCGGCGGGGGCGATCTGTCGCTCATCTCCGTAGGCGCGGGCTGCTTTGATGTCAATGCCACTCACATCTACATCGGCACGTCCGGATGGGTCGTCGCCACCGTAGACCGGCGGATGACGGATATTGATGGGATGGTTGCCTCCATCCTCGGCGCGATCCCCGGTCGTTATAATTACATCGCCGAACAAGAAACCGCCGGTCGTTGCCTGCAATGGGTGCGCGATCAC
>JAFGFI010000436.1 GCA_016931185.1 Anaerolineae bacterium
ACCCATTAACGCGGTGCGTTCACCAGCAGTTGGATGAAAATTGAATCCGTAATTCGTAATTCGCTATTCGCTATTTTCAAGGGAGTAGAGGGGAATGAGAAGCCTGCAATTATTTTTATACGCTTATGATTATACAGAGAGGATTTCATGATTAAAGCAGCGATTGTCGGTGCGTCCGGCTATGCCGGGGGAGAGTTGTTACGATTGTTGACATTTCATCCCAACGTGGCGGTGACTCAGATTACATCGGAGACGTATACGGGGGAGTTCGCGCATTTTGTACATCCGAACTTGCGTGGGCATACCCAACTGAAGTTCACATCTCTGCGCGATTTGGAAGCGTGCGATTTGCTGTTCCTGGCTTTGCCGCACAGTACTGCCTGGGATCGGATTGAGCAGTTCGCGGAACTGGCGGAGCGTATCGTGGATTTATCGGGGGATTTCCGCCTGCGCAATCCGGCGGACTATGTCCAGTGGTACGAACACAAGCACCCCCATCCCGAATGGTTGGCGCGTTTTATCTATGGGCTGCCGGAATTGCACCGAGCGGAGATGGCCAGCGCAAAATATATCAGTGGTGTGGGCTGCAATGCCACCGTCACCAACCTGGCGTTGTGGCCTCTTTACAAGCGGGGGCTGGTGCGCGAGACTGTGGTGGAAGTGAAGGTTGGATCTTCGGAAGGGGGTAACAAGGCCAGTCCTGGTTCTCATCACCCGGAACGCGCGGGCGTCGTGCGGACGTATTCGCCTTATGGCCATCGCCACATCGCTGAGATGATCCAGGAATTGAGCCTTGACCCGGAGTCGCCGCGCTTTCATTTCTCTGTGACTTCGGTGGACATCGTGCGGGGCGCGTTGGCGACGTGCCACTGTTTGTTGACCGATGAGGCCAAGTCGTTGGCCGAGCGTGATTTATGGAAGTTATACCGGCAGGATTATGGCAATGAGCCTTTTGTGCGGCTGGTGCGCGGCAATCGCGGCCTCCATCGCTACCCGGAGCCTAAGTTGCTCTCCGGTTCTAACTATTGCGACATCGGCTTTGTATTGGATCAGGCCGGGGGCCGCGTGTTGGTGATCGCCGCCATTGATAATTTGATGAAGGGCGCGGCGGGCAGTGCGGTACAAAGTATGAATGTGATGTACGGTTGGCCGGAAACATTGGGATTGGAGTTTCCGGGGTTACATCCGATTTAAGTCGAATTTCGAAGTCGAATGTCGCGGGTTTAAAACAAGAATGAAGTCTAAGGATATAATCAAAATCGAAGGGCCATTGTTGGGCCAGAGCAATGTATGTGGTCCGATCTTGCGCGCGTTGCCGGAGTGGTTTGGCATTGAGGAAGCGACGGTACAGTATATCCAGGATGTGGGTGAGTTGCCAACGTTTTTAGCTCGCATAGAAAGGGTTGTCGTAGGATTTATGTCGGTGAAACACCATTATCCCTACGCTGCCGAACTCTATGTGCTGGGTGTCTATCCTGACTGTCATCGTCATGGCATAGGACGCGCACTGTTAGCCAGTGTGGAAACGTACTTACGCCGGCAGGGTGTTGAATATCTGCAAGTGAAGACACTCAGCGATTCCCATCCTGATGAGGGTTATGCCAAGACGCGCGCTTTTTACAAGGCTGTGGGCTTCAGACCATTAGAAGAGTTCAAGACGTTATGGGGGGAGGCAAATCCCTGTTTGTTGATGGTGAAGGGAATTCAGTAGACAGTAGACGGTAAACAGTAGACAGGGGGATGTTAGTCAGAGCGTGTATTAATCGACTATTTCCTTACCCCCGTCTACCGTCTACTGTCTACTGTCTACTGTCTACCATTTACCTGATAGGAGGTATATATGCTAGTTATTAAAGCTGGGGGGGGAAAAGGGTTGGATACGGAGGCGGTGGTCGCCGACGTAGCAGACTTGGTAAAGCAGGGACAGCAGGTGGTGTTGGTTCATGGGGGATCGCATGAGACGAACGTGATCTCAGAGCAATTGGGCCATCCTCCCCGCTTTGTGACATCGGTGTCGGGACATTCAAGCCGCTATACCGACCGCGAAACATTGGAGATTTTTGTCATGGTCACCGCCGGTAAAATCAATAAGTTGTTGGTGGAACGCCTGCAGCAGTTGGGTGTGAACGCGGTGGGCCTATCGGGTATAGATGGGCGGTTGCTGGAGGGTAATCGCAAGGATCACTTGCGTATCGTAGAAGATGGCAAGCGCAAGATTTTGCGCGGGGAATATAGCGGCGTTATTGAGCAGGTCAATGTCAGTTTGCTCACGCTGTTGTTAGGTGCGGGCTATATGCCCGTGGTTGCGCCAAATGCCATCAGTTATGAGAGCGAGGCCCTGAATGTGGATGGGGACCGGGCTGCCGCAGCGATAGCTGCTGCCCTCAAAGCAGAGACGTTGCTCATTCTCACAAATGTGCCGGGAGTGCTGCGCGACGTGAACGATGAGAACAGTCTCATTACTCAGATTCCCCAGGCGCAGGCCGAGGATGTGTTGGACCGCTATGCCGAGGGCCGGATGAAGCGCAAAGTCCTGGGAGCGGCGGAAGCTCTGAGGGATGGTGTTGGGCAGGTAATCATTGCCGACGGTCGCGTGGCGTCGCCGGTGAGTCAGGCGTTGAGTGGACGGGGCACAGTGATTAAGTAGGAAGTCTGTGGCAAGGTGATAGGATGAGGGGGAGCAAGGGAGCAGGAGAGAATCAAGAATGGACGAAAATATGAATCGAGAGCAGATGATTGCCTGGGAAACTCAGTATGAGAGTGGGGTATATACCAAGCAGCCAATCATGTTAGTGCGTGGCGAGGGGGCACGTGTATGGGATGCCGATGGTACGGAGTATATTGACTGTGTTGGTGGACATGGCGCGTCAAATCTGGGACACGCGCATCCTGCCGTGGTCGCCGCGGTGACGGCGCAGGCGCAGCGGATGTTCCTGTCGCCTAATGGTTTCTACAATGATCAGCGCGCGGAATTGTTGAAGGAATTGGTGCGTATCGCGCCACAGGGTATTGAGCGGGCTTTCCTGTGCAACTCCGGTACTGAAGCGGTAGAAGCCGCGCTCAAATTTGCACGGCTGGCGACAAAGCGCGTGAAGCTGGTGTCCACGATGCGCGCGTTTCACGGGCGCACGATGGGCGCGCTTTCGATGACGTGGAATAAGGATTACCGCCAGCCTTTTGAGCCACTGATCCCGGATGTTGCGTTTGTGCCTTATGGTAAACTGGATCGGCTGGCAAAAGTTGTGGATGATCAAACGGCGGGTGTAATTCTTGAGGTTGTCCAGGGCGAAGGTGGGGTTAATCCGGGCGACGGCGACTATTTGCAGGCTGTGCAGGCGATGTGCCGGGAGCGGGGTGCGCTTTTCATTGTAGACGAGGTGCAGACGGGCTTTGGGCGCACGGGGAAGCTATTTGCCAGTGAACATTACGACCTCCATCCCGATCTGATGTGTGTTGCCAAAAGTATTGCTGGTGGATTACCGATGGGGGCGACCTTGATCGGCGCGCGAGTGGGCGAGATCCCCAAGAAAACGCACGGTAATACCTTCGGGGGCAACCCACTGACCTGCGCGGCGGCACTGGCGACAATTCATACCCTCGAATCGGAGCACTTACCGGAGCGTGCTGCCAAACTAGGAACGCGGTTGATAACGGGCTTTGCGTCCATAAATTCCTCCATCATCCGTGAAGTGCGCGGACTGGGACTTATGGTGGGTATTGAGTTAAAAACGCAGTCCGGCCAATACCTGGCGGCTCTGGCCGAACAGGGTGTACTCGCATTGCCTGCGGGCGGTACCGTAATGCGTTTTCTGCCCCCTCTGGTGATTTCTGAAGCGGATATTGAGACGGTGATCGAGAAAGTGACAAGCGTATTGACTGTGATGGATTAAATGAAAACGTAGGGCAGGCTTTCTGGCCTGTCTCATTCTAGTTCTATGAGGTAGCGCGTTATGCACGAATACATTGAGGGTGCCGTCCGCTGGGCAATGGACAAGTTGGACGCCACCGACTACGCTTTCAGGTGTTATGCTTTTACCGAGGATGCCTACGAATTGGGCAACAATATTGTACTGGATGGTCAAGGTTGTACGGCCAAGGAAGCCGCCGACGCTTATGGCGCAGAGCAGTACACAGGGATTCCCCCTAAGGGCGTCTATGTTTTCTATGATTGTTGGGGCACAATCCATGGAGATTATCGGAACTGGGGTCATGTGGGATTATCGGCTGAGGATGGGCAGGTTATCCATGCCTGGGATAAAGTACGCATAGATAATTATTTGGATATTGAAACTCTTGCGCCGGCTGCCGGATGGACGAAGCCGCATTATATAGGATGGGCGCCGGTGTCGAAGATCTTGCGTGGAATGACGGTTCGTGAGGCATAGAATAATGGAGGGCTTCCACTTGGGTATTGTTGAAGTGCTGACCACGAATTAAAGTACGAACATACGAATAAAAGACAGACTGGAAAGTCTGTCCTACATAGAACAGGGAGGAAAAATGAAACCTGAACCACAGATTAGAGTATTGGTTCCCGGCGATGAGGTGGCACTAGAGGCGTTCTTGTTGCCGCGACTGGCATCCTCGATGTTCCTGGTGGGCAATATGCGGACGTCAGGGCTGGTGGACAGGGGTAAACCATATCAGGGTACGTATGCCGCCGCTTTTGAGAACGGCACTATAGTCAGCGTTGTGGCACACTTTTGGAATCAGGTGCTTATTTTCCAGGCCCCGATGTATATAGATGCTTTATGGCGCACGGCGGTTGCACACTCCAAGCGGGAGATTAAAGGGTTGATCGGACCCAATGATCAAGTACTCTCGGTGCAACGGGTGCTTGATATTGACCCTGCCTATATTCAGTTGGATCAGAAAGAGAAACTCTATAGCTTGAATTTGGATGCCCTTCACGTTCCGGAAGCATTGCGCACAGGTCAGGTACGCGGTCGGCGGATAGATACTTGCGATCTCGACCTGCTCACGGAATGGCGTGTGGGGTATTCATTGGAGGCGCTAGGGGAGCAAGATTACCCTGGGATGCGAGCGGATTGTCACGCATCCATCAAGCGAGAGTTACAAGATAAACGTACCTGGGTGGCGGAAGTGGATGGGTATCCTGTTGCAACCAGTGGGTTTAATGCCATGATTAAGGAAGCTGTGCAGATTGGGGGTGTATGGACACCGCCGGAATTGCGGCGACGCGGTTATGGCCGGTGTGCGGTAGCAGCCTCGCTGCTGGATGCACGGGCGGAAGGTGTCAAACAGGCAATTTTGTTCACAGATGAGGAGAATGTACCTGCGCAAAAAGCTTACACTGCGCTTGGGTTTCAGCATATTGGGGACTATCGGCTAGTGTTGTTAAATACCGGGGTAACGCCCAAATAGCAACGGAGAATACAGTTATAAAATCCGTTTAATTCTGTTAAATCCGTTGAGGCAATGAGGGAGATACGTATGACTGTTGACACTATGGATGCTATGCAAGACGCTTATGGTGAGTTTTTAACCGCTTGCCCAACCTTCAAAACCACGCTACAGATAGACAAACTACGAGCCGAGGAATATAGCCGGTTAGACACGCAAGGTCATATTTACTTGGATTATACTGGCGGCGGATTATATGCCGATAGCCAATTAGACACCCACACAACATTGCTGCGAAATAATGTGTTTGGCAATCCCCACTCTACCAACCCGACATCGTTGGCGTCAACCCATCTGGTGGAACAGGCGCGGACTTACGTACTGGACTATTTTAACGCTTCCCCTGATGAATACGAGGCGATCTTCACTCTAAATGCGAGCGGCGCGCTCAAGTTGATCGGGGAATCATACCCGTTTAATGCGGACGCCCATTACGTGCTGACCTTCGATAATCACAATTCGGTTAATGGTATCCGCGAGTTTGCGCGAGCGCAAGGGACGCGTGTAACCTACATCCCTCTATGTTTACCGGACTTGCGTGTGCAAGAAGCGCCATTGTTGGAGGCTTTGGAGCAAGCCACGCCCCAAGGTCATCATCTGTTCGCCTATCCGGCACAGTCTAACTTTTCCGGTGTGCAGCATCCGTTGGAATGGATAGAACTGGCACACGCGCAGGGCTGGGATGTTTTGCTCGACGCGGCAGCCTTTGTACCCACCAATCGCTTGGATTTGGGCCGTTGGAAGCCGGATTTTGTGCCTATTTCGTTTTATAAGATGTTTGGTTATCCCACGGGTGTAGGCTGCCTGCTGGCACGCCGGCGCGCATTAGCGAAATTACAGCGACCCTGGTTCGCGGGCGGAACCATCACCGTGGCCTCGGTGCAAGGCGATACGTTTTACTTTGCCGAAAACGAGGCCGCGTTTGAGGATGGCACGCTCAACTATCTGTCGTTGCCCGCCGTCGAGATGGGATTGCGCCATATCAATGAGATAGGTGTTGACGTAATTCATGAGCGGGTAATGTCTTTGACAGGCTGGTTATTGGCGCAACTCTTATCATTACATCACAGCAATAGCAAACCATTGGTACGCATCTATGGCCCTGTGGATACCCAGATGCGTGGCGGCACAGTGGCAGTGAACTTCTATGATGCTGAGGGTCGATACTTCGATCATCATCTGATTGAAGCAGAAGCTGGCAAGGCCAATATCTCCTTGCGCACGGGCTGTTTCTGCAACCCCGGCGGCGGTGAGATCGCTTTGGGGATCTCTAAAAAAGAATTGGCAACTTGCTTTAACTTACCACAAGCGCAGGAGCGATTGACATTCGATGATTTCCGCCTGTGCATTGACAGTAAGCAAGTAGGGGCGGTGCGCGTCTCGGTGGGATTGGTCAGTAATTTTGCGGATGTATATCGATTTATCGAATTCGCGCGCGGATTTGTAAATCGAACGATCAGTAGTGGTTGATACAACCGTGGACTGGAAAGTATTGCTGATCGGCGGTCATTCGGGAACCGGCAAGACGGTTGTAGCGCGTCATTTAACACAGCACTTTGGGGTAGGCTTAGCTGAGGTGGATGATTTCCGTCTGGTTTTGGAGCGGATGAGTACCCCATCTCAACTTCCTGCGTTACATAAAATGACCACGGTTGAGAGCGAAGATAAGTCGCCTGTTGAAAGATGTGCAACGCTTATTACGGTAGGGCAAACTGTCTCTTATGCACTTGAGATTGTGGTGGCGAATCACGTGGCAACGAATACCCCTATGATTCTGGAAGGCGATGGTATCATTCCGTCTTTTGCTGCGCAACGGGTATTTGCCAACCTGGATGTAGAATCTGCAGTGCGGGCGGTATTTATCATTGAGGACAACGAAGAACGTTTATTTGAGAACGCAACTACACGCGGACGGGGCTTTACACAATTGTCATTAGCCCGCCAACAGAGCCAGGTGCACCAAAGTTGGCTCTATGGACAGTGGCTCAAACAAGAGGCGATACAACATGGGGTTCCGGTAGTTTCACCGTTGCCGTGGGAGACACTGGCAGAACGCATTATTGCGTATTGTGTTTGAATCCTTTTTTGCCAGCGATTGGATGATAATTTACAGTCTAAGGGCCGGAAATTAGAGCAAAACTGTGTTTTTGCGAGAGGGGTACCGCCCACAAAAACACTCCCTTATATCTTGTCGCTTTAGTAGCCCGTTTTCAAAAGAATTACCCATCAACGCGGTGCGTTCACCAGCAGTTGGATGAAAATTTATGGCCTAAAGGCCAAGATATAAAGTGGTATGGTTGCGGGCGGAGTACCGCCCGCAACCATACCCTCTTTTACCTACCGCTTTAGCGGT
>JAFGFI010000437.1 GCA_016931185.1 Anaerolineae bacterium
CAACGCCTCGATGAACGTCTTGACGATGCCCGGCATCGCGTCGGTGTAGAGCGGGAAGCCCACCAGCACCGCCTCAGCGTCCACGAAGGCATCCCGATAGTCCGTCAAGCTGTTCTGCCGCACCAGATGCAATGTCTCGGCAACAGTCCCTCCAGCAACGATGAAGCCTTTGGCGACCTGTTCCAGCATGACCGGCGTGTTGCCCTTCGCGCCGCGCGGCGAGCCGTTGAAGAGCGTGAGCTGCAACGGCGGCGTGATGCGCGCGCCGGGGAGTGGCGGCAAAGCGCGGTCGAAAGGCACACCAACCGCCGACCCATCCACAATGGCGCGCGCGACCGCGTCCATCGGCTGCTCCGTCGTGAACGCAAACTCCAGGCGGCTCTTCATATTCAACGCGGTGCGGCTAAAGATGTTGCCTACGATGCGCAGGTCTTCAGCATCGGTATCGGCTTCCTTTTGCAATAGTAACCCAATACGGGGATAGTGGTCGTAGCGTGGACGGTGGTGCGCTTCGCCGTGATCTACCACGAAGTAAGGGTGGATCAGCGGGATAGATTTGTCCATCATCTTCTTTAGCATCGCGTCGGGGAAGCCCATGCGTAGCGGCGCAGCCCACAGCAAGAAATCGCTATTGATGGCCGCCCGGCATACATCGTGCGAGGCATCCTTAACAACGCATTGTCCCGGCGTCTTCACCCAACAGCCGAAGCAGCCGGTGCAGAACTTGATGTCCAGATCGCGCAGGGTCAACGCCGTGACCGAGTGTCCCTCTCCCGTCAGCGTCGCCGCGAGGCGAGTCACGTATTCGTCAAACTCCCGGTTTTGGGGATTGCCGTTGCCGTTCATAATGGTGATTTTCATGTCTCTCACTTTCCTTTGCTAAACGAATAATGGATGACGTCCCTAGGGCATACATCACACGTGTCCCACAAAGCACGCACTATGCTCCATCGCACCTTTTTGTATCAGCCCGTTCACGTCCAGGCTCATCGGACAATTCTGGGTACATCTCTTACAGTTGATGCACTTCTTGGTCTCCGCCCTCAACCGCAGCGCGGGCCAATTACCGAGGTTACGCAGCTTGCGGCCCAGAATCATGAAGGGCGTCGTCCAGCAGATGGTGTGACAGCCCGAACACAATCAGACTGCCGTTGACGATGCCCTGCGATGCCCCGTCAATGATGACGTAGGGCCACAGATAATTCATGATGACGGGAAAGAGCAAGAGTGAGGCAATGATCAACGCTTTACGAATCCTTTGACGTGGTGCAAGCTATGACATCTCAAACCGCCTTGGCGAATAACAAATGGCAAGTGCGTACGAAACGCCTTATCCCCATTCCCCCGTCTACTGTCTACCGTTTACCGTCTACTCTGCGGGCATTTCCCCATTCTTGATACGCCGGATCACATCCTCGAGCCAAACGAGGTTGGCCTGCGCCGATTTGAAGCCGGCCTCCAACGTCAACATCCAGCAGAAAAACTCGCGGGGAGACTCCATATACTCGCGGTAAGCCTCAACCTGTTGTGGGATTTTTTCATACAGCTTGAGGACGCCGCGGGTTCGTTCGGCTGCGCGTTCGAATATTGCCACGATCTCACCATCCGATAGTTGTCCGGCAAAGAAAACCTGGATCAACGACGCGTTATGTGGGATGTGGGGACGCAGCGGCATGAGCAGCCAGCAATGGAGTTCCTCGCGCCCGGCCTCCGTGATGTGGTACACCTTGCGGTCGGGGCGGTCGCTTTGCTCGACGACTTCCATCTCCGCCCAACCTCGCTCGGTGAGACGAGTGAGTGTGCGGTAAATCTGGCTCTGGTCGGCAGGCCAGAAATGCTGCACGGACGTATCGAAGATTTTCTTCAGATCGTATCCGCTGAGCGGTTTATAGTTCAGAAAGCCCAGAATGGCGTATTCGAGAGACATTGTTGTTTTCTATATAGGACTAGTCGCTTATATGAATGATATTATATATGACTAATCCTATAGTAGCAACATCTCGAAATTTGTCAAGGGGGTAAAACTATGGATACACAACCCGCAACCTGTAGGATGTGTTTGCAGTGTGCCCCGTTTCTGTAACATAAATATAGTACCAGCCACTTGCCCCCGAATGATCAATACGATAATCCGCGACGGTATCATAGGCCACGCGGGTCTCATCACTCACGACTTGATAGAACAACTGCAATTGCACGTTCTGCCCAACGTGATCGTCTAATGCAACCCGAATACGTCCGTTTGTCGACAGATAGATCTTAAAATGGCTGACGTTGCCGGATACCGGCAGCACATTCGGCTTCATAGGTCTGTTGGCGCATCTCCTGGTAAACGGCGCTGAGGGTCTCAAGTAAGGTTTCGAACTGACTGAGGGATAAGCCTGTTAAGGAACGCATGTAACAGGCATCACCAACGTCTAGTATACTGATCATCATCGGTAGACTCCTGAATTCTGTGTCGATGGCTGTAGTCTACCGCATTCCTAAACAAGGAACCACCCTAATGACTACGGATTGGCGACAATATGGGAAAACCTGAGTGTACTATACAATTATGTTCAGCGCCCCCAAGAAGCCCTGGATTATCTGACACGGGCTTTACAGTATTATGAAACGATAGCAGATGAGTACCACATAGCTCATATCCAACTCAACATTGGCAACACCTGCCTAACCTATGGTGACTTTGAGCGCGCCGAACAAACCTCGCTTCGCGCCGAGGCCATGTTCAAACAGTTAGGAGACAACCTGAATATGGCCCACACACGACACAATTTAGGGATGATCTATACGCGGACTGCCAACTGGGAAGAAGCTGAATCTTGTTTTCTCTGGGCCATAGAGCAATGGCAAAACCGGCAGGACAATTGGAATTTAATGAATACGATGGGTGAACTAGCCGGTATGTACATCGCTTGGGGACAGCGGCAGCGGGCACAACATTACCTCGATGCTGTTGCCCAATGCATTGCGCATCGCACTGACCAATCCTATCAAGGCTTGCAACGTGAACTGATAGAGCGCCTGGAAAAGCTAACAACGCTGTACGCCGACTAATCCTGGGCATGGGCCCGGTCATGGGACTGCTCTAGGGTCTGTCTCCATATATAGCCCGCAGGGCATGTTGACAGTAACACGAAATGATACTATAACTTCAGGTAGTGTTGGCAGTGTTCGGTGGAGGGATAGTTGACCCGCGTGAGGTGAACCTGCCCCCAGGATCGGCGCTTGGCGTCACACAGACAAATTCTCATGTGGAATTCCACACCAACGAAGACGAAGATGTAGCGCGGACGAGACACCCGCGCTACTACGTTATTTACAGAGGAATTCCCCATGAACTGGCGTTCACCGTATCATCTCAATAATCCGGGGAAGCCCCCCATCGTGTAGCTACTTGCCGAAAGACAAAAGCCAGGTACACTGCATCACCTATGTTA
>JAFGFI010000438.1 GCA_016931185.1 Anaerolineae bacterium
GGCGGGCCTGCTCCTCGGTCAACTGAATCTGGGTGCGAATCATCATTACCCTCCCGAAGTGTTATCACTTCTGTAATGATGATAACATAGGGCAGACGGGATGTCAATGCTGCGCGTGGTTGTGAGCCGGGAGCCCCTGATACAGCGGTCAATCTACGTGACCATTTGGCGGACATCAAACTCGCGGAGGGCGAACCCGCCCCTGCCAAGAGTCCTAAGGGAGAGCTCAAGCATGTAAGAGGTTTTCGTAGACTGCCAACACCCGGCTGACCATACGTTCTTGCGTTAATTCGGTTTCGACTCGCATGCGCGCGGCTCGCCCCATTGCACGTAAGCTATCGGGATCGGCCAGCAGGTCGCGGATGGCGGCGGCCATCACGGCAGGATTTTGCGGCGGTACAACGCGCCCAGTGACACCTTCCTGCACCAGCCACGATGTACCGGTGCCCAGTTCGGTGCTCACACACGGCAAACCGGAAGCCATGGCTTCGACAAGCACAATGCCATAGGCTTCGGAGCGCGCGTTGGAGGGTAGCACGAACAGGGATGCTTGTTGGTAAAGCGCGGGAAGCGCTTCATCGCTGACTTCATGCAGAAAGCGCACGCGCGATTGTAAGTTAAGCCGGGCGACTTGTGCGGCTAGCGTCTCGTACAGTGGTCCGGTCCCTGCGATGTCGAGTGTGACCTCGGCGGGCAATTCAGTCATCGCCGCGATCAGAGTGTCCAAGCCTTTGTAGTAACGCAAGCGGCCTAAAAAGAGTAGCTTGGGTGGGTCAGCATAAGGTTTTGCCGGGGGACGGAAACGCGTCGCATCCACGCCAATGGGTACCACCTGGCATTTCTCCTTGACCGGTAGTAACCAGGGAGAACTGGCGATGTAGCGTGGGCTGTTTACCAAAATGCAATCAGCACGCTGCAAAACACGCTTGAGTAACGGCCCATATAACCGCAAGATGTTTTTCTGGCGCACAACATCCGATTGATAAGAAAGCACCAGGGGGGTTTTGGATTGCAGCCACCACGCGCCCACTTCTCCCAGGGGAAACGGCGATTGCACATGCACAATATCGGCCCGGATACGACGGATGGTTAGTAGCTGGCGTAAACTGAGGGGCATCGAGGCGGCGGTGGTAAGGCGTCCCGACTTAATGATGCGGACACCGTTGCTTACTTCTTCGATAGAAGCAAATCCCTGGTTACACACCGATACAATAACCTCGTGCCCGGCAGCAACTTGCGCTTCAGCCAACACTTTAACGTGGTTTTCTATACCGCCCAAGACAGGGTAGTAATCTTTATAGATGTGTAGGATTTTCATTCACGCGCACAACTCCCGATAATGCGCTAAGGTGACCGCAGCTGTGTGCTCCCACGAGAAGGCGCCGGCGCGGCGCAAGCCAGCGGCGCGAAGTGCCGCGCGCAACTGGGTATTTGTCCATATCTGTTGTAACTTGGTAGCCAGGTCTGTAACGTTATCAGGATCGAAGTATAACGCGGCATCGCCGGCAACTTCGGGCAGCGAAGCGGTGTTGGCGCAGACGACGGGCGCGCCACAGGCCAGCGCCTCGAGGACGGGCAGGCCGAAGCCTTCGCAGCGGCTAGGAAACACAAAACTCGTCGACGCGGCATACAAGGCCGGCAAGTCGGCCTCGGCGATATGCCCAAGCCACAAGATGGGGTGATCAACAGCGCGTTGCCTGGCGCGATGCCGGGCTTCAGGATAGCGCGCATCCCACGCGCCGGCAATGACGAGCGTCATATCAGGCGCGGGCTGTTGCGCAAAAGCCTCGACGAGCTGAACCAGGTTCTTGTGCGGTTTGTTACTGCCCAGATACAGCACAAATCGTTCTGGCAATTGATAACGCGCGCGCACGGCGGCAACGGCTTCTGGCGGCTGAGGGCAAAAGGTCGAATCGGCAGCCAAAGGAATGGCCGTAATTCGCTCCGATGAGATATGAAAATGGTATACAAAATCCTGGCGGGCGGCCTCTGAGATTGCCAGCACGTGATTTGCTGTTCGTAGGGCCAACCACGTCGTTGCGTGAAACAGCAGTCTGGCCCGCAGTGTGCTTTGCGCGGGAAAGCGCAGCGGGATCACGTCATACACGGTCAGCACGGTGGGGACACCGGGACGGTAGGGCATCAGGTAGTAGGGGCTGTGGTACAGATCGGCGTTAAGCTGCTTGAGCAGCCGGGGAATCGCCCACTGCTGCGCCACTCCAAACGGCGAGAGATTGAGAGGGATGGCCTGAAACTGCGCTGAAGTGGGCCGGGGCTGCGGATAGGCGGCATCGTAGAGTACCGTCAATCGTTCATTGGTGGCCAGTTGGGGCAACAACGCGCCGGCCAGGCTGGTGACATAGCGGCCGATGCCGGGGAAATGCGGTGTGGCGGTGCGGGCGTCTAGGATAAGGTGCATGCTCAACGTCCCGACAGCCAGCGGTAAATCGGAAGAAACGAAGCGAGAAATACGCGCATCCAAAGCGTGTAATGTTTGCGATAAAAATAGCGCAGGCTGGAGAAATAGACTTGCTGCGCCTGGGGATTCTTTTTCAAGCTCTGACCGCCCAGGTGGACGATCTCGGTCTGAGGGTAGTAATACACCTTCCAGCCAGCCTTGCGGATACGCAGGCACCAATCGTTATCTTCAAAGTACATAAACATATTTTCATCCAGCAGGCCAATCTGCTCGATGGCTGCCCGGAGAACGAGCAGGCACGCGCCGGAAACCCAATCCACAGCTTGCAGTTGCTCGGTTCCCCAGTCGTGAAGGTGTCGGCGGAATACAATTTGCGTCAATCCCCGCCGCAGCAAGTAACCGGGCGTGGGATCGCCGCCAAAAGCGTAGGGCTGCGGCGTTCCATCTAGACGCAGCAAGCGCGGGCTGACGGCGCCGGCGTCTGGATGTTCGTCCATAAAGCGCACCAGGCTGACCAGGGCGGCAGGTTTGACGAGGGTGTCGCTGTTGAGCAACAGGACATAATCACCTGTACTGGCCGCAATTCCCTGATTGTTTCCGCGGGCAAAGCCAAGATTTTCTGTGTTGATGATCAGGCGCGCATAGGGAAATTCATTCTGCACCACGGCCGCGCTGCTATCGCTGGAGGCATTATCCACGACCATTAACTCCCATTCGGGGGGGAAGGGCGTGAGACTACGTAAACAATCCCGTAACAGATCGCAGGTATTCCAGCTCAAAAGGATAATGGATAGAACCGGAGCCGTCATAGTTCATCCTCTCCACGATACAAGGCCAGATAGCGCCGCGCTACTTCTTCGATGGCGAAGTTGGTGCGGGCAAAGTCCCAGGCGCGCCGGCGGAAATCTTCCCGCGCAGCTCGCCAGCGCGTGAGCCACGCGGCGAGCGCGTCGGGCGGCGCTTCATCGTACACGAGGCCCAGATCGTGCTGCTGCACCAGGTCTGCGGCGGCGCCGGCCCAACAACTTACCAGCACCGGCAGTCCCCCAGCCAGATATTCCGTGAGCTTGATCGAGAGGCGCGTGCGCGCTGTCAGAGTATACCGTGGGTCCACCTGCTCCTGATGCGGCGCGCCGACAGGCTGTAGCGCCAGGTCTGCCCCTGCCAGATACCGCAAAACCTCCGGCTGTGGCACAGAGAGCACGGTGGCGTTGGCGGTCAATTCAAGCATCGCCATTGCCGCTATCGCCGCCGCTGCGGCCTGGGGGGCAACCAGCAGCAAAAAATGCCACGGTGCATGCGGATCCGCCGCCAACAAGCGGTGAATTAGATCGGCCATCGGCTCCGGCTCAAACCAGGAACCGGCATATACTGCGATCCGGGCTGCGGGCAGCCCCAATTCCTGGCGCGTCTGGGGTTGCCAGTCCGCGAGCGTGGCATGCTCCGGCGTTCGCGTGGTTGTAGGAATGACGTGCATCCGCGCCGCATCGTGTGGGTACTGTGTCGCCAGGATGTCTATGCTAGGTTGCGAGACCGCCGTGATCGCGTCGGAGGCAGTGAACATGGTGCGTTCCAGGCGTTTCCATTCGGCAAACGAGGCTGCATCCAGCAAAACCGATTTGCCGCCCTCTTCCAATGTTGCGCCTTCTTCGGGGTACAAGGCGCGGGTATCACAAATCAGCCGCGCCCCGCACCGGCGCTTGACCTGCATTCCCACCCACGTCGCCGGGTACGAACGGCAGTGGATAACTGCCGGTTGCAATTGCCTGACAATCCACTGAGCGGCGAGCCAACCTTGTGCGAAAAATAGTGGAAGCAGGTTTTTAGGGATGTAGAAATAGCGGGTGGCGAATAGAATGGGCAACACATGCAAAGTAATCCCTGCGGCGCGTAAGTCCGCGCGAAGTGCAGAAATTTGCGCGCGGAAACGCAGCGCATTATGCACGGGATAGAGCGCGACAACATGAAAGACGCGCTCCGGGGCTTGCGCCGCCATTATTTTCAGCAGGGCAAAGACTTGGGAGTGTAGTAATGGGGATTGGACGATATCCTCAATGGCAAGCAGATACACAATAGTGGGATTGCTGTTTTTTTTAAAGAGCATTATTTTCGTCCAGCGTGTAATTGAGTATGGTCTTTTGAGCGAAGGGGCATCATCCAATCACGGTAGCTATCAAACAAGCGCTGCCAATAAGCCGAACCATCGCTGGCTGCACGTGCGACCGCGAATTGTTCGCTTGCAAGTTGATCTGCAAAAATCTGATCATATAAACAACGGCGGCACAAATCCAGGTATTCCTTTTGAGAATATGCAGTTCCATTCGGGATCAACAATGCGGGAACTTCGACCAATCCATCCTGCTTTAGCCACTTGTGACTCAGTTCAAGCTGCACCCCCATATGTATTGAGGGAACTCCATTCAAGTAAGCTTGAAACCGGGCTTGCCCGCCGCCTAAAGGAAAAGGATTGGGTTCCAATCTAGCTCTCCTCAAATAAGAGATAATTTTGTCCCAATCCGGGCCAACTACACTTCCCGAGGCATCCCACGTTGCCAGGAAATTCCCAGCATAATGTATGCGCGCCGCGACCCCGTAGTGTTTACCGACCTTTTCAATCGTAGACAACAGATAGCTGCGGTTTTCAAGACGGCCCATAAAGACAAACTCTAAAGTGCTATCGTCGCTTAGGAGTTGGGCAATCATATCAATAACGGGTGAGGTTCCAAGTTTGTAGAGCGGTCCATGGAAAACGATCAACGGGTCGCGGTCTGTCCAAGTCGGTAAGGGGTCATTCAAGTCAATGCCGCGAGGATCATAATACAAAGCCGCAGGGTAGACGGCTTTGGCTGTAAAGGGCGCTTGTGTGGCGGCGCAGACAAGCTGCTTCTCTTTGAGGTAATAGCCAGCTTGCGGTTGAGTATACATATAGAAGCTGACCTTTTCATGATGCAAGAGGTCAGAGCTGTTACATATATGAACCATACAGGGCGTTTCAATAAGATCAACCAACTCGTAAGTATGCGGTTCTCTCTCATGTCCAATAATCATCAATAAATCTAATGCCGCTTGATTGATACTCTCCGCTGCCGCCGCGACCAAATCCCGAGGGGATGCGTGTTCTTCAGGCAGAAGAGGGACATAATTTGTCTCTTCCCATCCTGCCAGCAAGGGTCTTTTGATAGTCGCTTGTCGAAGGAGCAGAGGAATATAATGATTGACCCTGGTTTGTAACCACTCTGCGCGATATCCCAGATCAGTCTGAACATCGAAAACGTAAAGCTCCACGTCATCCGGGAATTGATCCAGCAGGCTTTTGGGGCCATGGCCCACAAAATAGCCGAGGATTCCTACCTTGCGCGGACGTTCCTGTAACGTATCAAGAGGTTGGCTTGGTATTACTTGAGGCTGTTTTGCCTGACGACGTAAAAGCCAGTATAGTCTTGAAAGGTGAAGATGGACATATCCTATATGCTGCGGCGGTGTTAAAAGCAGGAAATGGGTTATAGCTTTTGTCAACCGGCGAGCCAGGGCCTCTCCGCCCCATCGCGCGGCCAAGCGAATGAAAGGGGTCACTAAACAGAGTACTAAAGGGTGTTCAGAGATGCCGTAAACGGTGCGCCAGAAGATCGTTGTTAGTTTCTTCATCGTTAAACTCAACGTCGGTTTTAATCCGCTATATTTGAGGGTAATATATGTAATCGAACCAATTTTAACCTTGCCCATTGTAACATAATTACAGCGAACTGGTGATAGAGTTGCCAATCTGCCTTTTGTGGCAAAATAATCTGTCGGAATGGCACTTGTGCGATCCTGGCATACAGTACCAGTTGCAATACAAAAATGAGCGCGTATGCAATAGTCGTGGACCAAGCTGAACCTACCGCGCCAAATTTAGGGATCAAGATAAGATTTAAGATTACCTGGATCACCAAACTAATCCCCCCTACCAGGGTATTGAGCATGGGCTTACCTCGCCCGGCAAGATCGTTAGCCAAGATACGAGCGCTACTGTTAAGCACAATCCCGACTAACAAAATGCGCAGCAAGCCAACCGTAGGAAGATAAACATCCGTATACATCAACGTGACCAACACGCGGCTTAGCAATGCGAGAACCAGCGCGCCCAAAGTTGTAATCAGGGTCACACTGCGATTGACCAGAGGGGTAAACGCGCGTAGTTTTTCTGGGTCTTTCTCGGCAGAAACGACCGGGAAAATCATGGTCGCGGCAGACTGTGAAACCAACCATAGCTGCTCGGCGAGATTAACCGCGATCGAATAAAATCCGATAGTTTCAGCAGACATAAACATGCTGAGCAACAGGAGTTCAATCCGGTAGTTTAGAAATGCAATGACATTGCCCAAATAAGCCTGGGACCCGTACTTAAAGAGGTCCTTCAAATAAGCGCGATGAGGACGAAACTCAATACCACCGGCTATGCGAGCCACCAGGATAAAGGTCCAAACACAAATGAATATAGAACTCACAATGCGTGCACCAACGATGCCCATCACCTGGGTACCTGCGAGCTTGAAAGTGAGCAAAATCAAAGCAAGAAAAAGCACATCATATATTACAGAGGTCAAACTAAGCTCGCGGATACGTTTTGCGCCCAACAAGATGATTCCACCCGCTTGCTGTCTGAATAAGTCCAGGGGAAGTAAGATCAAAGCAATCAAAAGATAGGTGCGGGGCACTTCGGGGAAGATGCTTTGTTGAAATGCAAATGCTGATATACCGGCAGTCAGGCCAAAAATGACCCCAAGTGCAAGGGTAAGGATTGTATTGGTTCCCAACACAATTTTTAAGGGATACTTCTGTTGGGCAACGTAGTAGATCGTGGCTGGCCCTATACCCAGATTGGCAAAAACGAAAATCAGGGCCGGAAACAGCGTAGTTAAAGTGTAAATCCCTTTGCCTTCTGGCCCTAGTCCGCGTGCGATAGCAATCGAAATAAAAATATTGAGAGCGAGAACAATCACCCGCGTTCCCAGAGTCATCAATGTGTCTTTGACGAACAGTTTCAATTTGAGGAACAATGCGCACTCACTTAAATGATGACTTGCGTAAGGTTGTCAATTTACGCCCGACAATGTACCACCAATTTACGGCAATGATGTACCACTTTTGAACGTGCCGTTGCTGTCCAGGCACTGCACC
>JAFGFI010000439.1 GCA_016931185.1 Anaerolineae bacterium
CCCCTCGCGAGGATTTAACCCGCATCACCCACGCGCTTGCCGCGCTGGACTATGATGTACTCATCAGTTTCGGTGGGGGCAGCAGTATTGACGCGGTCAAGGCCGCCGAGGTGCTGCGCGCGTTGGGAGGTAATATTGAGGATTACTTCGGTACCGGGCTGGTAACACAGACGGCGAAAGCACGGGGAAAGTCCTTGACGCCCCACGTCGCCATCCAGACCCTCGCCAGTTCAAGCGCGCATCTGACCAAGTATTCCAACATTACCGACCTTGCGACGGGACAGAAAAAGCTCATCGTGGACGATGCCATTGTGCCGGAGCGACCCGTCTTCGACTATACCGTGACTTACGGCACACCCTCCGCCCTCACTGCCGATGGTGCAATGGACGGGGTTTCCCATTCGCTGGAGGTACTCTACGGCGCAGCAGGTAAGCCGGACTATGACAAAATCGCCGAAGTTGCCGCGCTCAGCATCGCCCTGATCGTCACCTACCTGCCGCGCGCATTAGACGCCCCCACCGATGCCGAGGCCCGTGAGGCGCTATGCCTGGCGACCGATCTAGGGGGCTATGCCATTATGCTTGGCGGCACTAACGGAGGGCATCTGACCAGCTTCTCGTTGGTGGATGTACTCTCTCACGGGCGCGCCTGCGCAATGATGAATCCGTATTACACCGTTTTCTTCGCCCCGGCCATTGAGGCTCCGCTCAAACTGGTAGGTAGCATCTACCAGGCAGCAGGATGGACAAAAACCGGTATCGCCCCTCTCGGCGGGCGCGCGTTGGGCGTCGCCGTGGCCGAAGCGATGCTGGCCTTCAGCCGGCGTATCGGCTTCCCCACGCGCCTTGACGAGGTTGAAGGTTTCGGCGAGGCGCACATCACCCGCGCCCTCGCCGCCGCGAAGAATCCGCAGCTCAAAATGAAGCTGCAAAATATGCCCGTACCGCTCACAGCAGAGATGGTAGACGTATATATGAGACCTGTGCTAGAAGCTGCGCGGGATGGAGATTTAGCAAGGATTCAGAATGTGGAATAAAAACTCATGATGCACTCGGATACTTCTGACGCTACTTTTCGGAAAGGAGCGGCGTTCAGCACGCTCTCGGCGATGTCCTATGCGACGGCGGTAGTCTTTGTACGCTATGCCTACCAGTCCGGGTTAACGCCCGGAATGGCGATCTTTTTGCGGTTTGCGATTGCGGCCGTGATCTTACGGGGATTTCTCTCACTCTCCGGGCAATGGGTACGGCTGCCGAGGGCAAAGGTCATCGCACTTTTCTTGTTAGGATTCCTCGCCTATACCATTTTAGGCACGACATGGTTCCTGGCATTGAGTATGATGCCCGCATGGTTAGTATCTTTATTTGTAGCCATCTATCCCCTCCTGGTCAGTTTGTGCAGTTGGCTCTTCTTGGGAGAGGCGTTTACGACATCCAAAGTGTTGTCGTTGTGCCTGGTAATCGGAGGGAGTTTTGCGCTTTTCTGGCAGCCCTTTGAGAGGGCGGTTCTCGTGGGAATTCTGCTCATGGTCATCAATATGATCGTGCAAACGCTCTATGTGTTGATCGGACAACACTGGACACGAGAGGTTCCGCCCGCGATGAGCGCGGTCTGGATGATCATCGGCGCGGCGGTGGGAACATTAATCTACGCGGGCGTCTCGCAACAATTCTCCCTGGACTTTGCCCCGGTGGGCTGGCTATGGGCCACCGGTTTCGCCGTGTTTGCCACCGCCCTGGCGATCCTTTTCCTCTGGGCCGGCATCGGATTACTCGGCCCCACACGCGCCGCCATTATCGGGTCGCTGGAGCCGCTCTTCTCGATCCTGCTTTCCGTGTCTATACTGGGCGAAACGATGTCCCTGCTCCAAATCTTTGGCGGTATGCTGCTCCTGGCCGGGGTACTCCTGGTGCGCGTGCAATGGGTATCCGTCGGGAAAGTAAAAAAGTAGGCACTATCTCGTGAAACGTGAAACGTGAACTATCATTCGTCACGTTTCACGCTTCACATCTCATCTCTACACAAACAGCGGTTCCATCCCCAATCCTGCTACCATCGCGTCCATCACTTCATCCGAGGGACGCGCGCCGGCGCGGGTAGCGGCCTCCAGCACTTTGGGCAGTACGTGAATGTCACCCACGGTATTGAGGAAGACATAATCATTGCCCAGCACCCAATGGACGGCTTTGTCAACCGCCTCCTGATCCTCGAGGGGCTTATACCAGGTGGCCCGCGTGTGAGGGTCATCATTCCAGGGACGTTGGCATATAGACTTGATAGTCTGCACTGCCACCTTGCGCTCTTTGCACAGTGCGACGAGCGCGTCAAAATCGGCGATATAGCGCGGATTCTGCGCCATCACGTAGTTGTAGGGCAGCAGCACCGAATTAAAGTCAAAGCGTCCCAGGCTCTTCATGTGTATTTTAGGCGCGCCAACTCCATGCCCTGTTACACCCAGGAAACGCACCAGGCCCTTCTCCCGCGCCTCTACAAAGGCTTCCAACGCACCACCCGGCCCCATCGCCACATCCCAATCCTCCGGCTGGATCAAGTTGTGCATCTGCCACAGATCGACGTAATCCACCTGCAATCGCTTAAGTGAAGTGTGCAGCTCATCCCAGGCTTCCCGGTAAGTACGCTTGCCGGTCTTCGTCGCCAGGAAGAATTCATCGCGATGGGTACGCAGCCACGGCCCGATACGCACTTCCGACTCCCCATACGACGCGGCAGTGTCGATGTGATTGACCCCATACTCCAACAACAAATCGAGCGTACGGTTAGCCTCTTCTTGTGTCACGCCGCCCAATGCAGCGGCGCCAAACAGCGTCCGTGTACTCTCGTGGCCTGTGCGGCCGAAAAGCTTTCTTGCAATCATCATAACCTCCTTATTTAGAATCAGTAGATCAAGATTGGGTGTGTTTCACTTGAGTTAGTGGGCACATCAAACGTCAAACGTCAGACGTCAAAATGCGCTTCCATTTGACATTTGACGCAAGTACACCAACCCCTTAAAACAAAAACGTCGTTCCTACCAGCCCCAGCACGAATTGATCTGGCATTTGGACGGCAAATTGGCAGATAGCCTTAAATCCAGTGCAATGAGAAGGAGAAACAAGCGTCAAATCCAGGGATCTGATTTCGTCAATGGTGCGTTGGATATCCTCATCACTGGAAGAGGCCAGGTGAAAACCACCTAACACTGCCCACACTTTATCCACGCCACTTATCGTTTTAGCATAATTTATCGTATTGACAATTCCCGAGTGGGCGCAACCAGAGAGGATAACCAGTCCCTTGTTTTGCACATTGATGACAATAGCCTGATCGTCCTCAATAGCAGCGGGAATAAAGGTATCGCCCTCCCGGTAATACAGAGACTTGGGGATACCCGAGCTTTCAAAGCTCTCACGGGGCACATAGCCCGTTGTCCAGCAGCCTGGCCCAAGCTGCGTGGGGTCTTCGGATAGTATCACCTCCGCGCCGTATGCTTCCCACTCAGCACGCGGTGGGCCAAAATACGGGCCATACTTCTCACCACTGTCCGGGTCAATGTGCCACTGTTCCCGGAACGCGGCAGGATGTGCAATTAAAGGAATACGGCGCCCCTGGGCATAACGACGGAGTTCCGCCACAGGTACATCCGCCGCCCACTTTCTCGGCTGAGGAAACACATCCATTGCCTTGAGGATTTCCGTCATCGCTGCCGTGTGATCGCCGTGCCCGTGGCTCAGAGCAATTTTGTCAATCGTGCCCAGATCTACCTTCATCCGCCGGACGTTTTCCATCAGCGCCGTCGTGGTGATACCCGCGTCCCACAAGATACGTATGCCGGCATCCTTGAGGTCAACCCATGCCGAGAACCCATGTTCCGCGAGCAGCGGCGCGTCCGTAAAGCGTTTCACCGTGTCAGTAGACTTAGTCATCAAATCCGCCCGGTTATCCACCAACACCGTCACCGCGATATTCGCGGTCTCGCCAAAAGACTGAATGGATTTTTTCATAACATTCCCTCCACGTAAAAAATAACCAGAGTGTGTTCTATTTCAGTTGGAGAATGTACTTGCATCAAACGTCAAACGCGAGTGCATTTTGACGCCTAATGCCTGACGGTTGACACACTCACTGACTCAAATGAAATACACCAAAAATGATCACTCATATTGACTGCCGCAGATGAAAGTAATCCGCAATCTGGGCCACATTCACTTCCACGCTCCGGGAACCGTCGTTAACAAAGAGGTGAAGCCCCAAAACGCGGGCGCGGGCTACGACCCAGCGGGCAAAGTTGGCATCACGGTTCATCCAGTTCTGGAAAGCCTGATCGGGATTACGGCAGGTACTCAAGATGCCCTGGGCAAAATTACGTTGGGCATATTGCTGCCGTTGGAAATCCTCAGAAGGTACGATCCATATAGCATTTCCCTGATTGACCAACAAAGGCGCCACACAATCGGGCAACAGCGCGGTTCCCTCCGCCAGCAGTGGAACCGTGGGATCGGTCTCCAGCAAATCCTGTACAATCAACGAAAAATGCTCCGTGTAAGCGGCAATCGCCTGCTCAAGTAAAGCTTCATCCGACTGCATCCATAAATCCTCCCACGGCGTATGCGTCCAGTGATAAAGCGTAGGCTGTGCCTCTGGCGTGAAATATTTTAAATGCCGTCGAAACGCGTCATCCACGTGATAAACCGCCACGCCATTTCTTAATGGCGCGCCATTACCGGGTGGTACACTATACCACTTAGCCAGGCGATCCGCCCACGTACTCTTGCCTGCACAAGGAGATCCTCCCATCCAAAAAACGTGAGCCAGGCGCGAACTATAGTCATGAGTCATAAAATCAATTCCCCCGTCGTTACGATACCCCTAAGTATATGCTCTGTTTGTCTTATGACAACTGTAACACATCAGAACCTTCCCGGAAGCTACCAACATATCATGTAGTCCAAACACGTAGTCATGCTGCAAATTTTCGGGTTGACTAGACCGCTAATAGC
>JAFGFI010000440.1 GCA_016931185.1 Anaerolineae bacterium
CCCATTAACGACTGGCGTTCACCAGCAGTAGGATGAAAAATTGAATCCGTAATTCGTTATTCGTAATTCGCTATTTTCAAGGGAGGGTACTATACATGGAGACGAATGTTAAGATTTTGGGTTGGCTGTACATTGTATTGAGTGCGCTAGGCGTGTTGATTGGGGGCTTTGTCCTGATGTTATTATTGAGCATCGGCGTCATCAGTGGAGAAGAAGAAGCCGCCATCATCCTAACGATTGTAGGACTGTTTGTCGGGGGGATTATGTTAGTGCTTTCCGCCCCTGGTATCGTCGCCGGAATAGGATTGCTTAAGTTCAAGTCCTGGGCACGGATTCTGGCGATCATTTTGGGTGTCTTGAATCTGCCCGGCTTTCCCATCGGCACGGTGTTGGGTATCTATACTCTAGTAGTGTTGCTGACTGAAGACGCGGGAGCGTTGTTTTTAAACCAAAATTCAAGTTATTGATGCGTCAAACGTTATGCATTTACGTTTGATGTTTGTCTATTACTTCATTATCTCAATATGTGAAGCTGCAGGCTTGCAGTGGGTAAGAGCAGGCCTGCTTCTTCTCCCTCTAAAGGAAGAACACCACCATCGGCGAAGTACGCGAAGTCAAAGTGAACGGGATCGCCTGCAACTTTGCCGGGTAATGGCATCAGACGCGCTGTGAGAGGTTTGCACAGGCGCGTGGATAGCGCGGCAACGTCAAAGAGCAACCGGGCCAATGCTGCCTCACTGACGTCACCGGGCAGTGGTACAGTATCCAGGCCGGTGCCACAGACCGCCGACCATTGTAGCAGTTCCCCGACGCGTAAGTAGCCTTCGGCAGCGCGCTGTGCCAGCACCACATCCTCAAGCACCGGCAGCATCAGGCCGCAGAACCCTGTGTGGGAAAAGCGTGCCTGTTGGATGGCGGTGGTGAATAGTGCGGCGGCAGCCAATGTCCCGGCAGCCCCCACGGGCGTGCCGGTTAGGGCTTCTAACGCGGCCCCGATGCTGATGGTATGTGTGGGGAATGGCGCGAGTGAAAAGTCAATGCCCGTAAAGTGAATGGCCTGAGTCTGTGCCAGTTTGTTCGCCACTGCCTCAATGCACGCAGCCTGGGCTTCTATTGTGGTAACAAGATGGGAGTGAACCTCTTGCGCATTAGATGCTTCCTGGCATGCTGTCACAGCCAAGTCGGCAGATTCGGTAGCGATGGCAAATGCCGGTTTTTCGTCACCTGCATAGGCAGCCGGGAAAAAAGGTGTCCCCGCAGGAACGTTCGCCAGTGCTGCGAAGCGCAAGTTGCCAAAACCATTCTCAATGTGAGCCGCCTCGCGCATCACGCGCGCCGCACCCCGAATAGCTGTCCCATTTATGAGGGTGCCATTTGCGGATAGCGCGCCAGCCGGCGATGTAATGTGTGTTGTGGCAAAAATGCGTTGTGTCGCCGCGAATAACGCCGGCAATTTTTCTAACTGTGTCGGGGCAGCAGGACCAAGCGCGATGTAGTCAAATCCTTGTGCGTGGCAGATGGCTTCCAACTTCACCGCCCATTCTGCCAGATCGCCCGCCCATTTGGATTGTGCCAGGGCGGGGAAGTTGTTGGTCGCCAGCCGCGTGGTTTGCACTTCAAAGCCAGCTTGCTCATAGGCATTTTGGGCTGTCCGCGCGAATTCCCCCAGATACGCGATCTGCCCCTCATCTATTGTGGGTGTAAGTTCAGAAAAAATAGTAATCGAACGGATTTTCATAATACCTCATTATTTATATTCCAGTGCTGCTTGCACTGCTGCTTCGGCGTCTATGATTCCACAACCATAAACGTTATTGGGGAGACCGGTTGCGCCGCCACAAGCACAAACGGGACCGTCCAGTCCTAGTCCCAGAGGATCCTCAAAGTCCAATTCTGCCAGCGTACAGACGTTGGATAGAGCTTTGGGGGTTGCGGTTTTGCAGATGAGGCGTTCTGTGGTCTCTATATCACCGGTAAGCGCAGGATTGGCCGACCAGAGCAGGGCGACCAATCCCGCGACGTGCGGCCCCGCCATTGAGGTACCGTCTGCTGTGCCATAACCGCCTCCGGGCACACTGGAACGCACACTTGCACCGGGCGCGGCAATATCTGGCTTGAGAAGTTCCCCGACTGGCCCACGGCTGCTAAAACTTGTAATATCGCCGTAGAGAGTGGTCGCGCCCACGGAGAAAACGGCGTTAGAATTAGCCGGAGGATGAAGAACGGTTTCGCACGCGGGACCTGCATTACCCGCGCTGACGACCATCATAATCCCTGCTGCGCGCAGCGCGTCCAGAGCCGGCTCAAATATATCTGACGGACACCCCTCTTCTGGAGGACAGCCCCACGAGTTATTGATGACATGAGGAGCTTGAGTTATATCTCCATCGGTGAAGGGGTCGCCGCCATGAGGATAGGGAGCAAGGAAAAACTCCATACATTCAATATATGATGCCGGATTACCAAAGCCACGTCGCATGTTGCGACAGCCGATCCACTGTGCCTCCGGTGCAACTCCGGTGCGGTTTGCGCCACCGTCGTCGCCCAAAACTGTGCCCATCGTATGTGTGCCGTGAGAGTCATCATCGAAGGGTACGGCAACATCATCCCAGGCATCGTGCCAGTTGTAATCATGGTCAGCGCCCGTACCATCCCAACCCCGGTAATGCGACCGGAGAGCCGGATGTGTCCAATCGTAACCCGTGTCCTGCCCGGCTACAACGATGCCTTCACCCAAGACATCCAAATTCCATGCTTCATCGGCGTTAATCGCACGGAGGTTCTCCTGGACTCCGGTTATGGTGTCTGTGCCCGGGCCGTAGGGCATTTTAATACGGTGTGGATATTCGCGGACATTGGGATTGCGGATTACCTGAACTACACCCGGTATGTTCTCAAAATATCGCATCCGATAATGGTTTCCCTCCACGCGAACCATGTTGGTGAGATAGTAACGGCGATAGGATAACCCCAGCCGATCCAACTCGGCCAAAATGGGGGGCTGTGTGTATTCGGCAGTCTTGACCAGGGTATCATAAACATAAGCTATGCGGCTATTCCGATCTGCAATATTGGCTGCGGCTTTGATATCTGCTCCCTCCAGGATAATAAGAAACCCATCATCTGTAAAACCGGGATCTCCAACTAGAAAGTAAATACTCAACCACCCTATCCAAACAATCCCAGCAACGAGGCTAATTCCAGTGCGCCAGATTACGGGTGAAATATTTATGGTATCTCGTTGTTCACGCCAAAACCGGCGCAACGCCCACAGCGCGGGGCCAAACAAACATATCAGCCCCCAACTGATAGCATAGCCCAGTATATGCTGTAATTCAGGTATCCCCTGCATAATAGCATCACGAGGGTCCACAAAAAGGCGCGGTATCCCCAGGTAGAAAAAAGCCAGCAAGAATACCGGCACGATGCCTCCTTCGCGGGCGCGCAGTTCAGTAAGCAGCAAGGCCAATGGTAGAGCAAACACCGCTTTGGAGAGCGCGCCGAACTCACCGTGTGGCACCACGCCACTTACCAGGGAAACACTGTAGAGCAGGACAACTACTAACCCGGCCAACCAGTTTTGAGAGTAGGTTGAGGTCAACAGCATAAAAACCAACCCCCAAATCAACAAGACGGCGGGCAGTAATTCGGCGCAAGTCTGGAAAAGAATTTCGAGGCTGGTAAAACGATCTCCTAACGCCCCTGTTATAGGCCAGGGAAGAGTTAACAGGGCTGCCAATGCCAGGGATAGCCAAAGCGTGGGTATATTCCATCGCTTCAATCCGAGCCAGGCGAGCATAGAGCGACGCGGTATACCCGCCAACCACGGTGTGGACCGGGCCGCCAGCACACTATACAGAATACCCGCTATGATACGGAAGGCAGCCAGTCCATTGGGCCGGGATTGAAAGCCCGCGCGTAATACGGCATCCAGTACCCAATAACCAGACAATGCAGTTAAGCCACTCGCCAACGCAGCAATAACTTCCCACCCGCTGCGATTACGGCTTAACAGGGCAACCATCGCAAATGGAACTATCCACAGCCCTGCCGCCAACACCAACGCGAGCGGTACTACCGGGGCAGGCCACTGCTCTTCGATCACCAAGGTCATCCCTAACATCAATGTCACAGGAAGACTCGCGGCCCATAACAAAAGGATGACGGATATACCTACTTGAAAGCATCCTGTTTTGTTAACTGTCATTGTACTTCGTTTACCGTGCTTCGCCGCGTCGTACGTTTTGCATTACTACCGCCGCCAGGATAAAGAAAATAACAGGCATTAACAATGTTAGCCCGTAATTACCGGAACGTTCGATCACAAAGCCGTTAAGGGTTGGCCCCACAATGGCCGCCAGTTGGGAGGCGAGGTAATAAAATCCGGTGAAGGTACCAAGATGCGCGTTGGAAGAAGAAATATCCACCACCATCGGCAGTGAGTTGATATTGACCAGACTCCACGCCAGTCCACCTAGTCCTAATGCTGCTCCGATCACGATGATATTGGGTACCAGGTAACCGACCAGCAACAGTCCGGCAAAAACTAACAATCCTACAGTAATTGTGCGCCGGCGGCCCAATTTTGCCGCTATAAACCCGCTAGGAACGGAGAAGAGCAAGAATGTGATATAGGCAACGCTGGAAAGTAATGAAGCCTGGTTTTCTTTGATCTTGAGAACATTAACGCCGTAAGAAGTGAAAAACGTTTCAATGGCATTGTAGCCCACAAACCACAGGAAAATGGCAAGCATCAGGAACAACAGGCTCTTGCGTTCTTCACCGGATATTGATCGTACTCCTTTGAGTACGCCTAATGCCTGTTCTTCTTCCCGTTCTTCTGTGTCTTC
Organism: Anaerolineae bacterium; assembly: GCA_016931185.1. Lineage (GTDB taxonomy): Bacteria > Chloroflexota > Anaerolineae > B4-G1 > SLSP01 > JAFGFI01. The sequence continues at coordinate 4,851 of JAFGFI010000440.1, forward strand.
AAGATAGCGTGGCTCCTGGACAAAGAAAAACAACATGAACAGGGCCGCTATCATAAGTATACCGGCAAAGACAAAGGGCGTGACAATGTCAATAGCATAAAGCCAGGCCCCGATAAGGGTGATGATAACGCCTCCCAATCCTCCCATCAAATTGATGATGCCATTTGCCTGACTGCGCAGTGGTGAAGGCGTAAGATCGGGCATCAGTGAGATGACAGGAGTACGGAAGCCGGCCATCGTCGTGATAAAAATCCCAACGATGACTACAAATAGCCAAAGATAAGAAGAAAGTTCCGCCGTATTCCCGCTCAGGTCGGGCGGAATCGCTTTGATGATAAACGGAATGATGATAAACGTTACAATGGAGATAGGGGCTAACCCCATAATGAAGGGTTTACGGCGACCCAACTTCGTCCATACCCGGTCACTCCAAATCCCGATAAGAGGCAGCAAAAATAGCGCGACGATGTTGTCCAGCGTCATAATAAAACCCGTTAGCGCGGCCCCCAGACCAAACCCGTTGGTCCGCGTCGCGAGATCGGCATCAAATACAGGATTGCCTGCTTGAAGAAAAATGGGGACATAATCGTTATACAACTTCCACATCACACTGAGGCCGAAGAAACCAAAACCAATAAGAAACGTCTTTTTATAGTCCAGTTTAAAATCAGAGCTATGCTTTTCCATAATATGTTGTTTACCTTCCTTATGTTGTTTATGAGTACCCATGCGGCTTTTAAGAGGTATTTTCGCTGCCGCGC
>JAFGFI010000441.1 GCA_016931185.1 Anaerolineae bacterium
GCGCGGCAGCGAAAAATACCTCTTAAAGGGCGGCTTTAGCTGCATTTACACTCATGAAACAGGTTAGTTGAGTAGTTTAAATACACAGTACAGATATAGGCCTATGGAAACTATAAAAAATATACTTCACAATGCAGTTGGCACGGTCACGCCGGCAGCGCAGCTTGTGGTACGGTGGCGTGGGGAGGTGATGCTAGATGAGAGCGTGGGATGGCTCGACCCAGAAACGCGCCGGCGCCCCACCCAACCCGATACACTGTTCGATATGGCATCCGTCACCAAGCTATTCGTTGTCACAACGTTTATGAGGTTGGTAGAAGCCGGGCTGGTTGCGCTAGAACAGCCGGTCTGCACCGTGCTTCCGGAGTTCAGCGGACCGCGCCCCATCCAACCTTACGAAGATCCCGTCAATTGGGGACAATATGTCACCGTTATGCAGGTTGGGAAGCCTGCTCCACATACAGTCAATACCAGCGAGATCGTTTTTCGCCAGCTTCTCACACACACTGCCGGGCTGCCCGCGTGGCGTCCTCTCTACAAACAATTCGATGCAGACGCTGCCCGTCAAATGGCATTGGCGACCTTCTTCGCCTGCCCACCTAACACGTTCGTCGTCTATAGCGATATTGGCTTGATCCTTCTCGGCCTTGCCATCGAAAGCCTCATCCAAACCGCACTCAACACCGCCGTAGCAACCCACGTCACAACTCCCCTCAACCTACATCACACCTGCTATCTTCCCCTTTCCCCTGCCCCCGCGCCCCCTTGCTCCTCTGCCCTTACGTCTAATTCTTCGCTCCCAACTCCCGACTCAAATATCGCGCCTACCGAACACTGCACCTGGCGCAACCGCCGCATCGTGGGTGAAGTTCACGACGAAAACGCCTATCGCCTGGGAGGTGTTGCCGGGCACGCGGGACTCTTCTCCACCGCCGGCGATATCGCTGCTTTCGGGCAACTGTACCTGGACGGCGGGCCTCCGCTCTTGCATCCATCCACCGTTGCTGAGATGACACGGCTGCACACCGAGGGACTAGGCACGCGACGCGGTTTGGGGTTTTTGCTCTGGTCGCCCGACCCGGAGGCCAGCAGTCACCCCTTCAGTCAGCGCGCGTTTGGACATACCGGATTCACGGGCACTTCCCTTTGGATGGACCCGGAGCGTGACCTCGTCGTCGCCCTACTCACCAACGAGGTCTACAACGGGCGTCAAAATCGAGGTATCGGCGAACTGCGCGTCAATGTCCACCAAGCTATTATTGATTGGCATAGACGTGAAACATAATTCAATTCACATTAAAGGATTCTAAGATGATTGTTATTGGCCTAATGTCCGGCACATCGGCGGACGGGGTAGATGCTGCCATCGTCCGCATTGAGGGTGCGCCCCCCGCTTTAACGTGGGAGGTTCTAGAGCATACCCATATTCCCCACCCGCCCGGCCTACGCGCCGAAATCTTCGCCTGTTTCTCTCCCGAAACAGGAACTGTAGACCGGCTCTGTCGTCTGAACTTCGCCCTGGGACACGCCTTCGGCGATGCTGCACTCCAGGTTATCGCGGAAGCAGGATTCGCGCCCGCGCAAATAGACCTCATCGGCAGCCACGGGCAGACGCTATGGCACGTGCCGCCCACGTCCCGCAATCCGGCGTCCACGCTTCAACTGGGCGAGCCGGCAGTCATTACAGAAATGACCGGGGCGCCTGTGGTAAGCAATTTCCGCACTCGCGACATAGCAGCGGGAGGGCACGGCGCGCCGCTCGTCGCCTACGTGGACGCACTACTGCTTAGCCATCCCGAAAAGACTCGCGCGGTTCAGAATATCGGGGGAATTGCGAATGTCACGTATTTGCCTGCCGGAGAATCAGCAAGCCAGCAAGCCGGTGAATCGGCAGTTTTTGCTTTTGATACGGGGCCGGGGAATATGTTAGTAGATTATGCCACCGGAAGGGCGACAGATGGAGCATTGGCTTTTGATCGGGATGGGGAATTAGCAGCACGAGGGCACATTAATACAATTTGGCTCCATGAGTTGCTGCGACATCCTTATTTACAACAACTGCCGCCCAAGACAACCGGGCGCGAGTTATTTGGCACGCAATTTGGGGCGCAGGTATGGGATGAGGGACTTGCGCGCGGACTTGGTACGCTGGACATCGTCGCCACACTGACCGCGTTCACAGCAGCCTCTATTGCGCAAGCCTACCGCGATTTCCTGCCCCGCTTCCCGGACGAAGTTGTCGTCAGCGGTGGCGGGGCGCGCAACTCCACATTGATGACTTTGTTGCACGAATACCTGGCCCCGGCTCACGTCATTCCTTCCGGTGCTGCCGGCCTCGGCGTTGAAGCAAAGGAGGCCGTCGCCTTCGCCGTCCTGGCCTACGAGACCTGGCATCACCGTCCCGGCAACCTCCCGGCTGCGACCGGCGCGCACAGGCCGGTGATTTTGGGAAATATCACACCGGCAGGGAAGCAGGGGAGCAAGGGAGCAAAAGAGCAGGGGGGGGAGGAAACAAAAAATGAAGAATCGAGGGTCGGGGATCAGGAATTCAATCTTCCAACCCTCCACTCCTCAATCCTCAGTCCTCATTCTACGACTGAATCTCGCAATCCTGCAACTACCGGCATTGATACCGTTTCCACGCTGGAAATGGCGCGGCTAATGAATGTTGAGGATACCAAAATTGCTGCTGCTGTGGAACGCGAGCTACCGCATATCGCGGAAGCGATTGATGGCATAGCGGAACGGATGCAGCGTGGGGGACGCCTCATCTATATCGGCGCAGGGACGTCAGGACGGCTAGGGATCCTGGATGCTTCGGAATGTCCTCCAACCTTCAATACTGCGCCTGGTCAGGTGATAGGCATCATCGCGGGTGGAGAACGCGCCATCACGACCGCCGTAGAGGGCGCGGAGGACAACCGCGACGCGGGGGCACGGGACATCGCTGCGATCCATGTTACAGCAGATGACAGTGTGGTGGGCATAGCAGCCAGTGGGCGCACCCCCTACGTACTCGGCGGAATGGACGAGGCGCGCCAACGGGGCGCGCTTGTTATCAGTCTGGCATGCAACTACCCCGCTCCCATACACAACCTCGCCGACATCGCCATTGCTCCTATCGCCGGCCCGGAAGTGATCACCGGTTCCACGCGGATGAAGGCTGGCACCGCGCAGAAAATGGTACTCAATATGATCTCCACCGGTGTCATGATCCGCGTGGGCAAAACTTATGGTAACCTGATGGTGGATGTACGGGCAACTAATGCGAAGCTAAAAGAACGAGCGAAACGGATTGTAGTAGAGGCAGTAAGGGGAAAAACAGAGAATGGAGAATCTGCGGATTGTGAATCGCGAATTGCGGCCGGTGCCGAGCACGCCTTATCCGTCTGTAATGGTGAGGTGAAAACGGCGATTGTGGCATTATTACTGGATGTTTCGCCGGAAGAAGCACGACGGCGATTGGAGGCGGCAGACGGAATCATACGGAAGGCATTGACATAAACTTTAATTAAAAATCGGAGATTAGAAAACTATGCAAAATAACCACTACAATCTTAATATTATGCCTAAAATTGTACCTATAGGAAAGGAAAGCACGCTTACGCTCTTTCCCCCGCCCGAAATATGTGACCTGGAAACTTGCCAGGTCAGCGTCTTTCCGGTAGGTGGGGCAGCGCAGCAGACAACCAGCATCGTGGGGGAACCGTTGTTGGTTCATAAAAACGGGGCAACGCTACAAGTACAATACACATTTTCCCAGGAGCAAGAATACGTGTTCTGGGTTACAACAGATTCCAGTACGCCTGTCGGCGAGTTCCGGGTCTACGCGCTAGAAGATGAACTCTTTGCTCTTCGCCCTTACAAAGGCGATCTCCATATACACAGCGACCGTTCGGATGGTAAAGAACCTCCCGCTTATGTAGCGGGTGCGGCACGGCGCATCGGACTGGATTTTATGGCCGTGACCGACCACCGCCGCTATACCCCCTCGCTGGAGGCCATACAAGCATACAACGGCGTATCCCTCGACCTGCGTATTTACCCCGGCGAAGAAGTTCACCCACCCGGCAACCCGGTGCATATTATCAACTTCGGAGGACGTTTCAGCATCAATGACCTAATGCGTACAGAAGATGCTGCTTATCATGCAGCCGTCCAGGTTATTGCAGATAATTTGCTCCATTTTCCACCAGATGTAGACAGGTATACCTACGCCTCTTGTGTTTGGTGCTTCGACAAGATACGCGAGGGAGGAGGGCTAGGCATCTTCTGCCATCCCTATTGGTTCTCGCGCCACCGCTACGACATTCCCGAATATCTGACGACTCAACTACTGGAACACCAACCGTTTGACGCGCTTGAACTGATTGGAGGGTATCATCCTTTCGAGGTAGAATCCAATATGCTCCAGGTAGCACGTTATCACGAGGAACGCGCGCGAGGCAAAATCATCCCCATCGTCGGCGTGAGCGACGCCCACGGCTGCGAGACAGGAGAACTCTTCGGCTGGTATTATACGATAGTCTTTGCCCCCTCACCCAACTTACCCGATCTGATCGAGAGTGTGAAAACGCTCAATGCAGTCGCTGTCGAGGCCCTGCCCGATCAAACGCCACGCGCGCATGGCCCGTTTCGCCTGGTGCGTTATGCACAATTCCTGTTGCGTGAAGTCTTCCCGCATCACGACGCGCTCTGTGAAGAAGAAGGCAAACTCATGCTGATCTACAGTGCGGGGGACGAAACTGCCGCCGCCAACCTGCGCGCATGCCAGGGACAAACCACAGCGCTATATAGCCAGATTTGGGCAAAATCATAGTGCGTAGTCTACCTACCGGACACTTTTTATTAGGGTAACGAATCTACTTCAAAAGTTACACTTTGCGCCGGATTGTGCGGCTAATGAACTTTAAAAAATTAATTCGGTAATAGGCCGACATAGCGCAGCAGCGGGGGCGACGGCTCGGCAAAC
>JAFGFI010000442.1 GCA_016931185.1 Anaerolineae bacterium
CGGTTGTGATAAACATAGACCACATCGTGATCGCGGAAGAGGGCGCGGCTTTCGTCCCGCGTCATCGCCAGCAGTTCCTCCGCGCGCAGAGCAGTGGCGCGGCCCACGTTGGCCTGCGCCAGTATCTTCTTCCGGTTCTCCGTGCCCGCCGAACTCTGCCCATCCACCAACACAGCATCGCCGTCACCAGCGATTTCCAACCGCGTGTGGGGTAGCAGCGCGGCCATCCCCAACTGCGTGTAGCTGGGCAGCAGGGTGAGGGCAGGTTCAAGCTCCGCATCGTAACGGTCCTCCTGCCGGACCAGGCGCAACAGTTCCTCGCCGATCTCGTAGCGCATCCCGTCGGAGATCACGACGAAAATCTTGTTGTCGCGTGCCCGGAAAGGACGCACCCGCCGTTCAAAGATGTCCGCCTGTGCCAATACAGTGCCGCTCTCCCAGTGGCCCATCCCATCCAGCACGGCCTGCCATTGGGTGTTGACCTGCAGCACGTAGGTGTTCGTGTAGAGATTCTCGACCTTCTGCGCCAGGGCGTCAAAGAGCGTGGTTTGGCCGGATTGCCGCAGGTGGATGATGAATTTGCGATAGTATTGGTCAAGCTGGAACCAGATCCCCGTGTATTGTTCCACAGTGCCGGCCACTGTGCGGGCCGCTGTGCGCGCCTTCAGATCGGCTTGCTCCAACACGTCCATAAAGGCGGCTGCGGCTTCCAGCGCGGCATACTCGGCCTCGTAGTCAGCGTACCAACAACTCTGGCGACGACGGCGCACCCAGCGCGCCACCTCGGCCCCGGCGACCGTTCGCTGGGCCACGTCGCGTACCAGGTCGCTGAGGATCTTGCGATCCACCAACTCGAACGTCTCTATCGTGAGTACGCTGGCGACCTCGCGCGTCTGCAAATCCCCTTCGATGTTGAGGGCCACGGCGCAGTCCGCCGACAGTGCCTTGAACGCGGCCTGATACTGCACACTGTCCTTCCACTGTTTCAGGAAGACCAGGGCATCCTTGTTAAGCTGGGGGACGGGCAGGTCGGGCGCGCCTATCTCCAGTGCGTAGCAGGATTGGAACAAAGTGATGGTGAAATCGCGCAGGCCGGGTGTTTCGGAGGCGTAATCGTAGGCGCGCGCCAGTTCCTCCCACAGGAAATCAGACAACGCGCACCGTTCGATCAATCGCACAACCTCATCCCGCCCCTCGGCCAGTTCCGCCAGCAAGTGTCTTAACACATCGTCGAGGCGTGGTTCTGCATGGGCGCAGACCGCCAGCATGGCCATGCGCACCTGGCGCGGCGTGTCATCCGGTTTGAGGTGGGCTTTCAGTGACTCGCGCCGGCGCGCGGCCTGGAAAAAGTCCGCGTGCGGGGCGACCATATCGGCAAATTCCAGCCCCAACCCTACCTCGCTCAACCAGAGCGAGACCCGGTCGGCGCGGAATGTGCCATAAGCAAGCTGCACATCCAGCAGCCAGTTGTCCAAATCATCCGGTGGCGGCCCCTCGTGATAGAGCAGAAACTTCTGCTTGGGCGCGTCGCGGAGGATGCGGTACTTGACGCCGAAAGCGTTGTTGTCCAGCACGATCTTCTCCACCTCCGGCAGCGTGACCGCCTCAAATTCCGGCTTCAGCTCCCGCCGGTGATCATACCAGAGGACAATGCGGTGCCGGGTGAATATGCGATGTAGTGCCTGTTCAATTTCGTTCATAGTTTTTAGTGGTCAGTGATCAGCAGTCAATTATCAGTTGCTAGTTGTCAGTGGTCAGTAACTGATCACTGGCAACTGACTACTGATAACTAGCCACTGATCCCTGAAAATCTCTCCTTAATGTGCTGTGTTTGTGAAATAGAATCTTATCATACCCCGGTGTAATAGAACCCGGCCCAGTAGTAGGGATGTGTAAAGGGACATTTTTCTTGATCCAGATCCAGATGGAATCGACGATACACTTCGTCCCGATAGGGTGGGTGTTGCTTGATATATGCCGCAAACTCCGCGTTGGTGGAGGTTCGTAACCACTGCTGCGCGGTGTGCAGTGCCACCGGCGGTTCCTGCCCCTTTTTGCGCCAAGCCTCATAGAAGCGCATCATTAGGAGCGCAGTGCTGAAATCGTTGACGGCCCACATTGAAGCGACCACGCCCGCGACGCCCGCTTGCAGCAGGCCCGTAGGGAGGCTTACCACTTCGTCGGGAAGCTCCGTGCCGGGGATACCCGTCTCACAGGCGGAAAGGACCGCCAACCGGGCCTGGATGCCCTCCAGTTGAAGTAGATCACGCAAGGTGAGACGGTTCTCACCGGCCAGGAGCAGACCCCCATCCAGTGGGGTATTCCACCCGGCCCAACCGTGAGTGGAGAAGTGCCAGACACTATAATGAGACAGAGCATCCGTAACTGCATCCAACGTAGCCGCCTCTTCCAGCAAATGCTGTCGCTGTGCTTGGGGGAACGTGTCCAGCGCCGCTGTTACTTCTTCACCAGAGAAACGCAATCCCAACAGCGGAGAAGGATTAGGGTTATCTATCGCCAGCAGATGGGTAGCCGCAACGGATTGACGCTGGGTTGCGGCCAGCGCGCGGGCGTTGGGGGTGTAGGTGAAAGTAATGTTTTCCGACACAGCGGCGTGAAGGGGAAGCTGTCCTAATAGATCAATAGGGATAAGTGTAATCCTGGATATATCACCTTTGATGGTTTTCAACAAAGGGTCTATTATTACTTTGTGAAGCCAAGCAAGGATTTCATCCAGTACATCGAACCAGGTAGCGCGAATCCCTGTATCGCGGGGATTAGACTGCCATGCAAAGTAAGCATCAGTATAGTTATACACACGTTCATATAACGTATCTTCTGTCAAATCATCTAGCCAGACAGGAATAATTTCATTGTCTTGAACAAGCAGGGCTAGTCCGCCAGCGAGAGTGGCCATAATGTATACAAAGGAATTTTTAGGCGTAAAGGCAATTCGCACATCATCCCAACCGGGCGCAATAAGAAAATCAGCATAGCCAGGCAGTGCGCGTATCGCTATAATTGCCTCATCGAGTTCTATACGAGCAGCGCGAATGACATCTATTAATGTTTGTCTTGATGGTAAGGCGATTTTTCCACCGACATCCTGCATTTCCAATGCTCGTATTTTGTTTACTGCGGTTTGATATTTTTTATAGATTGCTGGAGCTTGGGATTGCAGTATGTTCAGTTCCGTGTCGTCACGTGCTAAGACTTCTGAAAGCAAGCGGGCACGTCCTTGTTCGAGTACCACAATAGCTTCTTCAAATCGTCCAGAACGAGCTTGCGCGTAAGCAGTATTCTTTGGTAGCTCTTTTGCTTCTAGTAGCCAGGACTCTTTGCTACGACGCAAAAGTTGGGCACGATATAATTGCTCGATAACCTGCAAACCGAAACTATATGCCTCAGCAGATGCCGTCCAATCTCTGTGGCTAAATTTTAAATCCCCCCAGACGCAGGCACTGCGCAAGGTTACTTCATGTGCATACTCCATTCCCAAGGTGCAAGCTTGTCTCCAGAATGTAGTCGCCTGTTCTATGTCTTCTGGGTTGTTTGTGAAATTGTATCGTTCGCCCAACCCAATACCCAAATTTAAAAACCGAGACGGTCGGTCTATAGAATTGTGTGGCGTGTATTGTAATGCTTGCTCAAATAGCTGAATCGCATGTTCTAAATCAGCCGAACTCCCAGTTTGACCATATTTGTCTAGGAAACATGTACCCAAATTGTTAAAAATATCTTCCTTCTTCTGTTCATTATGTATAGGAATAGTATCAACAAGTCCTGAAGAGTTTAAAGTGGTAACATAGGAAATTTTATCAAAGGGGATTTTCTGGAGTGCTTTTTCGTGATACGCAATGGCAGATTCTAAATCTTGATAATTTCCCTCAATCTGGTAACGCTGATGAGTACAACTACCTAAATTTGAGAGATAATCTGGCAAACTCGGGGACTCTGCGGAGCTTTGTTCAATAGCACTCTCTAAATACTTTATCGCATTTTCCAGGTAATACCGTTCCCCCGTATGTGTATAGAGATGGGACAAGACACCACTTAAATTAGAAAGTGCCGTTATTTTATCCCAAGTTCGAGGACATGTAGACCATACTGCTTGCTCATACATCTCTTTAGCACGTTCCAGGCTAGATAGATCCCCCAGACGTAAAAATCTCTGCTGTAAACAATACCCAAAGTTGTTAAAAAACATCTCTGGTAGCGGTGTTTCAGGTGTCATCTCTTGGACAGCTTTTTCCGAATATTCTAACGCAATCTCAAGGTCTTCCTGGTTTCCAAGTTGTCGATAACGCACCATATATACTGATACCCCTTCACCAAATACACCAATGCGGATTTCAGGGGGGATTTTAGCAAAATCCGGGTGATTCCAAAGCCTTAACCATATTGCAGTAGATCTTTCTAATGCTTTAAGGCTGTTCTTCGTCAAATAACGTTTTTCCTGAAATTTAGCGCGTAAGTATAAAGAGAATAGATTTGCATATTGACGAATTGTTTTGGTATGCTGAAGTATGTCCATTAACTTAACCTCGCTAGTCTTGCATTCGGATGCGCATACACACTATACGCCAGCCACGTGGGATCGCCAGCGCGGCGGGCGACGTGGCGGCCCTCGCGCACGGCTTCCGCAACGGTCGCACCCTCAAGCAAGCGTTGGTAGAGGGTCTGGGAGAAAGTAAGGGCGGCGGTATCGTCCACGGTCCACAGTGGCCCCAGGAACAGGCCCGCGCCGGTGCTGATAAGACGGTTGGCCCAACCTCCCAGGCGCGTCAAGGCCCAGCCTTCGCGCCCCCCGTGGCAGGCATTGAACACAAAGCCCGGTCGCCGCGCGCGGATGTCGTCCTCAATGGCGGGGCCGATAAAGTCCTCTGGGGTGAGGGGGCGGCGGTCGGA
>JAFGFI010000443.1 GCA_016931185.1 Anaerolineae bacterium
AAATGACCTCTTGGACAGCCTGGAAGAAATCGTGTAGCTTCACAACCGCATCCGGCTGTTCATACGTGATGCCCCCCACCCCCACGAAAATCACACTCATCGGACGTAATACGGCCAGCCATTCCCGCAACCCCCCCTCAAGCCATCCCTGGATACCACGGGGAATAAAACGGCGCATATTGCGGATGTAGAGCGCGGTCACATAACTTCTATCGCCCTGTCCGGCAGTCCAATCTATTGCAACCAGGGGCGCGTGAGATAAAGGCGCAGGGTAATTGATAACCTCGGCCTCTGGACTGAGTATAATGTCTCCTCGTTCCGCCTGTCCCTCGGCTTGCGCGACCTGGCGAATGGGATCGCCCGCAAGTACGTATTCCCACCGGTTAGCGATACCCCCGACTTGCATCGCCACAATATCGCCCGCGCCAATGCCTATCTTCATCCCCAATGAGATCGGCCCCGCGCTGGTTCGGAGCGTGGCAAATTCGGTCATTGTAGCTTGCATTGCCTCGGCAGCCTGTTGCGCCCGGCGGGTCGCGTGTCCCAGAGTCTCATTCCAGACCGGGAACACCACGGTCACAGCGTCCCCACTAAACTTCACCACCTCCCCTCCCTCTGCTTCGATGAGAGCAATCATCCGGCTGAAATAGTGATTAAGCAGACGGGTCAGTTCTTCCGGTCCCTCCGGGCCTTTCTGCGCCAGGCTCTCAGTCAAGGGCGTAAACCCGGAAACATCGGCGAAAAGAATAGCTGCCGGGAAACCGTCAACTACAGGCTGCGTTGACAGTCCAGGCTGGTTGAGAATGGCACGCGCGAGTGTAGGGGGGATATAAGCCGCGAAATTTGAAAGCAGGTCGGACATAAAATTGGCTCCTCCATCGTCAGTGTGTCAAAACGCACGTGAAACATGAAGCGTGATACGTGATAAAGATTCCACACCACACATTGATTCTGCATCTGCGATGTCTGCATCTGCGTTAACCTATTATACTCTAATCCTAACCCTCCAGAAAACTCGGCGTGGTCTAAAAGCCGCAGCAAAACTTTGGAGTATTTTTCGGTTTCGGGCTTTGCCCGAAACCGAAAAATACTCATTTTCCCATGCCTTTAAGCACAACGTTTACCCCCGCGTCTTAAGAGTGGAGGGTTCAAATAACGTCAAACTCACTCCCCCCAGATTCATCAAAAAATAAGGTCCCCCCGCTTGTCCACCGGCGGTGTCCTCGCCGATAGCAAATATTTCCGTCGACTCAACCTGCGCCCTCCGCGTGCCCGCCGTAAACATTGGCCTGAGGGTCACTGATTGCGTATCTACCGCAAAGAAGGTGATCTCGCTAACCGTGGCCGTCGAGCCAAAACGAGATATGGAACGATCATTCTGCGCGACAAAATACACCTGATCATCCAACAGCATCAAATACGGGATTCCGGAAACGCTTTCAGCATAAGATCGTTCCCAGCGCAAGGACCCGTCGGGATTGAGAACGATCAGCCGCTTATCGTCGAGATCGTTGTGCGCCACCAATACTCCCCCCTCCGGCAAAGCGAGAATAGCACCCCGATTAAGAAACCCTCTAGGCAACGCGAAGAGAAGTTCAGCCTCCGCAGTTTCCGGATTTAGACGATAGACACCCTTCGCATCATAAACCCAAACTTGATCCCCCACAATCGCCGGGATGCCCAGAATCTGCGTCTGCCAGGCTACCGCTCCCGATTCGGTCAGTATCCACAACAATTCCCGGCTGCCCATCACGGATACGATCATCCGATCCCCTGCCAGTACCCAATATTGGGGTTTGCCAATCGTACTGTGGCTCCACAGAACTTTGCCGGCTGCAGACACAGCTAAAATTTGCCGTCCGACAGCCGCCACGACACCCCCCTTTGGCAAGGGCAGCAAATCATACACCCCCCGCCCGGCCAGTTTGATTTCCCATCGCAATTCCAGGGGAGAAGCCGGGTCGCGGGAGGCGCCGGTTTCGCCAGGATCGGGTACTTGTAACGCCTTCAAGCGTCCGGCCCGGTCTATAAGGTAAATCGTTGCCCCATCTACCCCAACTGCCGCGGTGACACTCGTATTGGAAAGAGTCTGGCTCCAGCGCAAGCTGCCATCCATCACATCCATCCCTACCAACTGCGCGCCTTCCAGAACAACAAACGTGTCATCATTGAGTATCCCAACCCCTCGCCATTCATCCGCGTGTGTCGAGTGTGTCCATACCACACCGGGCGTCGTCGTGATCCGGTAATCCCAGATAAACTGCGAGGGGGGTTCCCATCCCGCCAGGGTCGGGTCACTGCTCCAATAGCCGGGGCCGGGCTGTCCGGGCATGTGAGAACGAATCTCGAAGTGCAAATGAGGGGGTGTACGGGGTTTGCCAATCTGCGCGATCTGCTGCCCACGGGTGACACATTCCCCGGCCCGCAACACTACGCTGGGCGGATCGAGATGCCCGTAGAAAGAGAGAATACTGTCACCCGTCGTGAATACGTGGCGCACAATAAGCACGCCTTTATCCGCCCCCCAGCCGTTCGGCGCGGCATACATCACCTGTCCATGGCCGATACTGTAAACCGGCACGCCAAAGTTAGCCGTGCGCCCCGAATACAGCAACCAATCCTCCCCCGCATGAATGCCACTATATCGTTCTCGGTAAACGCCAAAGTCCTGTCCTCCCAATGCCACCTCACGGGCATCGGGGGGATCGAGAGGAAAATCCAGCGTGTCCACCACCCCACAAGGCGCACCCGGCTGCGGCTCCGGGGTCGCCAAAGGCACATCCGTCTCAGCTTCATCCAGCACAATAATGGGCGGTGCGGTGGGGGTCGGCGTAGGCGTCGGGGTCGCCGTAGCAGTTGCCGTGGGCGAGGGCGTCGAAGTAGCCGTATTTGTCGCCGTAGGTGTGGACAACGCCGCAGGTGTCGTCGAAGCCGTGGGTGAACCAGGAACAGGCCCCTGCGTCCCTTCCTCACACCCCGTTATGAAGATCAGGGCAAGCCATAATAATACTATGCTGACGAGCTGACGTTTAACCATATATGTCATCCTTTTAGAAAGCCGACCAGCCTCCAACTATGCCAGCCTTTGGATCTCGATGCAATGATGTATATTATAACCGCAAATCAACGCAGATTCACATAAATAGCGTCAATCGGGGGGTAAATTTCGCATTTCACTAGAGTGTTCCAGCATTGTAGCCGCGCTTTCCATAGCGCGTTGCTTGTAGCCGGCCATCAAGATGAGGCGTGGAAACCCCGGTAAAAACAAGGACATATAAAACCCCGGCAAGTATTGTAAACTTGCCGGGGTCTTCGTATACGCGGCTATTGCCGCAGGATTACCGACAAATACACATACTGCTTGCCCGCCACTATAACCCCATACAGTGCCGTTACCGCCAGTCCCGCCTTGCGCAACTCGTGGACCAGTGCGTTCTCATACACCTTCTCCAAGAACCCGCTGCCCAACGTATTGCTCACCGTAAACGCGCAGCCAATAACCCGCTCCGAAATGCAATTCAACTCCTCGCGTGTTGGCATAGGTGACTCCTTGTTGTTGAGATTAACCGCAGATACACGCAGATGGCAACCTATAGTTGCTCAGCAGATTTTTGTTTTTTATCCGCGTGTATCTGCGTTCATCTGCGGTTAAAACTTGCGTATCATTGCTTTGACCACACCACGCTCGCCGTCGAAGTCCACTAAGGTTTGGGCAATGACGGCTAGTCACAGAGTGCAAACCAATCAAAACTCTGAGTCTGACCAGTAGACCAAGTTCCACTAAGTCTTGTCACAAACACTGTAAAATGATTATCCCCCAATGGAGTACCTATTGTCGCCATTACCCATGGAGAGTAAACATAATATGGTTGTGCGAAAACTTTTAGCAAATGTGAGCAACTATCGGGAATACTTACAGTTTTAATCAGTGTATCTTCACTCCCTTGAGCAACGATCTCAGCAGTTCCATGCCAAACCTTAACATTCGAAGCCGTTCCAGACACCAAAAGAGAGGGGGCTTTATCCTGTGTCACTGCCCCATCCGCAATCTGCGCCGTCCCAATACTCCCATCCGGCACGGTCAACGCCACGCGCGCCTGCATCGCGTAGGGCACGGCGCGCAATTGCTCGCGGGGGGAGAGGGTCTCGCCATCCACGGTGATTTCGAGCCACACGTCACCGGAGAGCACGTTGGTGGGGATACCACACGTTGTCTGGCTGCCCAGGCCCACGCTGAAGAGGCCATCGCTCACGGGCACGGTTAGGTGCGATTCCGGCCCCCACAACACACTCCCGGCGCTGGGATCATCGTACAAGGAGAACTGCATCGCCACGGTATCGTTAATGGGCGTGCCGGCGCTATCCGCCAGTCGCCCCTGGTAATTGATGGTCGGCGCAGCGGGCCAAGCGGGCGCAATGGTGCGCACGGGCAGGGGAATAGCCCCGACGGATTGCGCAACTAAGAAAACCGCCAGCAAGATCAACGTCCCCCCGTTGGGCGTCAGCCAGCGCAGCAATGCCCCCCAACGCTGACTTCGTGGCGCAGCCTGCCGCTCCGCTAACCCATCTCCTAATCGCTGTATCTCATTCTTTCGAGTTTCCATTTCTGTGCCTCCTTAAGCATAAAATAGTTGTTGGTAATGATATATGTTTCAAGTATAGATAAACAAACTATAATCGTCAAATTACAAACAACCGCAGATATACGCAGATGAACACAGATAAAATCTGCGTGTATCTGCTAAGTAACCGTAGGTTGCCATCTGCGGTTAAGCCTTTCCCCAACAGTATAGTATAATAAACATCATACCCAGATTTACCAAGGAGTATACTGATGAACCAAAATGAGAATGTAAAGAATTATCTAACCCCACTTCAATCTCTTATTTCCGAATTACACACTATCGACCAAGAATTGACCCGTTTTGAAGCCCGCTATGGTCTCCTTTCAGAAACATTCTTTACCTGGTATCAAAGCGGGCAAGAACCTGAAGACCCCGATTGGGTACAAGACTTTGCGCTATGGGCTGGTACCTATCAGCTCAAATTACGTCGCCAGGAAAAGTATCGGCGTTTGGTCCAGGAAGCCATCGCGCAGCGGAATATCCCCACGCTGATGCGTGAATCGCTGCTGGTTGGGTCACTGGTATGAAACCCACAACGCTCGAAGCGTACGAACACTTTGTTTATAACTTACGCGAGATATTTCCCTCAATACAGTCTTCGACATTACGCATAATCCGTACGGGGCCAGACTCTGAACGCCTTGTTGGTATCGTGACTTTTCCTCACAATATCCACCTGGATGTTGCTGAACTGGTAGATTTCGATGCGGGTTATTTTGAGATTTTGCAATATGGCTATGTCGTTTGGCAGCACGACGAACGATTGTATTGGTATGACTCCCAAGAACATCCCCATGATTCTACGCTAGCGAGTACGCATCCCCATCATAAACACATTCCTCCCGATATTAAGCACCATCGTATTCCTGCACCTGGTCTCTCGTTTACAGAACCTAATTTAATATTTCTGATTCGCGAAGTAGAGCAACTACTATCTACTTAATGGTTTTAGCCCTGGACGGCTTGGGCAATGTGTCTGACATTAACCGCAGATGCACGCGGATAAACTCCGTATGTATTTGTGTTCATCAATAATGACTAACTCCTCCCTTTAGGCCCATTGATGAGCCTTCGTCGTCGGATGTCCGCATCTGCTTTAGTCCTGGGTGATTCTTGGTCATTAGTACCCAGGTTCATAATAACCCCAAAAATCAATTCCCATATCGGAAGTTGTTGCATCAGGCTTCCATCCACATTTATATTCGATCTTCGCCTCATTTATCGCAACCATGCCTTGCTCCGAGGCATATACGTTTGCTAATGTTGATCGTGCTTGAATTGAACCTCCATTCGAGGTAGATCTATACGGGCGAACAGCACACCATCCGTTACCTACAGTTTCTTTAAAGTATATTGTCAAGTAAGCAATGCTTGCACTAGGAGGAACAACGTTGCTAAGGTCAACAACTTCCCAATCAAAGTCGCTACCGTTGCGCCAACCGACTAACTGGCTAACGTCAAACATTATCCATTTTCCAGTAGCCGTAGAACCAAGTTTATCTACAGTAATCGCCCCATCCGGCACGGTCAACGCCATCCCCGCTACCGGCACAGAGCGGATCAACTCGCGCGGGGTCAGTGTCTCGCCGCCAACGATGATCTCCAGGTAGCGGTCACCGTTCCACGTGGTGGTGGGGATGCCGCCGCTGGTTTGGCTGCCCAGGCCCACGCTGAAGAGGCCGTCGCTCACGGGGACAGCGGTATGGGCCTCCGGCCCCCAGATCAGATTGCCGTCGGTCACCGCATCGTAGAGCGCGAAGCTCATGCCATAAGTCCCATCCAGCGGCGCGCCGGTATTATCAGCCAACCGCCCCTGGTAGTTCACCGTCGTCGCGCTGGGGCCGGGGGCGGTCGTTATTGCCTGGAAGGGACGTGCCCACAGAGATTGAGTCATTAACAGAATAGCAACGATAAGCAATGTACCGCCATTGGGAATAAACCAGCTCACAATATGCCCAAAACGCCCAGAACGGGGCATCGTAGTGGTAACTACAAGCATAGCGACAAGTCGCTATGCGCGATATGCATCAATTAATTCACCAAAGCGGGTAATAAAACTCTTTTTCATTTACATCGTGATCTCCTATTATACTGTTGCTAACATGTCTATCAGAACATTTGAATATATACCAGTATACGTTCGATTATATAAGAAGTAAAGGTTACGACGATATTGACGGCTCGTGAACTTATGATATGATAAGAGTATATTCAAGGTCATTGAAAGATATTTATGGTGCATAACCTATTACTTTCTTATTCTAACGCGATGATGATGCGCACCGCCCTGGCGAACACCCAGGGCTATTTGATGTTGGGGAGAAGGTAACGTATCTCTAATCAGTGAGTACAAATATAAAAACACCTCCTCAACAGGAGGTGTTTTTGTTTTGGCAGATGCCAACAACAAACAAGTACAACGCACCGAAGGAGGTTTATAATGAACGATCCATTTTATGTTACAACGCCGATTTATTATGTAAATGATGAACCGCACCTCGGCCATGCTTACACCACAATCCTGGCCGATGTGCTGGCCCGCTACGCGCGGTTGCGCGGGCAGCCCACCTTCTTCCTTACAGGCACAGACGAACATGGACAGAAAGTACAGGATGCGGCGCAAGCGCGGGGGATTTCGCCACAGGCCCATGCCAATGAGATGGTGCTGCGCTTCCAGAATGCCTGGGAGAACCTACACATCGCCAATGATGATTTCATCCGCACAACGCAATCCCGCCACACCCGTGTGGTCACAACCATCTTACAAGATTTGTGGGATAAGGGAGAGATTTACCAGGGCAGCTATACAGGATGGTACTGTGTGCCTGACGAGCGGTTCTGGACCGAAAAGGACCTGGTAGATGGCAACTGTCCTGACTGTGGCCGCCCTGTCGAACAATTGGAAGAAACCAATTATTTCTTTCGGATGAGCGCGTATCAGGAATGGTTAATCAGCTATATCACACAACATCCTGATTTTATCCGACCTGAAACCCGTCGCAACGAAGTTCTGGGGTTTCTGCGCCAACCGTTGAGCGATCTCTGCATCTCACGGCCTGCCAGCAGGTTGAGTTGGGGTATCCCCCTACCCTTCGCGCCTGATTATGTAACCTACGTCTGGTTTGATGCGTTGATTAACTACGTCACGGCAGCAGGGTATCTCTCGGATCAGGACCGATTTGAGCGATTATGGCCCCAGGTGATGCATCTCATCGGGAAAGACATCCTCATCACCCACGCCGTGTATTGGCCCACAATGCTTCACGCTATCGGGCTTCCACAGCCCAAAACCATCTTCGCTCACGGTTGGTGGGTAGTCGAAGGGACTAAGATGGGTAAATCCCTGGGTAATGCCGTCAGACCCCTGGACTTAGTTGAAATTTATGGTACAGATGCCTTCCGCTACTTTCTGATGCGGGATATGACCCTGGGACGCGACGCCGACTTCTCAGAAGCCGCAATTTCACAACGCTACCACGCGGAGTTAGCCAATGACTTGGGGAACCTGCTCCACCGGTTGGTAAATATGACGCAGCGGTACTGTGAAGGCCAGATACCCGCACCAGAAGCACTCCCAGATGCCACAACAAGCGACTTGCGCACGCATACCGAAATCTTGATCGGCGAGACATTTGCACGGGTTGAGGCCTTAGCCCTGAACGAAGCCTTAATTGCCATTATGGAAGTTGTCGGAGAAATCAACAAATACCTGGAACACACCGCGCCCTGGAAATTGGTAAAACAAGGGGAAACCGCGCGGGCAGCGACCGTACTCTACTATGCTGCTGAAGCACTGCGCCTTACATCGCTGTTGTTACATCCGGTGCTGCCGGAAAAAACAGCCGAATTGTGGGAACGTTTAGGTTGGCAACTTCCGGCCCGGTTAGCCGACGGGCTGCACTGGGGAGGATTACAACCTGGAGCAAAAGTGAACAGCGGTTCACCGTTATTTCCGCGTATATAACCTAAGTTGCCGCCACTATATCAAAATCATTATAGGACACGGATAAACACGGACGACTTTGTATACGTTTAGTTTTGTGAGCAAACGGCGCCATTGACGGCAGCAAAGCGGCTAAAGCCGCAGGAAAGAGGTGCTTTTTCGTTGGCGGGTGTAGCCCGCCAACGAAAAAACACACCCAAAACCCTTGTTTCTGTCTGAAGTAGGTGAGAGAAAACGGTAATCACTCACAAAACTAGACGGTTACCGGAATTTTTAGTCCACATAGCAGCATGATATCGCGTGCCCAAGTGCGCCCCACCTAAGAATTGTGACCTACTGATTCTACTAACCCAAGAGCAAGGTCAGTTGCGCATCAACAGAGGGAGGTAAACGGTCCACCCCACCTTTGTCGCCTGCGTTGTCAATGTAACGATCTTCGATACGGTTGGATCGCCTCGTGACGTCACTGTCACTGTAGTTACGTCAACATCACCATCCACGGCACCAGCGGGAATATGCACAACAACCTCAATACTGGTATTGGCATGGATCGCCAGGGGACCAACCACAGTCGCTGCGGTGGTAGCCCACACCCCATGAGTCGCTATATCAAACACTTCAGTAGTGTTGCCAGTGTTGGTTATCTGCAGCGTGTAAGTCACCATAGCATCCGGCTGCCCGCCTCCAGTTGTGGTCAAGGCCCTAAGTTGCAGGTCGAAAACGTACTTGGCGACCGTAACCAACGTCGCTTTAGCCGACTTGGTACTATCGGCTTGAGAAGTCACGATGAAGTCGACGCTATCAGTTTCGGCACCGGTCGCTCCCTCAGGTATGGTGACTATGACCTGTGTATCCGTCATTGCACCGGGTGCCAACGGGCCGACACTCGTGGGCGCCGTCATCGTGGGCCATGTATTGCCCATCAACATTACACTAAATGTGTCTTGCGCACTGCCCGTGTTCTCCACACGCAGGATGTAAGTCAGGGTTTCGCCAGGGTCACCGGATTGTGTGTCTGCGTTAGGTGTTACATTCACACCGTGGACTGCGCTGGCCTCAGTAGTCAAGCGCGCGCTGGTCGATTGATCGGGGTCTCCCCGGGACGTCACAGTGACCGTCACCGTATCTGTGTCGCCGTCCATCGCACTGCCCGGGACATCGACAGTGACAACCAGGTTATCGTCATTACCGGCGAACAACGGGCCAATCGTCATTGCATTAACTGCCGTTGTCCAGATATTACCCGAGAACGTCACATCAAATGTGTCCGTGATATTGCCCGTATTCATCACTTCCAATGTATAATTGACGGCGGCACCCGGCCCACCGTAATGCTTTGCCTGAACAGGCGCCAACAATAAGCCGAAGAACTCAGCATTTGGAATGATCTGCGTCGTGACGATGCCCGTATTATTGACCAGCTCGGAGTCCTGTGGCGTGGCCGTGATACTGGCGGTATTGGTCAACACCGTCGCCGGCATCATCATCGGTGTGCTTATGGTAAGCACCAATGTGCCAGACACTCCCGCGTTCAACACTCCCACATCCCAAGTTACGGTACCAGCTACATCGTCATATACATTTGCGGGTGAGGCGCCAACATAACGCGCGCCAGCCGGCAGGGTATCAATGACCTGGGCGGCGGTGACTGCATTGAAGGGGCCATCATTGCCATAAGTGAGCGTGTAGACGAGCATAGCGCCTGCCCCAACTGACGCGGGGCCGTCCTTAGTCAGCCACCAATCCACCGGTTCCACCACCATAACGGGCGCTTCGACGGGGTAATCCACGTTCCAACTCACATCGGTGATGATGGCCGTATTGGTAATCACGTCACCATGGCCGGCGCCGGCAGAAACTGTGGCCCGGAACTGTATCGGTATCATACCACGTCCGGGGATGGTTCCCGTCCAGGTAATCGTGCCGCCAGATTCACCACAGGAGCCATTGCCACAACTGAGCGAGCTGCCTTCGTAGGTCAGAGACGGCGGAAGTTCGTCCCGCATACGAGCATCCCCGGCAGCAAAACCCGTATTCCGGATATAAACCGTGTAGGTGACGGTGTCACCCGGATATACCTGAGCAGGCGTCACCTGCTTAAATGACGCACTCAGGTCCGGGCTGCGCGCTATAAAAGTATCCGCCAGTTGGTAAAGCGTTCCGCTGCCGTCGTTGAGTGTCGCGGTATTGGTGACGGGGGTGAGATCGACAAGCGCATCGATGAGGGTGACGGCAAAAGTAAGAGTGACCGGGCTGCCGGATACAATATCACCATTCCAAGTGATAGCTCCTAACCCTGCATCGTAAGCACAAATACCATCGCAGGCGACTGAACCGGGTATATAAGTGGTATGGGCGGGGATGGGATCGGTGAGTACTGCAGTGGCAGTTTGCAGACCCGTGTTTACTAAGACAAAATCGTAAGTTACCGCGTCGCCCGGCGCGACCCAAGTTTTATCCACCGTCTTGGTCGAAGCACCTAGATCTATAGAATTGACCAGTGTACCCGCACTACGCCGGACACTGTTGAAAGGACCAGAGATAGTAGCGGTATTGGTAATCCAGGTATTAGCAGGCAGGGAGGCATTGGTGGTAACTGCAAAAGTGATATCGGCAAAATTCCTGGGGATCGGACCCAAGATAGGTTGGAATAGGATAGCAAGATCGTCATGGAGTACGGACGCATTGTAGGCATATTCCACACCAGCAGTGCCATCGTCATTCTCAATCCCTGTAGTTGAACCGGAGCCATTCTCAACGCCTGAGTCTTCAAACTGGATCAGGATATCGCCAGACGCATAGAGAATGGCCTCAAATGTCCCGGCTATATCGCAGGACACGCCGCCTGCAAAGTGACAGAAATCATCGTATTGCACCACCAGGCATTGTCCACTACCAACAGGGCATGACGCGAAGGTCTCATAGTAGACGGGATCGTTTGTGTCACCGGGGTCCAGATCATCCCACATCAAGGCAATAATGTTGTCAGGTGTGCTAATGCTAGGGATAGGAGTATTATTGAGAGAACTTGATCCAGATCCGAAAGCAAGGTACCCGTTGCTACTCACATAGAATTCAGAGTAGGTGTTTTCGTAAAAGTCGAAGTTGAAACCGATAGGAAATGGACCGGCGGTGGCGTCATCTCCCAAATTGACAACGGCACCCGTGCTGCCAATCTCAACCCAGTTAGAAATAACACCGCCCACCGTACCATTACCGTCTGAATCTCCCCATGCATAATCTACCGGCACATATCCGATACCAGGAAGGTCATTTGTCCAGGTAATCACGTCCCCCATCGGGTCATAGCCGGCAGTGCCTAGAGTGTAAGTCAGGCTGCCAGGGATGTAGGTAGTGTTCGCCGGAATGGGGTCAACCATGATGAAGGTATCGGTGACTGCTATGCTGTTCTCAACATGCACAATGTAGGTCAGCACGTCACCCGCCAGGGCTTCAGCCTCGTTTACTATCTTGGTGCTAGGCGCGGGATCGGGAACACGGATCACTGTCGTTGTGGTGCGGGGAAAAACCAAACCAGTACCACTATCAAATACCACCGCATTGGTGATAATGTCATCATTGGTCCAGCCCGCGGGAGCCACATCCACACCAAAAGTAAAGGTCAGTGGATCTGCGCCGGCTGCAAGACTACCGCCCCACTCAACCTGATCTTGCCCCGCGTTATAAGTCGCACCGGCGGGATTATCACCAAAGCCAGCCCATGTTGTGCCCGCGGGAACAGGATCGGCAACGCTGGCGGCAGTCAAAGCGACGGCATCAGAGTGAATCTCAATAGTGTAGGTAATACGATCACCGGGTTGCACCGTGTTCTGCGCAACAATCTTATCGGAGAGACAGAAAGCATCGGTAAGTTTGAGAGACTCGGTACCCCAGGAGCCGTCGTCATCACCATAGGCCCACAGCCGACCACCTGCAAAAGACCCTGTGGCCGCCACATGACTATAGTTGTTAGTAGATATTGGCGACCAAATGCCATAGCTAAGATCATAAACAAAGGCCGTAGCATAAGCCGCGCCCCAATAACCGTTATCGCCACCATAGAGATAGACCTTATCATCCACACCGACCAGGATAGGATCCTTACGCCCTCCATCCGGGAAGCCAGCCAACTCGGTCCAAGTATCGGTAGCTGGATCGTATTCGTAAAAATCACTGTAGCCCCGGTAATCGCCGCCCACGTAAATTTTACCGTTCAGACTGGTTGCACCACCGAAGACCATCTGGTAAGGCATATCACCCTTAACTGCCCAGGCATCCGTAGCCGGATCATACTCCCAGACCTCCAGGTAGAGATCGGTAAAGAGAGTAGAGGGACCGCCGCCGAAGACGTAGAGCTTACCGTTGGCCACGGCCACACTTTGGCCGCCTCGCACCATGGGCATAGAAGCCCCCGTACTCCAGGTGTCGCTGGCCGGGTCATAAATCTCCAGCGTATCAGAGGGCGACCAGTCTCCTGCCGTATCATCGGTAAAACCACCTGGAACGTAGATTTTATCATCAATCACTGCCGCGCCGTTGCCAAAAAAGGATGTGGGCTTGTTGGCTTTAGATACCCACTGCCCGCCCTCATAGGCTAAAGTGGTCTGACCGGCAAAATTGATACCGCCAATAGCATAAGGTGTACATGCTATACCGGCTCCAGCAAACCAATAATCAGCACTACTGCCAGCATCACTCTCCACCTGCCAAGAGAAGAAAGCGATTGTGGTCACGTCAGCACTGGCGCTGGCGTTGCCTGTAGCGGTAATAATCACCATATCCTCATCGCCGGTATTTGCCGTGTTGGGGATATCAACCTCAACCGTCAAATCCTGTGTATTGCAGGATGGAATAGTGAGCGTTGTTGTGAGTTCAAGTCCATCGCTGAGGATACGAGTGGCCCACAAGTTACCCCCTACACTCATCGTGAATGTATCCGTTGTCGCACCGGTGTTAGCCACCCACACGTTGTAGGCCACCGTGTTACCTGGCGCATCCGTCTGGCGTGCGGGCGTGGCCGAGACCTTGACACCGTAGACCGGTTTACTACCCCCCAGCCAATTAAGGCTGCGGTCGACCATCTCGGCGTACTCAGGAATAGGGCCAGAGCGCGGGGCGAAAGCTTCCAGGCCGGCAGCGACGTAAACCATACGATACCCGGCATCACAGGGATCGACGGCCAGAACAGCACTGCCACTGCCATTATCATAATCCAGCGCCGAATAAGCACTACCGTCCTGCGCCGCAACAGCATCAGGAGAGAAGGGGGTAGTTCCATTGGGGTAGTTTTTCAGACTAGCATCGGTCAGTTCAAGATCCAATCCACTCAGGAAATCCAAACCGGTTGTGGCTTCACCTTCAGATGCGGCCGTATTGCTCAGAAGGTCCGCGCGCACGTAGTTGTCGTATAAATCACCGTCGCCGTCTTCCCAGTAACCGATATCCTGACCGGAGAGAAACAATTTACCGCCAAAATTCAAATAATCCACCAGTTCATCGTTAGCATTGACCTGAGCCGGCGAACCCCCATACCCTAAATTAGGAGGATCACCACCCCCATGCGCCCAGATCACAATGTCGTAAGTACGCAGCGTAGTGGTCGTGGGGACACCATAACCGACGAAGCTGCCGGCAATAACCTGGGTGCCGGTAAACGTCGTATACTGAATTTCCCACTCATCATAGAGGTAATTCTCATAATCCAAAGCCCAGCCAATGTAGTTCTTAACAGGGTTGCCCACGAACCATCCAAAGGCGCGGTCGGCCTCCACGAGCAGGATAGTAGGCGCGGGTGTCATTGAGAAATCGTGAGTTGAACCACCGGCAAGCACAGTAACATTCTCGTGAAGGACACGGTAGCCCATAGCTTCAACCGTCATCGCGTGATCGCCCGCAGGTAAGTTCAGTGTATAAGCACCATCCGTACCCGTGGTAAATTGAGTCTCCGGATGGGCATCCACATAGACTAATGCCCCGCTAATGGGTGTAGTACCGGAAACCACATACCCGGTCAATTGCGCGATAGGCAGCGGCGTCAAAGCAAAGTTCTTGATGGAGAGCGCACCAGTGACTACTGTCTGGCCACTATATGCGGCGCTATTGTATCCCCAGGCATCTACAGTAATATTGTAAAGGCCAGCGGGAACGGTAGTTGCATATTCGCCCGCAGCTTCAGATCGAACGGTGAACGTATCGCCAGGGTTAGTCTTGGTGCCTGTGACTACTGCGCCCGCAACAGGCACCCCCGTGCTTTTATCGGTGATCGTGCCCTGTAAATCCCCTGCGGCAAGCGCCCAACGCACAACAGTATACGCATCGATACGGCCATAACCGTAATCATAGTCAAAGCCTGCCGGTCCTAGATCGAGCGCAGTACGGGTCAAAAAGTTTTCAATATCATCCACATCCAGGTCACGAACGCCATCTTGCAAATCTGCCGAGACAAGGAGTGCAACTAAGCCCGACACCGACGGCGCGGCCATTGAGGTACCTGACCAGTCAAGATCAGAATATCCCCCTCCGGGGAGAGTCGACTTAATATTCACACCAGGAGCTGTCACCTCTGGCTTCTGTTCGCCCTCCCAAAAGGAAGGGCCACGACCACTGAAAGAAGCAACCGTATCGCTGCTATCTGTAGCCCCAACAGTAATAGCCGAAGGCGCAGAACCAGGAGAACCGATACTCCCATCATCCGCAGACGGGTTACCCGCAGCGAAGACAACGGCGATGCCCGCAGTACGCAGGGCAGCGATATCGGGTTCTAAAAAGTCGTCGGCCGGACTAGCGATACCCCAAGAGCAGTTGATCACGTCAGGAGCCTTGGATGGATCGGCGGTGGAAAGTTGCCCTGTCAAATCCGTAGGAGCTAATAACCACTGGAAGGCTTTGTGCGTGCTGATGTCATCACCGTAATCACCATTCAATTGATCAACAATACCAATCCACTGAGCACCGGGAGCCATCCCCACCTGTGTACCAAGGGTGCCGCCGTCGCCTACCATCGTGCCTAGCACATGGGTACCATGATCACCATATACAATAGGTTCTGTTGTTAAGCTGGTGCCATAGTTTCCTCCCGCATACAATGTGGTATCCATCTCAAACCAATGGTAATTATGATTGGTCCCAACTAGGCTGTAACCACGGTAACGGGGCATAAGAGCGGGGTGATCCCAATCAGCCCCCGAATCATAAACAGCCACTACCGCCCCCTCTCCGGTGACCGACAACTCGTTCCAAACCCTGTCTGCATCTACCAAATCGATATTCCAGTTGTCGGCGTGCAGGCCTCCCAGCGCGTTCAGTGGTGACGATTCACGCGCGACGTTATTATTATTGTAGTAAACTTTGGGATAGTTAGCTACAATACGCTCCACATCAGCGCGTTGCGCCAGTTCGACAATCGTATCCAGCCCTCCCTCGACAGCAAAGCCGTTGAAGATATAGAAAGATTGATAGGCAGCAACATCGCCCGTACTCATACGAGTATCCAGTAGTGTCTTTACAGGTCCTTGGGTTGTCTGAGCTATATCAATCAGGGAATTGAAGACCGCGTTGCGTTGCGCCACACGGCTGGTAAATCGCTGCTGGCGAATGACCTCTAAATCGGCCTTAGCCTTAAGATAAACAATAAAGCGCGTCTTTTCTAGTGGTTTGTGCTTAACAGGCGACGCTTCTACCTGTTCAATACCGCCGCCCAGGTGAGTGGGAACGATCTCACCGTTCAGCTCGGCCAAAAGGCGGGGATCAACTTTGTTCCTAATTTCCAAAGGGAGATCATCCCAGTCAGAAATAACAAGTGATTGTTCCCCAGATGTAGCGCTCTGGGTGCCAAGTGCCTGATGGGCATCAACATTCGTTCCATACGCAAAGGGCATAATCAGACTCAGAATCATCATCACCGTAAACCCATACCGTATCTTGTGCCGCATACCTTTATCTCCTTGTGTAAAATATAAAATCACCGGCAAACTGTATTTGGACTATCGAGGATTGCTAACTCATCATTCGCAGAGAGACTACAAAAGTTAGTATATCATTGTTCTTGCGTTAGACAAATGTCTATTAGAAAATGGTTAGGTAGCAAATTTCGCAATTTGCCTGGATGTAGCCGCGCTTTCCATAGCGCGTTGTCTGTTATGTAACCGTTTAGTTTTGTAAGCGATTACCGTTTTCTGTCACCTGCACCAGACAGAAACGCGGGTTTGAGTGTGTTTTTTCGTTGGCGGGCTACGCCCGCCAACGAAAAAA
>JAFGFI010000444.1 GCA_016931185.1 Anaerolineae bacterium
AATCTACACAGGAAGGGGAGTGTTTCTGTAAGGTCGAAGCAACAAATCGCCGCTTTATGGGGCACGCTGCGGAAGTTGACCGAGTGGCCTTTAGCCCAAGCTACGTTTCTTTCAATTTAAAACGGCAGGCAGATGTATGACATTTTCAGTTGGGAAGATTGCGCACCCACATCCACAACACACCAGCTCGCTGCTCAACCAATATATGTTCGTCATAATCGCGCGCCGCCGGGGGAACATCGAAGGCCCCGCGCTCGCGCCACGTCGCACCGCCATCCGTCGAGACCACCAGCCCCGCGCTGTGGACGTCACGCCGGTGCCAGAAAGAGACGGGTAATACCCATGCTCCGGTGGCAAGGATTAAGGGTTTCCCCATCATCACACCATCGCAGAGACGGCGAGGTGTGGACCATAGAAGTTGTTCGCTATCAGCGTCAGACGTGGTAATAGTCCACACCCCACTGGTCCCGACTTTCGTCGGGGTGTCAAGTCCCTGCGCCCAGAATAGCCATAAGATGCTATCCGGCGCCCGCCAGACTTGCGGGTCAAATGCGCGTACCGGTCCCGCGCCGTCGGGGAGGTTCCATTGAAACTATGTTGGCAGGCTATTTTACTCCCCTAGATCAGACAGAAATATAACCACAGTCATCTCATTGGGTTTCAGACTCTGTATAGTGCCTTTCTGAATACCGGCTACCGAGATGCTTACCATTTCATCCAAATGCCCATTAGGAACATCGATATGGAAACTCTGAGGATATGAGGTGTGGTTCCAGACAACTACAGCAAGTCCGTCACGTGTTCGATATCCCTTCGCCAATAACGCATCATTATCAATGACAAACCCCTCTGTATCCACAAAAGTACCACGCAGCAGAAAACTGCTATAGGTAGCTAGCACTTGATTCAATTGCTTGAGATACGCGGCGTAGTTTGGGATATCGCGCAATGTACCACGACAGCGGAAAATAGATATATCGAATTTCAGGCCATGCAAAAATGAAAAGTTTGCGTTAGTTACATAATTGGATTCATCAAGAGCAATATTACGGTTGGTAACGGTATGTTCGGGGAACGTATACCGGTACAATGAGGGAAACGCGATAGATGACGGGCCTGCACCTCCCCCAGAATGTGCTAGATCCATATATTGCCCAAAAACATCTACCGTGTGTTCCATAGCCATCATTGCATCTGGATTCATCGTCTTCAGATTCTGCCGAAGCTCTCGATAGTTCTGTGCTTTCGTGGCAAACGCCAGACTCGGTTTCGCGTGGGGGTGTGTCTGGTCAAAACAGAAAATAGGAGCCGATCCACCAATGTCATACAAGACACCGTCTGCACCCAGTTCGGCTATCCTTGTTCCTACCGCTAACATTTCCCTTTGCCATTCAGGTGTGGAAGGGCACATACACGCGAGTGGCATTTTCCCGCAGCCGATCTTGCGCCACGTACCTTCTCCTGAATATGTCTCTGCGAAATCGTACTCCGATCCCCACGGATTCTTGAGTGAAATGCGATGTCCAATTTGTTTGTAGAAATCTGTGTCGCGGTCCGCCAAATAGTAGCTTGTAAACACAAGCACCTTACCACCTTGTTGATGAATCTTTTGGATAGCATCCTTGAGGCCTTTCTCTCCCCCCATTTCCGGATCGGGATAAAATTCAGGCCAGAGTCTAGAAAAACCGCCGGGGACCCAGCCCAAGATGAATAAGGTATCGAAACCGACTTCCTTAGCTTCAGCAAACAAGCTGGGCAAGGTTGAGTAATCATACAGCACCTCGCCATATTGGTGTTTCAGTATAACACGCAACCATCCTTTGAAATCACGCACCCACTCAGGTTGCTCAGGAGCACGCCACCAGGTAAATTCTGCCCAGATCTTGTACTTCTTTGCTGCGACATGCCAATCTCCAGAATATGCAGAAATGACAAAGGGGGCAGATTCCCAATGCTCACCTTGTTTGAGAAAAGGGTATTTTATGAAGGAAAGTCCAAGATACTTTCCTGGCACATCTCTGCGTACATTAAGACAGGTAGACTGAAGCGAGGGATCAGTAGAAGCCAAATACAGCCCATTCCGGTCATTGGACAGGGTAAACCACTGCATCGAAGCAGAACCAGGATAGAGTAAATTCAGATCCTGGTGATATTGATCGACGCCGTCGTATGGCCTGTAACCCGGAGTCAAAGCGAAATCCATTGTCAGGGGATCAGGATAATATGCTCCTAATCCCGCCGGCCAAACAAGCGCATCATCTGCTGAGTTTTCGCCCAGCGCGCGTACGCCGTCAATTATCGGAAATGCAACTTCGATAATATCAAGAACCTCATTATTGGTTACACTCGCGTGGGCAATAATCTCATCACCGGACAACCGGAAATCGAAGCGCAGTGAGATTTTCAGCCCCCGTTGGCCTAGCTTGAGTTCAGAATAACTAACCGTCAAACACCCATCGACGAGTGTTACCGCAGCATTTTGCCCGGCAGGATAAATTGGGAGTTCGTCTTTCAATCCATCCTTCAAAATTAACCGCCAAAAACCACGCGGGATAGCGATAAACTCAACTCCAGTCTGTTTATTGAATAAACTTTCGATCTCACCTGCCTCGGATATTTGGAATCTTAGAAAATCATTCTCTAACGTTGACACAATTCTATCTCCTATCATTAATGAATATAAGTTCAACTTACTTCATTTTCCGAAGTATTTTTACCCTTTAACCCCGGTGACCACCACCCCCTGGATGAATTGATCCTGGAACGCAAGAAACAACAGAATGCACGGCAACATGACAATGGAATTTACTGCCAGTAGGTAGGGTAGCTGCGTAAGCCCCTCAAGCTCACTTGTCACAAAGTATGCCAGTCCTATAACCAAAGTACGCATATTATTGGAATTGAGATAGATTAAAGGCTCCATAAAGTCGTTCCAATGCCGCAGAAAGGACATCAGTCCCACGGCAAACAGCGCGGATTTGGTCATAGGCAGCAAGATATTGATAAAAAGACGGAAATACCCGCACCCATCGATACGGGCAGCATCATCCAGGTCAGTAGGAATGCCCATAAAGAACTGCCGCAAGAGAAAAACGTAGAAGGGCACAGATGTCAGACCGGGCACAATCAAGGGCCAAAATGTATCTACCCAATGCAATTTACCGAACAGGATATATTTCGGGATCATCGTGACCTGGGCCGGTAACATCATCGTACTCAATAAAACAATGAAAAGGATGTTGCTCCCTCGGAAGCGCAGACGTGCAAAAGCAAAAGCCACGATACACGACGATGCTAACTCAGCAACAAGTGAAACCCCTGTAATAAACAGCGTATTAAAAAAGTAGCGTGTGAACGGCAAAGCTGTCCAACCGTCTATAAAATTATTCCAGGCGATTGGATCCGGTATCCACTTGGGAGGCAATATGTAAATCTGCTCTGGGGTCTTGAGTGCAGTGGACAACTGCCAAACAAAAGGAAGGAGAATGAACACGGCGCCGGCGCCAATCATTGCGTAAATTATCATCCGTCCGAGTATCCAGGAGAGCCGGTAATGGCGTCTCATAGTTGTGTGTGTAGCCATAAAACCCCCTATTGCCTGCCCTTACCTTGGTAAAAGACCCAGGCCTCTGAAGAACGGAAAACGAGCGCGGTCAATAATAAAATAATGACGAAGAGCACCCAAGCCAGGGCACAGGCGTATCCCATCTTGTTGTACTCAAAGGCATTGCGATAGAGATAGAGTACGTAGAATAGACTAGCCTGTCCCGGGCCCCCATCAGTCATAACAAATGCTGGCGTGAACACCTGGAATGACCCAATTATTCCCATGACCAACCGCAGGAAAATGATGGGTGACATCATAGGAATTGTAATGTAAATCAGCTTATGCCAACCATTTGCTCCATCAATCATGGCCGCCTCATATAATTCCGTAGGAATGCTCTGCAGTCCAGCAAGATAGATAACCATATTGGCTCCGGCAACTCCCCACATGGCCATAATTAACAAAGCCGGAATAACCCACTGTTCACTTCTCAACCAATATGGCCCATTGATCCCTATCCAACTCAGAGCAACGTTAATGATTCCATATTCCCCATTGAAAACCCACTGCCAAAGACGTGCTACCGCCACCCCAGATATAACAGCGGGAAGGTAGTAAATCGTACGCCACACTCGAATTCCTTTGATTTTTTGATTCATCAACAAGGCGAT
Source organism: Anaerolineae bacterium (assembly GCA_016931185.1). Taxonomy (GTDB): domain Bacteria; phylum Chloroflexota; class Anaerolineae; order B4-G1; family SLSP01; genus JAFGFI01. The sequence goes on from JAFGFI010000444.1 coordinate 4,219, forward strand.
GCTGAATCCAGCCAGCAATCCCGCAGGGATACCAACACCTGAATAATAACCCGTCACCTTGAGTGATTGCCAGAAATTACCATCAGTCAACAGGCGAGCGTAGTTATCAAGTCCTATCCACTTCGGAGGCGCGAGTAGCGGCCATTTGGTGAAACTAATCACCAGGGACGCGATGAGGGGGCCGGCTGTAAACAAAAGTATTCCAATGAGCCAGGGTGAGATACACAGATATGCAGTAAGTTCTTCGCGTCTAGCTTGCGAGCTAAGACGAGACATAATCTTTCCTCCTAATAAAAGAAAAGTGTGATCTTTATCATATTGGGATAAGCGAGGGCGATCATTGGCCTTAACAGGTGAGCCGGAGTGTAACCCCGGCCCACCGCTCCCGATGCCCCAAATATCTATTTCAAGCGTCTGCTAAAATCTGATCTAATCTTTCCTTTAGCGTATTACAACATTCCGCAGCACTCTTATTTCCGAGCCATAGGGGGTCCAGTTCCTCGGTAAATGCTTGAGCACACTCCGCATAAGTTGTAGGCGGGTAAATATCCGCCGCCGGACGTCCTACTTCCAGTTCCTTGAGAAATTGACGCATATTTTCAGGTTTCTTCTCAGGATCAATGAACGCAGCTGATTCAGCGATCTCAATCAAACTGGGTATGGCGGTCGGATTTTTACTTTCCTCAGCCTGTGCGACCGGGCCTGTGCTAAAGAGCGTAAAGTCAATAGCCTCGGCTGGATGCTCGGAACGAGTAGACACGGCAAAGCAAGAAGCATACACAATATTGGTTTTACTGACACGGCCTTTAGGAAGGGGGGCGATATCCCATTCAAAGTCTTCGATCTGACGATAGGTTGGCACCAACCAACATCCATAACCACCGCCGGTTGTCGCCAACTTCTTCGACATAAACATGCCATTTACACCCTCCATCGCATCCGAGACTTCGGGTTTAGCCATAACTCCATACTTATAGCGCAAATCCGCGACAAATTGGAGTGTATCTACGACTTCCGGCATTGTGACTAGGGATTCGGAAAAATCCTCGGTGAAAAACTCGCCCCCATTCGACCAAACCCACGGCGCGATATGCTGGTACACGAGCAGGAAGTCTGCCCCGTATACTTCGGTTTCATCGCCGGACTTCTTTGTCAATGCCTGTGCCGCATCAAGGAAGTCATCCTGTGTCCAACCCTCTGCGGGAAAGTCAATACCTTCTTGCTCAAACATAGTCTTATTGTAGTAAACCGCAGTATTATTAACACGCCGGGGTAATCCGTATATCTTTCCCTCCCACTTAAAAGGATCAACGGTGCTGGCATAATACTTGCTGAGATCGTCAGTCGTAACAAACTCGTTCATGGGGATAATGACACCATTGCTGGCAAAGAAACGGGTCATTTTATCCTCAACAATAAATACGTCAAGCGGACTATTCCCAGCAAGCATCAATTGGATCTTCTGATAAAATTCAGTACCACTGGGCAGCGCAATGACCTCTACAGTCGTTTGATTTGACTGCTCCTCATAGACATCAATCATACCCTCCCAAGCTTTTACATATTCTGCTGACCCCCAGAGGGCAAGTTTCAGATTGATAGGTTCGGCAGCGGGGGGAGCCGACGTGACCTTTTCTTCCTCAGGTTTACCTGGTTCTATACCACTTGGTGTACAAGCGGCCAGTACGGTAGCACCAGCAAATGCGAACATGCCACGTAACATCTCACGACGACTTATTTTCCTCTGAAAAGACATCTTACTTCCTCCTTTGATGACTCTATAAGTTTAGTACTTTACATAACTTTCTACCGGGACTCATCGGCTTATATCCAATTCTGTTCAGCACCTCCCTCCCTTGAAAATAGCGAATTACGAATAGCGAATTACGGATTCAATTTTCATCCTACTGCTGGTGAACACACCGCGTTAATGGGTA
>JAFGFI010000445.1 GCA_016931185.1 Anaerolineae bacterium
AGGGAAGACAAGCATCCAACGTTATAATTGGGATTCCACGCTGGCGCAGTGTCTGGCCCAATACGCATCGCATCCACCAAACCGATCGCCGGCCCCAAGGGAGCCCCACATCCAAGCAAGTATGTGGCTTCCCCTGCTGCCTCACGAATTACACTGAATGCCTGACGCATCGCCTGCGCCCGTGTCAAACGGGGATTATAACGTTTTCCAGGCAATGCGCCCGCATACATAAAATCAAGTTTTAAGTAGCGGTATCCCCAACGTTGTACTACTAATGCAATCAACTCTCGTAAGTAATTTTCCACACCGGGATGTGTCGGATCCAACGCCCGCATAATCACCCCGGAAATGAGGCCAGGTGACACCGGCCGCCCACCGGAAGAACGCAAAAGCCACTCAGGATGCTCAGTCACTAACCTGGATTTGGGATGAGCCGTCAGAGGGCCTAGCCACAACCCCGGTGTAAACCCTGAACCTTTGATACGATCGGCCAACCATTTTAAATCATGCGGGAAACGAACATTTCGCGTCGTCCAATCTCCCCAGATAGATTGATATCCCTCATCTAATTGGATAACTCCTAAAGGAAACTCATCGGCAACCAAAGCCCCTGTGGCCAGGTTTTTCATAACATCTGCCTCACTCACCTGGCTGCCGAAAATATACCAGGAACACCACCCAGATGGCGCAGGTTTAAGGGAAGTGACCTGCATCTGACGCGCAACCGCGTGTGCATACTGGGCTAACGGATCAGTGTGGGGAGAAGCCACCCATTCCAGATAAAACCATTCGGACGATCGTACTTCTCCGCTCGGCAAGGGGACATCATCACACTGAGATTGCAGCATGACATCCTGATGATCCCGCGGACGCCAGGACCCACGTAAATCTGCATAAACCTGCACAAACTGATCGGCCAAAGACGCTCCCCCAAGCACTAACGCCTCACGTGGAGTAACTACCACACCTACAGATTCACTCCAAAACCTCCCGGCCTTGCGCGGCCAGGGGGTTCGCACATTGTGAATCATCGGCCCCTGAAAGAATCTCAGCAGCAAAGGAAGAGAAATTCCCTCTCCAGCAGCAGGTAAAAACCCAGAGTGAGACCAGGATTGCCATCCATTGGAAAAAAATCCAGTAGGCAGTTCAAGCGATTGAAATCCACCGGCCGTAGTACGAAAGAAAAAGTACCGTATATTCAGTGATTCAGGACTCACATTCGTAACAGACACTCTAAAAAGCACAAAGGGACGTGAAGCATAAAGCCTGATACGTACGGACACCACCAATCCCCGCACTTCCTGGTAATAGATCACGGCTTCCTCTGCGGTACCATGCACGTCGCTAATCACAGTCTGTTCCACACGGGCAAGCGTGAGCATATCGGTGGTTAATGTAAACGCGCGTCTCCCCCGAAGCATCTCAACGCCAACTACACCTTCCAAAATCCGGCCAGGGCTTTCCAAACGGAAAGTTCCAAGCGGCGGCTCCCACCACAATTCAAAAGAAGGACTTTGAAGCAATAAGGGCATAGCTGACATTCCTCCGAGATAGCGGGCGCAGACATCCGCCCGATGCCCACATCCGCCGGATGTCCACATCCGCCGGATGTCCACATCCGCCGGATGTCCACATCCGCCGGATACAGACAATAGTCTATTCCACAATCCGAAGGTGGAGTTCTTTCAACTGGCGTTCCGTGGCTGCTGCAGGTGTATCTGCCATCAAATCCGTAGCCTGGGTTGTTTTGGGGAAGGCTATCACCTCACGAATCCCAGCCTCGTTAGCCAATAACATCACCAGGCGATCAATCCCCGGCGCCATACCCCCATGAGGTGGAGCACCATAGGAAAACGCCTCCATCATATGTCCAAAGCGCGACCTGGCTTCTTCCTCTGGATAACCCAAGACACGGAAAATATCCATCTGAATTTTAGGATCATGAACACGGATACTACCGGAGGCCAATTCATAACTATTACACACCAGGTCATAAGCATCAGAGAGTACCGCCGTAGGATCCGCCATCATAGCCTCGTAGTTATTAGGCCGGGGCATCGTGAAAGGATGGTGCGCCGCATCCCAACGCCCTTCCTCCTCATTCCACTCAAACATAGGAAAATCCAATACCCAACCAAACGCCATTAAATTCGGATCTACCAGCCCTAATTGGTCACGGAAATTGAGACGTAAGGCCGAGAGCGAGGCAGCCACGACGCGGGCGCAGACATCCGGGCGGTCATCAGCCACAACGCAAACCAGATCTCCCGTTTGCACTCCGGTCTTTTCCGCAATCATCGCCAATTCAGTCTCAGACAAATACTTAGCAACCGGACCCTTCACACCATCTGCACGGAAGGCCAGGGTTACCAAGCCTTTCGCCCCTTGTCCTTTCGCAATTGCAGTCAATTCGTCAAGTTGACGACGGGTGTAATCAGCGCAACCAGGAGCCGCGATGGCCTTGATCTGTCCGCCAGCCTGGGCCGTCTGGCTAAATACACCAAAACCACTGTTTTGCATAGCCTCAGTCAAATCTACTAATTCGATGCCAAAACGCAAATCAGGTTTATCACTCCCGTAACGCGCAAGGGCTTCCGCATAAGTCAGACGGGGGAAGGGGGAAAGGATACGTTTCTCCGGCGTCACAGTAGGAATTAAAGCCGTAAACATTTCCTCAACCAGGTCCAGAATATCATCACGTTCAGCAAACGACATTTCCAAATCCAACTGCGTGAACTCAGATTGACGATCTCCCCGTAAGTCTTCGTCACGGAAACAACGTGCAATTTGAAAATAACGCTCAAAACCGGCAACCATGAGCAACTGCTTAAGCTGTTGAGGAGACTGTGGCAGGGCGTAGAATTTTCCCGGATGGACCCGGCTGGGCACCAGGTAATCCCGTGCCCCTTCAGGTGTTGATTTAAAAAGATAAGGGGTCTCGATTTCCAAGAAGCCATGCTGATCTAAAAATTCACGAATAAACTGCACCACTTTGTGCCGCAATATAATATTGCGCTGCATCCGTGGACGACGCAGGTCCAAATAACGGTAACGTAATCGCAAAGCTTCATCCACCGGGGAATCCTCGTAAATATAGAAAGGGGGTGACTTTGATGTGTTTAGTACTTTAATCGCGGTCGCCTCCACCTCAATCTCCCCCGTGGGCCATTCTGGAGTTATCTGCTCCGCCGGGCGTTTATGTACCACGCCATGCACTTCAATCACGTACTCTGCCCGAACTTCTGTCGCTATTTTATGGGCATCAGGTGAAAGAGCAGAACTAACCACAACCTGCGTCAATCCTTCACGATCCCGCAACACAATAAAAATCACGCCGCCATGATCGCGGCGTAAGTTCACCCACCCGGCCAATTGCACGACCTGGCCTTCATGTTCAGTACGTAACTCACCACACATATGCGTTTTAAGCATCGGCTTCCTCCCCCTTCATATATAAGGTCTTCCCTGAACACGCTCTCCCGAAGTTATCCATCTATGCAAAAGCGAACTTCCAGAGTAAACTTGCTGTTCAAAGTGTCTTTAGTCTTTAGAAAAACTTTAAAAGAATTTGACTTTTATATCCTTCTACTATACCATATTGTAAGAATAGGAGCAAGGACAGGGCTATCGCATTAGAACCTTCCCGGAAGCTACCAACATATCTGTAGTCCAAACACGTAGTCATGCTGCAAATTTTCGGGTTGACTAGGCCGCTAGTAGCTTCCGGGAAGGTGATAGAATTGATAGCAGAAAGCTGAAAGTCTAAAGTAGAGCCAGCTTGCAACAGATCGTTCTTTTGTATAAATAAGGCTATGATTGCCAAAATTTGTAATTCCATATATATTAAGTTATAATAACAGTTAGAATGGAATGGCTGACAAGTATTATACCGGGTTGGGTTATAGAATGGTTTCGTCTTTACATGGCGCCGTTTTTGAAAATTCAATTGCGGGCAATGTTGCAGGCGCTCTTCCGTGGTGCAATAGATACGGTTCTGTTTATCAGCTTGCCCATCACTATCAGCATTGGTACTCACACAATTTGGACAGCACGATACCATTTAACATCAGCGCAGCAACAGCAGGTAGAACAATGGGCCAACATATCCAGGTTAGTCGCCTACATTGAGGATGTGCCACCGGTCGTACCTTTAGTGTTATGGTTTAAAGAGGGTGGACTCAGGGCAGAGAATCCAACCAACTGCGAGGGAATTATGGGATTACACACAGCCGTCACATCGGGTGAACTTCCTTGTTTTCCTGCCGGCCCCATCAGTGCCTGGAATATAGCCTACCAGTTGCAACTTGGGGCACGCACCTTTAAAAATTACTGTCCTGAAGTTACTTACACAACAACAAATCCCAATCTGTTAAAACGCTGCTATCTCTACTATAACGCGGGACCTAGGACACAGAGCAACCCTAATGATTCAGGGTACGTGATGAATGGTTATGACGCCGCTCACCAAAATATGATCCTCACGGATATAAGCGGGCGACGTTACCGGCTACAGGCATTAGGCGCGTGGCCCATTCATCTAGCCATCCAAGCACAACTGGCGCAACGGCAAGAACCGGGAGCTCCCGCGGGCTTGCTGGCGCCAATTATGTTGGGACAGGAGGTGTTAGATAAAACTTGGACGACTAAAACATTAGAACGTGAGAGTGACGTGATTCTTGATACAAAGGACGACGCCCAAACCTGCCGTAGTCCAGAAGTATGGGATTGTTTTATTTTGCCCCACACGACAGGGAACACGGCATTACGCCCTGCAATAAGTCCCTTACTCATCAACCCTAAACAAATTGGCGATTTAACGTGCGGATTATTACCCGGAATTGATTTAGCACCGGAAACATCTTCTGTCGTGTTAGCGCCACTGCCGGGGTATCTCACGCGTTATACAGATGAATTCGGACATTTGGCAATCCGAATCGAGAATGAGGAATGGACTGTGTGGATTACCGGACTGCGTTCTTATGCAGTCGCAGAGGGAAAGATTGAAGCAGGGCAATCTATCGGCGTCATCAGTGGCCTCAATAGTCACAGCGGATTGAGAAATCCGACACCATCCATACACTATACTATTTATGACAATGCCAACGCGGGCTTTGTGGACCCTTTAAGTTTTGTACCGGCGGATGTATGCATATCTGCCGGCCAATCTGATCCAACTTAAGAATCTATTTATGGAAAGGAGTTACATATACTATGAACATTGAAGTTCTAATCGCAGTTTTCTTCATCGCAGTTGCTATAGTTTGGGCATTTTGGTTAATCTTCAGGAAAGACATGTTCTCTATCAATCTATCCAAACTCCTGTTCTACTTCGCGGGGGTGATTCTGACTTTACTTTTGGTAGCCTGGATGACTGTAAAATTTCTTCCCTGGTGGGCAGTACAGTTAGTTGAGGACACCACTAACTCTCAAGATGTGAAGGATTTACAAACTATAAGCCAGCAACTTTGGGATAGCGCGACAAACGCCGAATCCACCATCACGAAATCCACCCCAATTCCTCCACAACCCACATCAGTGGCTCCGTCAACAGACACGACACCGGTCGCCCCACAGCCTACCCCTGCAGCCGAAACCGGGGCAGGACAAAGTGCAGAACGCACGCACACAGTACAAACCGGTGACACTTTGTACAAACTCAGCCAACAGTACGGTGTGAGTGTTGACGCGATTCGCCAGCGTAATAATCTCACCGGCGATACCATCAAAGTCGGACAAACCCTGATTATTCCAGCACCGTGAGCGAAAATACAAACGCATCCAAAAGTTCGCAAGAGGGAAAGCCAAGACGGATTGCTACCCAGAATGTGGGCGAGACGCTCGGAAAAATAATGGAGCGTATCTATCGCCCATTCCTGGAAAGTTTCCTCCCTAAGCCACATTATCTTGAGGGAGAAACGATTCAACGGGTGATCCGTATGGCCCCTTACCGGGCACAAGTCCCAAAAACTTTGGGGGTGTTGGGTATGATCTTGCTTATTCTTTCGTTAGTGGGTCTGCTTATCACGTTCTTGATTCACTCAGATGCAGGTGAGATGCTTGCTTCCGGCGGCGCGGTCATCGGATTACTGCTGTTATTTGAATCCGCGCAGGATTGGCTATCCTACAACCAATGGCAATTTATCCTGACGGACAAACGTATTATCCTGGTCACGCCGGACCCAGATCGCAAAGGATTTGCAGATGCCATCTACCTCAAACAGGGCAAGATTCAAGTACTCGATACCAATTATTCCAAAAGTCCAATATGGGGGTTATTCCAAATCCTAAAAGGATCGCGGGACGTGATGCTAAGCATGGGGGGGTATGAATTCTATGAACAAGGGGCCAAGGTTAAGGGGGGGCTGCGGTTCCCCGATGTCGCGTCAGATGACATCAGCCATCTCGAAAAGCTAATTTTTGGCTAACATGAATACCTGTAAGCTAAGAGCCGCGTGTTTGACACACGGCTCTTGGCTATTTTGCTCATGAATGTTTTCGCAAGAAGAAAGCCCCGAGCGCCCACCCAATAGGGATCACCAATGACAGAGCGCACGTTTTAGGCCGGGAAGAAACACCTTCTACTGTCAACAAACGGGGTCTGACAGGCGTAAGGGTTACTACAATCCTCTCCTCATAGGCTATCGTGGGGGCAGGCGGTAAAATCGCGGTAGGTTGAAAAGTTGGCGAGGGTGTTAAGGTAGGGGTAGACAACCGAAAGGGAGTGGCCGTCGGCGTGAGTGTTGCAGTGGGAATAATGACAACAGTTGCCGTCGCCGTCGGCAGCACAGGTTCCGGCGTCGCTGTCGGCACTTCTGGTGTATCCGTTGGCACCTCTGGCGTGTCTGTCGGCAGAATCTCCACTGTCGGGGTTGGAGTTTGATAAGATGTAGTGCGATACGTCTCTGCTAATTGCGCCGTCAAATCCAGATATGTATCCCCGTACCCAACAGCAGGTTCGATCTGGGTACCTTCCAACCACTCATTAAAGCTGGTAATCACCACCCAGTCCGCCTGACTGCGTATCGCGCCCTCCCAGGTAGTGCGGTAGAACACACCATTTTGCCGTTCGCTCACATACGCATCCGTGCGCCCGGTCACAAGATCATCGTAGCCGGGCATCACTGTAGCCACCCAATAACGATAACTCTCGTTAGTCTGGCGCCATGACCGCACTTCATTCCCCCAACGCACTAGCACTGCGCTAGGATCATTTGCCCAGGCCACACTATAGAGATATAAGCCATCAAACACCGTTAAATACTCCGGACGCGCCCCCTCCGCAATCCAAAGCATTGTATGATCAGGGTCTACCTGGTTACGAATAGCTTCCCAAGAAGCTACTGAATATTCCTCCTGCTTCCAGAAAAAGACCACCGGGCGATTGCCAACCCGCAAATAGGCCGCGTGTTGCGTGTGTTGGTCTCGCAATGTTAACAGAGCAAACAAGATCTCTTCAGAACTTTGCAAAAAGCTAGCGTCGCCCATATCCACAGAAACAGCGGCAGACATTCCATGCGCCTGGGATTGCTCTAACAACGCCCAGAAATTGGTTTCTGTCTGGTTGTTCTCGACATCAGGGCCATACCAGGCCTGAACCAAAGCATCAATGCCGGCCTGCTGCGCCTGGCACACATGGCGTTCAATCGCAAAAATATCGGTCGAAAGATAAGGAGTGACCGGTTGATCGGAGAGGTCCTTAGCCCAAGTATCCCAGTCAAACCATGCATAATAAAATGCCAGGACCAAACGATCATCCTGTGCTTGGAGAGGACGAGCAGGAATAAAAACTCCCAACATGAGTAGAAATAAAATGAGAAAGTGACTTTGCTTGTGCAATACACATACCCCCGCTAACCTGATATCGGATACCGGCATCCACACCGGATAAGGTGTACCTATAATGGCTGTACCCGCAGTATATCCGAGCAGGCGCTAAATACAAGTACTATCATCAGGGCTATCGCATTTAACTTGGACACAGCTAACCATCTGAAAAGCTCAAACTGGACACCAAGATCGCTTCGAGTATAATATTGATTAGAAGATGAATAATTCGAGCAAACGCCTTCCTTATAATAGTTTGCAAAGGAAGGCAGGATATATCATAAAGATTTAAGGAGATAAGGATGTCTATATTGTTTGAAGGTATGCCGGGTGGGATATTGGGATTTTTAATTGCCTTGGTACCCCTCATCCTCTTGCATGAAATTGGACACTTTTTTGTAGCCAAAAAAGTGGGCGTATGGGTGCGCGAATTTGGCATCGGCTACCCACCACGTATCATGAAGTTATTTACATTTAAAGAGACCGAATACACACTCAATTGGTTGCCTTTAGGTGGATTTGTACGAATGGAAGGCGAAAGTATGTATGCCGGGCCGGAGTTAGAGGATAAAGAAGCACCGGAAAAGACAGAGGCAGAAATAGCAGAAATAGCAGCAGCAAAAAAGCACAGTTTATACGCACAATCGCCAGGCAAGCGTATATTAATTTATCTTGGTGGCCCTTTGATGAATATTCTTACGGCGTGGCTATTAGCCATCGCGCTTTTCATCACAGGAATTCCGGCCGAAACTGTAGGCATACAGCAAATAGCTCCGAATTCTCCAGCCGAAACCGCGGGACTACAATCAGGTGATATCATTTTAGAACTTGATGATTATCCTATTGAGACCCTAGAAGAGCTTTCCACATATATCCAGGGAAAACTAGGCCAACCCGTAGCCGTTACCCTGCAACGCGATGGCCTGGAGTTGGTTAAAACCCTCATTCCACGCGCCGACCCGCCTGAAGGTGAAGGGGCAATGGGTATTACCATTGGATATCAAGATCTTAAACACTACTCCCTCCACGAGGCCTTTATTATGGGCACCCAACAAACTGCCACAATGATCGGTTTCACTCTCATTATGCCAATTTATATCATCCGCGCGCGACTGCCATTAGCTGTATTGCGCCCGGTAGGCGTTGTAGGGATCAGTCGCCTAGCCCAACACTCCATCCAGGAGAGCATCGCCGTGGGGGCACTTTATCCATTACTGCAAAACATCATCTTATTAAGCATCAGTCTTGGTATCTTTAACTTGCTTCCCATTCCCGCTCTTGATGGAGGTCGTATTCTCTTCAGTATCATAGAAAAAATCCGCGCCAAACCCCTAACGCCAGAACTGGAAGAGCGCATTTTGATGATCACGTTCGCGATATTAATCAGTATGTTTCTCTTTATCACTGCCCTGGATATTTTCGTACCTGTAGAAATTCCATAAGAACACATGATGAATGCCACAAAAGACACACAAAAGTTATGGGAAAGCCTGGAGCAAGCTCATCAGATACCGTCAAAAAAATACTTGCGCGGTTTATCGGGCATATTAGAGGAAGATGTACAACGGTTATCAGCCGCGTGGTCTAATCTGCCACTTGACGCGCGCCGGACACTTACAACTACCCTGGGTGAAATGGCTGAGGTTGATTTTGTATTGGACTTCTCAGCCCTATTCTACATCGCGCTTCAAGATGAGGATAGCGAAGTCCGGACAGCAGCGATACAAGGATTAGAGGAAGAGGAAGATATACGCCTTATCCCACGACTGATATATATCCTTCAAAAAGACATAAGCCCCCTCACCCGCGCGGCAGCGGCACAATCCCTGGGACGTTTTGTGTTGTTAGGAGAACTGAACAAAATCCGTCCCCAGGCATTTGAAACAATCAGTAATGCACTCATTACATGCCATCAAACGCATCAAGAAGATTTGGAAGTGCGACGATGCGCTCTAGAATCTCTTGCCTACACAGAGCATTACGGTGTGCCGGAGCTGATCCAGGCAGGGTATGCGGACACAGAAGAAAAAATGCGGATCAGTGCTGTCTTTGCAATGGGGCGGAGCGCTAACCGGCGCTGGGCTAATATCGTACACCGGGAACTCAACAATATAAATCCAGAAATGCGTTACGAAGCTACCCGTGCCTGTGGCGAACTGGAACTGCATGAAACTACGCGCGATCTTATTCAATTAGTAGAAGATGTCGATTCTGAAGTGCAAGCTGCCGCTCTCTGGTCTTTAGGACAAATTGGAGGGGAACTCGCCCGCAGGACACTGGAACGTTATACGCGTGATGCCAATGAAGCCCTACAAACGGCCGCACAGGAAGCCCTAGAAGAGTTGGAATTCAACCGGGGAGACATCACCACCTTCTTTGGTCCCCCTACCGAGTTCTCAGGCGAAAGTGAGTTATCCTGGGAAGAAGCGGATGCGGATATACAGACTTGGTTTAATGTCGATTTAGACACGTATGAGGACGACGATGAGGATACAGATATCCGACTCGATGATGAAGAGGAAGAGGAAGAGGACTTCGCATAAACTGTGTAACGGAATCCTGAATTTATTCAGGATAAACGCGCAACGAAGGGTACCTGTATGGATAAGGGTAGCGCTAGGCACGTGCCTGCTTATCCTCTACATCACTACCACACCCGCAATACAGGGTCAGGTCTCCGTCACCACTCCCCATACATATACTTTCGGACAAACGGCAGCCTTTGAACTCCTGCTCCCAGCCACATTCCAGATAAATGAAGCCACAATTTATCTGCGTATTGACACCGATCGCACACAGGTACAGACAGTAACTTTAACCGAAGGGCGGGGAGAATACACGCGAGATCTTAGAGTGGACACTTTCCCGCCCTTTTCACAAATTACCTATTGGTGGGAATATCAGACACAAGGACAGACTTACGAAACATCTCAAAAAACTTTCATCTACGAGGATAATCGTTTTGAGTGGCAGACCTTACAGGAAGACAATATCACACTGCACTGGGTCTCCGGTGAACAAGCTACGATGGTCACGGCGCTGGACATTATCCGCACTGCATTGGCAGAAATCCAATACACCTTGAAAACATCTTCAACAGACCCTATCACGGCCTATGTCTATCCCTCGCTCGCCGACTTACAATCTGCACTGCGCCTGAGTATGCACACCTGGGTAGGAGGATATGCCTATCCAGACACCGGAGCGCTGCTCCTCGTCATTCAATCTAGCACAGATGCAGTCCTCAGAATGAACAATGATATTCCTCACGAACTCACCCATAAGATACTCTACGACATGCTAGGATCGCAGGCCTACGAAGTACAACCAACATGGCTGCTAGAAGGGTTGGCTTCCCACTTTGAACGCAGCCCGGATACCACGTATGCCTTATCGTTAGAAAATGCGCGCCAAAACAGCAGCTTTATCCCCCTGGAACAACTATGTTACCCTTTCCCCACAGAGACAGATCAGGCGATTCTCGCTTATGCACAGAGCCAAAGTCTGGTCAACTACCTCGTGCAGACCTACGGTTGGTCGGACATTCGCGCGCTGCTAGATGCTTATGCCGATGGTCTGAATTGCTCCGCCGGGATCCAACAAGCCCTGGATCGCGATCTCACCACCCTGGATCGCGAGTGGCGTCTATCCTTAGAGCCTGACGACCAATCCGACACTGCCCTTAAGAAATTGTGGCTTACCACAAAGATTATGCTCCGAGATCTCTCTCCCTGGCTTCTGCTCATGGGCCTTATCCTGCTCCCCGGTATCCTGATGCTCATCAGCGCCGGGTGGAAGAGGCTTCCGGCGGAAGAGGCTTCCGGCTTAAGGATGACCACCGGCCGCAGAAGCGTAAAATGAAACGCCAGCAGATTTTACGTTTTACGTCCGTATATTTCTTCTCTCTATAATTCCCCAATACAGTAGCCGATACCCCCGAACACACCTGTCACATTCTCACCACAAGTGCCATATAGCTATAGGATGGTTGGCTGAGGAGCTCCTGACCTTTGATCTGCGACTTATGACTATGCCTGGAGGATTAGACACTGTATGGAAACCAAAGAACAAACGCAACACCGGTATTGGGCTGCACTGGATAAACTGACGGCGAAGCTAGAAGAGGATTACTATGTCTTAGCAGTCGTGCTTTATGGGAGTCTGGCACGGGGGGAACCATGGGAGAAATCAGACATTGACTTGATGATCGTCGTGCGCGACGACCCGCAGAATCGCGCCCCGGATCATGTCTGGATAAGTGCGGACGGCATCAACGTCTTCGCCGAAGTCTACCCGCGCAACGATTTCAAACGCGCGCTGGAAGGGACGTTACAAGGCTCGACACTGCACTCAATCCGATCCCAATTCAAGTTACTCTTTACCAAAGATGACTCTATCGCGGCGTGGCTTGATGAATCGGCGCAGATCGGCGAACGGGACTTGCCTTTCCAGCTCTTGCGCACAGCAGCGGGTGTACTCTACCCATTGGAGAAGGCGCACAAATGGCTCTATGCCAAACACGATATCAATTACAGTTTCTTGTGGCTACTGATGACCGTCAACGCACTGGCCCGCGTCGAGGTAGTCCTCAACGGCGAGGCCCCAGGACGCGAAGCGTTAGACCAGGCGCTTGTCTTCAACCCAGAGTTCTTCCAGGCTGTCTACGTAGACCTGATCAATGGGCCAAAGACGGCACAGACCATCGAGAGTGTACTCGAAGCAGTAGAAGGCTACCTGGAAGCTCGCGCACAGATGCTCTTCGCGCCGGTATTTGATTACCTTGCGGAGGGAGATAACCCGCGCACCGCCACCGAGATGAGTACATATTTCCACAAGAAGACGCAGACTAGCGACCTGGGCTTCGCTTACGAGTGGTTGGCCGACCACGGCTTCATCGAAAAACTCGCCTCCCCTCTCCGCCTCACCCGCAAAAGCCGTGTCACGGTGGACGAGCCGGCATATTATTACGACCAAGGCCCGGAGATGTGGGAATGATACGTGATGCGCGAAACATGACAAATCATGCATCACGGATTACGAATTACGTTCTATGGAGGAACTATGCGAGATACGATAACTGTACAAGGCGCGAAGGAACATAACTTAAAAAACATCACCGTTGACATTCCACGCAACCAATTGGTAGTCATCACTGGAGTAAGTGGATCTGGAAAGTCGTCACTGGCGTTCGATACTGTTTACGCCGAGGGGCAGCGTCGCTTCCTGGAATCTATGTCTACATTTGCGAAAAAGTTCGTGTCGCAGCTCAAGAAGCCCAATGTGGACTTTGTAATGGGACTGTCGCCCGTCATCTCCATCGAACAAAAGACTACGATACGTAACCCGCGCTCCACCGTGGGCACGATGACCGACATCTACGACTACCTGCGAATGCTCTACGCGACCATCGGTATGGCCCACTGCCCGTACTGTGGCGCAGAAGTCCCCGTCCGAAGCCCGCAGCAAATGCTGGATCACCTGATGACACTGCCGGAGGGGACGGAGGTTGAGGTCCGCGCACCCGTCTTCAAGATCTATGGCGAGGACTACGCCTATCTCTTTGATGAAGTCCGCACGCGCGGTTACCGCCGCGCCTACATCGACGGTCGCTTCGTGGACATCAGCCAGGAAATCAACCTGGAGGAGGAGGAAGATTACCAGATTGATATCCTGGTGGATCGCTTCGCTATCAAAGCGGGCATGGATAAACAAGTTCTGGCCTCATTAGAACACGGCTTACTATTAGGAGAGGGCTTTATCAGTATTCACATTATGACTGCCGGCCACCAATCTCCGTATCCCGTATCCCGTATCCCGTATTCCGCGTGTCCCGACCACAATATCGTGATGGGCGAGATGGAGGCACAATATTTCAGTTTTAATCTGCCGTCGGGGTCAAGTTCGTGCGTAACATGCCTGGGACTGGGAACGTATCGCAGTGTCCATCCGGAGTTGTTGGTTGTAGATCCGGATCGCAGTATCGCGGGGGGAGCTTTCTCCAAAGAGGCCCTCAACTACGACAAGAACAACTGGACGGGGCGCATGGTCTATAGCGTGGCACAGCATTACGGCTTCAGCGTGGACACGCCTTTCAAAGACCTGCCATCAGAGATAGTAAACATTCTCTTCTATGGCACGAAAGGCGAGAAGTTTCCCGTCGTGCTGCCGCCCGGCGCAAAGACGGGTGAGCGTTGGGAGGGACGCGAGATGCGCTTTGGAGGTATCATCAATTTCATCGAGCGCAACTACCGCCGCTATCGCAAAGAGGGACGTTTCAATACCTGGATGGACGAATGGCTCAAGAAGGTAATGGTGGAGCACACTTGCCCCGATTGTGGCGGCAAGCGACTCAAACCACAACGTTTCTTCGTCACCATCGGGGGGAAAACGATCCATGAATTGGGCGAGATGCCCTATCCCGACCTCATCGCTTTCCTAGAGGACATCCCCATTCCAGAGAAGAAACGCGAAGCAGGGACACAGATCGTGCGCGAGATCATACGCCGCGTGCAATTGTTGCTCGACATCGGCCTCGATTACCTGACACTCAACCGTCCCTCGAACACGCTCTCCGGAGGAGAGTCGCAGCGCATACGGCTCTCCACGCAGATCGGATCGGATCTGATGGGAATGCTCTATGTGCTGGACGAACCGACCATCGGGCTACACCCCTATGACACGCGCAAGATGGTGGAGACGCTGCACCGGCTGCGCGACCTGGGTAACAGCGTAGTCGTGGTGGAACACGACGAGGCCATCATCCGTGCTGCCGACCACCTCATTGAGATGGGGCCGGGACCGGGCGAGCATGGGGGTGAGGTCGTGCTGTGCGGCCCGGTAAATAGTGTACTACACCACCCGGCATCGCTCACGGGACAATACCTTGATGGTACTGCCCGCATCCCCCTGCCCAATACACGCCGCAACCCCAACGGTCACAACCTGGTCATCCGGGGCGCGCGAGAGAATAATCTACGTAACCTCGACGTGACCTTGCCACTGGGTCTCCTCATCTGCATCACGGGCGTGAGCGGCAGTGGCAAGAGCAGCCTTGTTCACGAGATCCTCTACAAGAAGCTCTATGCACTCCTCCACGACCACCGCGTGCTACCGGGTAAACACCGCGCCATTGAGGGGGTGGAATACATCAGCGACGTGATCCACATTGACCAAACGCCCATCGGGCGCACACCACGTTCCAACCCGGCCACCTACATCGGCGTCTACAACGCCATCCGCCAGGTATTCGCCGGCACACCGGATGCGCAGGCGCGGGGCTACGGCCCGTCGCGCTTCAGCTTCAACGTCAAGGAAGGCCACTGCGAGGAGTGTTCGGGGGAAGGCTACTTACGCACAAAGTTGCAATTTATGGCCGACGTAGAAACGATCTGCCCGGTATGCAAAGGCGCGCGCTACAATGCAGAGACGCTGGAAGTCAAGTATAAGGGAAAAAGCATCGGTGATGTGTTGGAGATGTCCATTGAGGAAGCAGCGGATTTCTTCGCCAACCACCGTTACATTCATCACAAGCTCAACACTATGTGCGAATTAGGCCTGGGTTACCTCAAGTTGGGCCATCCGGCAACCAAACTCTCCGGCGGAGAAGCACAGCGCGTCAAGCTGGCGCACGAGCTAGGCAAGATCAAGCGTGGGGCACACAACGTCTATATCCTGGACGAGCCGACCACAGGCCTCCACGCCGCCGACATCGAGAAACTGCTGGTGAGTCTCAACCGCCTGGTGGACGTGGGCCACACGGTGATCGTCATCGAACACCACCTGGACGTGGTTAAAACCGCCGACTGGATTATCGATCTCGGTCCTGACGGCGGCGACGCGGGGGGGAGCATCGTTGCGCAAGGCACGCCGGAGAATGTGGCGGCAGTGGAAGCGTCATATACGGGACGGTATTTGAAGGCGGTGTTATAAAGACGTAATACGTGAAATATAATCCTTTGCCCCTTCATAAACAGCAACTCCAAAACCAGGTTTTTCCACGGATGCTTGCATCCGCCAAAACCTGGTTTCTTCTGTACCCGCGCCTTCTTGTAGCCGCGCTATCCATAGCGCGCTCCCCGTTATCACTTGTAGCCGCGCTATCCATAGCGCGTCCCCCGTTATCACCTGTAGCCGCGCTTTCCATAGCGCGTCCCCCGTTATCACCTGTAGCCGCGCCTTCTTGTAGCCGCGCTTTCCATAGCGCGCTCCCCGTTCGCACCTGTACCCGCGCTTTCCATAGCGCGCCCCCCGTTCTCAATCCCAAAACGAGGTATAGAAACCTCGGCGACATTGCCCACCCTCTAGAAAGTTGCCCCCTACTATTTTACGTATTACAATGAGGTAACCTGAATTACTTATGGAGACATTATGGGCTTAACCAAAAATCAAAAGATCATTCTCGCGGCCTTTGCAGTCGTAGATTTGCTGGTCGTGGCTATGTTGGGCGGAGTGATAGTCAACCAGGCATTGCGGGCGATGGCAGGAACACCGCCATCACAACCATTACAAACTATGATGGTCGATGCGGAACCGAAGACAGATTCAACTGCCACTCCGGTACCACAGACACCTACACCCAGACCGGCAGCGCCGACATGGACGCCCAAGCCTAGCCCAACGCCGCCGGGTTGGATTCCTCCCTACACCTATGTTCCTGGCGACTGCACATTTGAGTCACCGGTCACAGTCGAATGTGGCTACATCTCGGTGCCGGAAGATCGCGCGGCAGACACTAATGACACTATCCTCTTAGCGGTCGCCGTGTATCGCAGCACCAACGCCAACCCCGCCGCCGACCCCGCCATCTACCTCTCCGGCGGGCCTGGCGGCGCAGCGGTAGAAGAGATCGTGCAAATTTACGATGATTACATCCGGCCTATAGTGGCGGAGCGGGACTTCATTGTATTCGATCAACGGGGAACCGGTATCTCGGAGCCGGAACTGGATTGCCCGGAATACACCTCGGCAGCACGCACCGACCTGGAACGCGCGTTCTCGGCAGAGGAACAAGCAGAAGCATTCACGACAGCGATGGAACGCTGCCGCAAACGATTGGTCAATCACGGGGTCAATCTGGCGGCCTACACCAGCGCAGCCAGCGCAGCCGACGTGAAGGACATCGCCGCCGTCCTGGGATATACACAGATCAACCTGTACGGTGGCTCCTATGGCACGCGGCTGGCCCTCACCGTGATGCGTGATTTCCCG
Organism: Anaerolineae bacterium; assembly: GCA_016931185.1. Classification (GTDB taxonomy): domain Bacteria; phylum Chloroflexota; class Anaerolineae; order B4-G1; family SLSP01; genus JAFGFI01. The sequence goes on from JAFGFI010000445.1 coordinate 17,032, forward strand.
GACCTGGTACGCAGCGCGGTGCTGGATTCGGCGGTTCCGGTAGAGGTAGATACCTACAACGGTTACGCCGCCAATGCCGACCGGCTGCTGCGCAAGATATTTGACGGCTGCGCTGCCGACCGGTCATGCCGGGCGAACTATCCGCAACTGGAAACCACGTATTACGAACTGATTGAGCGATTAAATACAGAGCCGGCCGAGCTATGGGTCAGCGACCCCGACACGAATCGCCGTTACAAGGCAACGCTGACAGGAGTTGTGTTTACCCAGGCCATCTTTGTCGCGGCCTATGCTTCCGACGTTATCCCCTTCATCCCGGTTATGATTTATAATACTTACCATGGCGATTATCGCCTGGTCAGTTTGTTTATGGGCTTGGCGATTGGGATGGAAGACGGGGTCAGTACCGGGATGATGACTTCGGTGAACTGCCACGAAGAAGCATTTGCGACCACAGCAGAACAACTCGCCCAGGATTATGCAGCCTATCCCGATCTGGAAACCTTTGCCAATCAAAGCGTATTTGGATTGCCGAGCACCCTTTACGCGATCTGTAATGCATGGGGCGTCGCGCCTTTCGATCCCCGCGAGGATGAACCGGTGGTAAGCGATATCCCTGCCCTCATCCTATCCGGGGAGTACGACCCGGTCACCCCCCCTGCGTATGGACAGCAACTCACCGCCAATCTGAGGCAGAGCTATTTCTTTGAATTCCCCGGTCAGGGCCACACACCGAGCATCGGGCAAAGCGAGTGCGCCCTTGACATCGCCATCGCCTTCCTGCGCGATCCCTGGCAATCCCCGGACGCTTCGTGTATTAGTGGGATGGGGGGGCCGGCGTTTGAGTAGGAGACAAGGGGGCAGGGGGGCAAGAGGGCAGGGGAGCGGAGGGCAAGGGTGACAAGGTGACAAGGTGACGCAACCCACCTACGAATAACGTTTTACGCATAAAATTATTTTTTCTAACAATTGGAGGTATCAATGAGCAAAGGACGTGTGTATCAGGATCCGCAGTTCCGGTATAACGACACGTACAGTGGCCGCGAGGTTGTGCAGTTGACGAATTATCTTGGGCATAGTAACCATTTTTATTTTACTGACCCATGCTGGTTCAACGCCAATCGCTCGATGGTCTTCACTTCCGACCGGGAGAATCAGAGCAATCTGTTCCGCTATGATCTGGATGACGGCAAGATCACCCAGATGACCGATCTCCAGGGGCGCGGGCGGCCAGGGGGGTGCGTGAGTTTGATCAACAATGCGCTCTATTTCTGGTGGAAGGACCGGCTGGTTGAGCTAAACTTGGACACCCTGGCCGAGCGCGTGATCTGTGAGATGCGCGGGCCAATGTTGGCCCGTGGACGCGCCAATCCTACGGCGGATGGCAAATATATCTGCACGATGTTGATGGAGGAGCAACCGGAGGACAAGCCAAGCATTTCCTATTCTTATTCCCGTTTCCGCGAGTATTTTCACCTCAAGCCCTTGAGCCAGATTGCGCGGATCGAGATCGCCACGGGCAAAACGGAGATCATACACGAAGACCACCGCTATATGGGCCACGTCAACACCTCGCCCGCCGTGCCCGATATTCTGACCTACTGCCACGAAGGCCCCTGGAACTGGATCGATCAGCGGATCTGGGGCTTGAACATCCAGACGGGCGAAACCTGGAAGATCCGCCCGCAGGAGGGTGATTATTCCATCGGACACGAGTATTGGTTTGCCGATGGCGAGCACATCGGCTATCACGGACGGCCACGGGACGAATCAGGTAAGCACGTCTTCGGGCATATCAAGTGGGATAACACCGGCTGGGTAGAGGATCTTTTCCCCTTCCATTCCACGCACTTTCACAGCCTGGACGAAAAGCTGATTGTGGGTGACGGTACAGCAGCCTTCGTCTTCACCAGCGAGAGCGCGGCCCGGCCCTACATTCAGCTCTTCAAGTGGGATGGCGAGCGCTACGTCGGCCCGCGCATCCTGGCCTACCACCGCAGCACCTTCAACGACCAGCACGCCCACCCTCACCCTCGCTTTACGCCCGATGGGAAGGCCATTCTTTACAGTTCGGATCTGACCGCTTACTCGAATATGTACCTGGTGGAGATCGGGGAATTTGAGGATCTGCCGGAATTGACGTAGGGATAGTATCCTTCTGAGAGGTTTGATAAAAGTTAAGAAAATAAACAGGTAATAGGGTATACCCCCTGCCCGGTGATCAATCACCGGCCTACAGACATACGCCCCGTAAACGGGACTTTGGAAGCTCGCTCAAGCGAGCGTGGTGTTGTAGCACATGTGTCCGCCGCTGATAAGATTACCGGAATAATTTTTTGTATACGTTTAGTTTTGTGAGCAAACGGCGCCATTGATGGCAGCAAAGCGGCTAAAGCCGCAGGAAAGAGGTATTTTTTCATTGGCGGGCTACGCCCGCCAATGAAAAAATACACTCAAACCCCGTTTCTGTCTGGAGCAGATCACAGAAAACGGTAATCGCGCACAAAACTAAGTCATTGCCTCATAACAGAACGTGAGGGGGGTCAAGTTTAGCAGACGGAAATCAACCCGCGCTGGCCAATGCACGGCACAGCGATCTTCCCATCGCCACAGTTGCTCGCGGCCGAGGTCGGGATTAACCAAGAGCGCAGAGTATAAATGTCAAGCATGCGGAGCCTACTTCAGTGAGACTAAAGGGACACCCCTGGCCAGGTTGAGACGCCCATTGAGCTTCATTCAACTGGTGTTGGATGCACTCAACAACGGCATGGGCATCAATGCCACGAGCGATACGTTTCACGTTGGGAAGAACAGTATCTATCGTTGGCAAGCGCGTTTGGCAAATGTGAAGCCTGTATTGCTACTGTATGCATTGTATCATCAATTCATAGCGCAAATGATAGAAGGAATGGAAGAGTATAGCGTTATCGTGTATATCCTTCATCTATGATTCTCCTTATTACTGTGCTTCCTGTTTATAGCTCAGCTTCAGCGTGAAGGTGTTTACCGAGCCGAAGCACAGCAGATTTGAATTGCGCCAGTGCCTCAGGTTGTTTGACAAATACTTCCTGAATTTTAATATAAGCTGCTTTAGCGTCGGTAAGCTTTTCTATGATAGGCGCGAAACCCGAATAGCTGCCGAGGGTTTCACAAAACTCCATCAGTGCAGCTTGTGAAATCTCTCCTGCGGAAAGCTTGTTAGTAAACCATAAAATCCCACGAGTTGTCACATAGAAAATGGAATTATGATTATTATTCACGCGGTAATAGAAGATGAAAGACCCTCCATATTTTCCTGTGCCCCAGCCGATGTCATCCGCTTGCTTTTTCGTCCAATCATACAGGGCTTGAATTACATTAACTACTTCTTCAGATAATTCATCGTGTGCTGTCTGAAAGAAGGTTCTTTCGTTCCATTGTTGCCTACCTTTCTCTGTTGCGGCAGGGCTTGTCGTAGGCGCAATGCCATGAACATAAGGGACTAACATCTCAATTTCGCCATTGTGAAAACGGCGCATCTCCAATGCACTGAATGTAAACGTCGGGCTGCCGCAACCGTTGAGGAACTGGATTGTCCGGTTTAATTCTTCGTTGATCGCATCCACGGTTACAATTAAGAGAAAGTCTCCCCGTTTGAGCGCGTGAGTAACATTACTGCGGAAAGCTTCCTCATCCCACGCTTCTTCATCTACTGCTTGAGACACTAGGTCAGCTAACCGCGCGCCGCGTCGCTGGTAGACCTGCGCATCTACATCTTCATAAGTCATCCCCCAGAGATAGGCACCGTATTCCAGGATTTGCCCCACCACTTTGCGTTTGATCTCGGCATTGTTAGCTAACTTACACTCAATCACTGCAATAGCGCCTTCGGCACTGAAAGCTAGCAGATCGGTGGACCCAGAGCCGGGTAACCCGAATTCACTTACTGCAACTACCAGCGGTCCTATTCCTTCGCGAATTTCACCCACAGAGATCAATGCTGGCGATTCCGCCAATAACCTCTGTAACTCAGCTTCATTGTTATACTCAGCCGGCTCCACCAGTTTCCAATCTTGAGCTGCGGTATTCCTTACAAGTATGCGCATATGTTCCTCTCAATTTCAATAATACTGCCGAATATACCCATACGCCTTCTCGAACAATTCCGTGTCTTGATGCAGCTTATACTTAAACAGCGTCTTGCGCAGGGCTTTCCGCACTTCGCGCTCCCCGGCGCTGGTGTGTTGCCAATCGGGGAAGCGGACGAGACGCACGATCTCGTCAATGTCGTTGACCACGCGCTCCACCATCACCGGCGTATCGGCGTTGCGGGCCGCTTCAAAGAGTTCGGTGAGGGCGGCTTTGCCCAAATCTTCATCCTCCTCTTGCGGCGTCTCCCGCTCCGTGTGGACGACATCCCGCGCCAGGTCGAGGAGTTCCTTGAGGAATTCCAGGCTGTGCAGTTGGCCCTGCTCGTGCCGTTCCCTGAGGGCTTCCAGCCGCTCCGAAAGAGCGCGGAAACGTGGATCGCCCCGGTGTTTACGCAACCGTTGGGCCAGCTTAATCTCGATTTCCTTACCCTTGTTGCCCGGATTGGGCGTGTTGAGTACCGCTTCCAACAATTCAGCATCCAAGACAATCTCTTCCAGATCGTCATGGATGGCTTCGACGTGGACATGTTGATGGATGAGTTCGATGGTCTTCGCACCAAGCGCGTGCCATATCAACTGGCCCGTGCCTGTCGTCGGCTGCACGGAGACATAGACCTGCGACAGCCAGCGATAGTCCGTCTCGTACTCTTGCAGCAGTGGGTCGGGCGAGAGAGCCTCCCAGAGTTGCGAAAGGACGCTGTAATCGGCGGCGAAGGTATCCCGCACCGCGTTGTTGGGCAGGCATTCCTGCGCGGCAATCAGACCCTCATAGCCGCTGAGGGTACGGTCTACGCCGACGAAGTATGTGAGGCATTGTTGCATCGCCGCCGGGAGCTTGGTCTTGAGGTTGGCGATATCCGAAACGACCTGGCGCATCCCTTCCTCGTCAAATTCCAGCGACTTCGCCACATCATCGAAGACCCCCAGGTAATCCACAATCAGGCCGTGGGTCTTTTTCTCCCCGTAAGTGCGGTTCGTGCGCGTAATGGCTTGTAGGAGCGTGTGATCGCGCATCGGCTTGTCCAGGTACAGGGCTTGCAAGATGGGCGCATCGAAGCCGGTCAGCAACTTGGCGGTGACGATGAGCAGTTGCAGCGGGTCGTTAGGGTCGCGGAAGCGATCAAGGAGCGACTCTTCCTGGTCGCGGGTGCGTTTGTAAGGTTGGTAACGGGCGTCTTCACGCTCTTTGCCCGAGACGGAGATGACGATCTCGCTGGCTTCCGGGGCTAAATGTTGGTCCAGTTCAGCCTTGTAGAGCAGACAGCTTTCTTGGTCGAACGTGACCACCATCCCTTTGAAGCCGTTGGGCAGCACATTGGCGCGGAAATGGGCGGCGATGTCGGCGCAGATGGCCTGGATACGCTCCGGGAGTTTCACCAGCACGGCCATCTTGGAGGCGGCGCGGGTCAGGGTCTCGCGGTCGAGGTCGGTGAGACTACCGGTAAGGTCCGCGTAGGCTTCGTCAATGGCATCTTTGTCAATGTGCAGTTCCATCAGGCGTGGCTCGAAGTGCAGGGGCAGCGTGGCCCCGTCGCGGATAGATTCTTCAAACCCGTAGCGGCTCAGATAGCCGCGTGCGTCTTCGGTTGCGCCGAAGGCATAGAAGGTGTTGTGGTCGCGGCGGTTAATGGGGGTGCCCGTCAGCCCGAAGAGGAAGGCATTGGGCAGCGCGGCCCGCATCTTTATGCCCAGATCGCCCTCCTGCGTGCGGTGGGCTTCATCCACCATGACCACGATGTTGGCACGGTCGTTCAGTACGCCCTCGGCCTCACCGAACTTGAAGATGGTGGTGATGATGATCTTGCGAATATCCTGTTGGAGCAGCCGTTCCAATTCTTCGCGGCTTTCGGCTTTGACCAGGTTGGGGATGTCGCCCGCGTGGAAGGTCGCGCTGATCTGGGCATCGAGGTCAATGCGATCCACCACGATCAGCACGGCGGGGTTGCGCAATGCCGGTTGTAAGCGCAGCTTTTGCGCCGCGAAGACCATCAGCAAGCTCTTGCCCGACCCCTGGAAGTGCCAGATCAACCCCTTGCGCGGCCAACCCGCCAGCACGCGCTCCACAATCTGGTTCGCGGCTTCATATTGCTGGTAGCGGCACACGATCTTGAGGCGGCGTTTCTGCTTATCGGTCGCAAAGAGCGTGAAATGCGCGAGCATATCCAAAATCACCGAGGGCCGTAGCAGCGATTGCAAGCACTGTTTGACGTAGGCCAACCCTTGCCCCCCCTTTAGTTCTCCTCTACCAGGGGGGATTTTCTGCCCTCCCTCACTCCCCTGCTCCCCTGCCCCTTTGCCCCCTTGCCCCTCAACCCGCCACGGTCCCCACAACTCCACCGGCACGCGAATCCCCCCATAGCGCAAATCCTTCCCCTCGGTGGCAATACTAAAGACGTTGCAGGTGAACAGTTCCGGCACAAAGCGTTCGTAGTCGTTGTGAACTTGCAGCGCGCCATCCACCCAACTGACGGCATCGCGGACGGGCGTCTTAGCCTCGATGAGGACGAGAGGAAAGCCGTTGATGAGCAGCATTAAGTCGGCGCGGCGTTCAGCGCCTCCGGCCCGGAAGGTGTATTGTGTGGTGACGGTATATTGGTTCTGGTCAAGGTTCTCGTAATCGAGCAGGCGAATGGTGACATGCTCATAGTTTTCACCGAAAGGCAGCGAGCGTTCCCCGCGCAGCCAGGCGGTGAATTCCTCGTTGGCGCGGATAAGGCCATCACTGCGCACGGCCAACACGATGGCGCGCAGTTTGTAGAGTACCTCGTCAGCGCGTGAAGGAGCGGCGGCGATGGATGGATTGAGGCGGATGAGGCTGGCGCGCACGTAGTCCTCGACGAAGACATCTTGCAGGCGGCGGGGGAGTTGCTGCGCGGGGATGTAGTGCCAGCCCAGGCCATAAGATACGCGGGCTTCTCTTACCTCTTCTCCCTTCCGGGAAGCTTCTGAACTTCCCGGCAGGTGCAAATGATCCCCACATAACACATCCCGAATCATTCTCTCTACCGTATTTGCCTCATTAAACATCGTCTTCCATCCCACCTTGTACTATCCCGTTTAGGAAACTCTCATCTTCCTGAGCGTTAATAAACTCCGCATACAGTTGCGACGTGGGGAAATACTCACGTACCAATTCCCGGTCCACCAATGTACCAGCACGCTGACCCATCCATTCCAGATAATTAGAATAAGGCCAATCCTCAGGCGCAGCAACAAATCCATGCTGTACCGGATTCCTATGAATATAACGGCACAGCGCAAGGAAATAACTTTCGCTATCCACTTCAATCGCCTTAAAATTTCCCTCAAACAGCGTTCCGGTCCGTTGATAGGTTTTGTTAAAGGCTTGGGAATAGCTACCAAATACCCGGGCGACCGCTTTAGAAACCGGCACTTCCCCATTCTGTTGCAGCAACCAGTGATAATGATTTGGAAGTAGACAATATGCGATCACGGATATCTGACACTCGTTCATTACAGTTTTGAGTAACTTCAAAAGGTAAATATAATTACGCGCTTCACGGAAGATATTCTGGCGTCCCGCCCCACGATTGTAAATGTGATAGACTCCATCTTGATAGAATGATACTTTTCGTTGCGGCACAATTCCTCCTTAATACCCTCTTCCTTCCCGGAAGCCCGGAAGCTTCCGGGAAGGTCTGAATACATCCGCTCCCCATCCCACCTTCCCGGAAGCGAACACCAGCTTCCGGAAAGGACCAAGGCTGCGCGGGTTCCCCCTCTCTTCCTTCCCGGAAGCTTCCGAGTTTCCGGGAAGGTCTGAATACATCCGCTCCCCACTCACCTTCCCGGAAGCGAACACCAGCTTCCGGGA
>JAFGFI010000446.1 GCA_016931185.1 Anaerolineae bacterium
AAAAAATTGGAAATCTCACCGCAGAGACACGGAGGTCGCAGAGATTATAAACCAGAACTTAAGAAAATTAATCTTTTAGAATGCAACAATAGATTTTCTTACACATCATTTGAAATTTTCTCCGCGTCCTCTGCGACTCTGTGGTAAATAGGGCTATTTTCAGGAAAGTCAACAATGACAGTGAAATTTAGAAAATACAATCCTGAGAGGGATTTTTTACGCGTCCGTGATTTGCTGGTCCAAACATATCCATGGTTTGGCAAGCTCTCTAATTGGCGACTGGAACGTTGGAATTATGCGCGCTATTTCGTCAGTTCGATGTTGGGTGATCCTGACCCGGAGCAGAGCGCGGAAAACATTCGGGTATGGGAAGAAACTATTGGCATCTGGGAAAGTGATAAGGATGGGATTGTGGGTGTCGTCAATTGCGAACATTCCGATCCTCATTTTGCTCAAGTGCTTGGGGAAGCCTTTATCCAACGCCATCCAGATTATGATGGCTTGCTGGACGAGATGTTAACGTATGCAGAGGCCACCTTCGGCTACGACGGTAAATTCCGAACGCCGGTCCAGGATGCAGACATTGTATTCCAGGATGCCGCGCAAGAACGAGGCTATCAGAAAAATACGGAATGGCCTGGTGACGATTCTGTTTTCATCGTTGCACAGCCCTTGCCGGAACCTAAGTTACCGGAAGGATTTAAGATCAAGTCCATGGCCGATGAAAACAAGCTGGCCTTGCGGGGTAAAGCCTTTGGCCTGGGGTTTAATCATCCTGATCCTAAAGACTGGCCCAGCGCGGCAACTTACGCAGAACTGCAAAAGGCCCCGGATTACCGGAAGGACTTGGATCTCTACATCGTCAGCCCAGAAGGGGAGTATGTCTCCTTCTGTATCGCCTGGTATGACGCACAAAACCAGATAGGCATACTGGAGCCCGTGGGCACAATCCCCGGTTACCGGCGACGTGGGTTAGCACGGGCTGTAGTCACCGAAGCCATTCGCCGCGTTGCCGCCCTGGGAGCAAAGGAAATGTGGGTTGGTTCGGGACAGGATTTCTATATGGCGGCCGGATTTAAAAAGAAGTATCTGACATATAGTTGGGTAAAGCAGGTACATTAAGGGCTTTGCGTTTAATTGTGAAACAGGATATAGGGTTTTAATAACCATGCTCCTATTTGGATTTACGCGTACTCAAGCGTATAATAATCTTACTGAACTCCAGCGGCGCTCGCCGGTAGGTCAGAGTGTACCGCGGCTAGGAGACATTAGGGTATAGTGGCGCGCAGCGCCACTATACCCGCTATTCCCTACGGCCGGCCGCCGCCCCTATGCTCCGGCGTGCGGGCAGCGACCTTTGGGCCTTGCGGGCGGTAGGATACCGGATTTGGAGAGAGTGGAGGGCTGTTTTTCTTCGCTCCTTCTTATCCTTAATGCCGTCTCCGCCCAATGCTCGCCAGGCCGGCCCGAGGGACTGCGGGAAATTTCAAATTTTAAATAACGGTTACCAATTCAGTAGGAGGAATAATGGCGGAAAGATTAACCGAAGTGGTGGTGGTTTGGGAATATGAGCGGGGACTCCTTTATGAAAAGGGCCGGTTTCTCAAAGTATTAGGGCCGGGGCGTTACCGGCTTTGGCAATGGCAACATCGCGTGATTCATAAGGTCAGCCTGCGTGAGGTAAGCCAGACTATCAGTGGACAAGAGGTACTGACTACCGATAAAGTGCCGGTGCGCGTGACTCTCATCGCGCAGTACGCGGTGACAGACCCAGCGTTAGCCTTGCACAAAGTGGATAGTTACGTCGAGCGGCTTTACCAGGATTTGCAACTGTCGCTGCGCGAGACCATCAGCACCCGCAGTGTAGATGACTTGCTTGCTGATCGCGAGGCCCTCAGCACACAGCTTTATGAAGCCGTGGTGGAACAGGCCGCGGGCTACGGTGTGGCCGTCCATCGAGTAGGCGTCAAGGATGTGATATTGCCCGGTAGTGTCCAACGCGTCTTCTTGCAGGAAATTGAAGCCGACCGTTCTGGGAAGGCTGCATTGATTGCCGCCCGTCACGAAACTGCCGCCGCCCGCGCCAAGGCCAACACCGCCAAAATCATTCACGAAAGCCCCGCCATTATGCGCCTGCAAGAACTGGAAACACTGGTCAAACTGGCGTCTAAAGAGGGTAACGTCTTGATCCTTCCCGGCCTGGATCACTTGTTGGGGCATAAGGAAAGCTGAAAATGGCCTCCGTACTGGCAAGGTTAATGGGGATATTCAGTGTCTCTACGACAAAAATGTGCCGTGAGGACATATTTGAGACGCCCCAGGTATTTCGGCTTAGCTTGCTGATGGACGTCCCCTCCGCTACCTTGTTGCGTTTCCGTTCCGGGTGGCCAGGAGGACGGTATTACTATCGCCCACTGCGCTGTGAAAAACGGGATGGTAGCCCCAGGCATATCTACGCGCCATCACCACCTTTGAAGGCCCTCCAACGTGCCCTTCTGTCCTACCTGAACAGCTTAACCGTGCATCCGGCAGCCCTCGGCTTTCGTCGTGGTTTTTCTATCGCCGACAACGCCCGCGCGCACCAGGGTCAGGCCGTCGTTGTGACTGCCGATATCGAAGATTTCTTCGACAGTACACCAGCGCAACGCGTGCGTGATTTTTTCCGCGCTGAAGGATGGGATACAACCGCTGTCTCGATCCTGACGCGATTATGTACATTTCATAGCGTCTTGCCCCAGGGCGCGCCCACCAGTCCTGTACTCAGCAACCTGGTTAACACCCACCTGGATGCCGATCTCACGCGCGTGATCTTGCAATCAGGAGGGCGCTATAGCCGTTATGGTGATGATCTCACGTTCTCGTGGTCGACGCGCGCGGTGCCTTCTGGATTTGAAGCTACGGCCCGCGCCATTCTTTTATCCTATGGCTATCATCTCAATGCGCAAAAAGGCTGGCGTATCTGGCGCGTTTACGCGGGCGATGTCGCCTATATCACGGGCATACGCCTGGGCCTTGATGGACGATTACATCCCTCATCAGAAATCCAACAGAACATGCGGGAGTTACGTCACCAGAGAAACGACCCGGTGGCCGCGGCCCGTTTGCAAGGCTACCAGGGGTTTATCAAAATGTTGCGCTCATAAGTTTATGATTAGGATCCTTCTATTTTCCGCGTGATGAGAGTGTAGCCAGTTGCCTCTGCGCGGTGATGACATCCGGATCCGCTGGTATTTGTGGCGCGTCAAAGGGGATTGCGCGCCGTTCCGGGTATGGGCTGTTCACCTTGTAACAAGGCGTGTAGTTCGGCGACGGCTGTCGCGCTATCACGCAGTTACGACCCGGCTTCGCTCAACCGCTGGTGAACGCACAGTGTTAATGAGTAATTCTCTTAGAATTTTACAAAGAAGTAGACTAACGCCTGAGGGAGACCATGTAAAATGGATCCGGCGACGACGCTTCCCGTTTTCTCACGGACGTAAGCAAACAGCAAGCTACTGGTTGTCGTCCAGGCACCCCACCACCATAGCGGGTGGAACTCGCCGGTTTCCAAATTCCAGCCGTTAAGTACATGCGTGAAACCGAAGATTAGGGAGGCAATAAGAACACCCCATCCCCATTGTACGCCGAAAAATGTCCAGCGCCGTGCAAAGACTTGGTTGAGGCGGGTCTGGATGTAACCCCGGTACCACACTTCCTCCGCGAGTCCGACAAAGATCAGGTAATTGACGAAGTTGAATATCCCCTGGCGCAGACCAGGATAGCTCCCCTTCCACCAGGCGTAGCCATCAAACATTAGGCAGGCCAACACGATAGTTATCACGCCGCTCTGGGGATCGGGTTTATGGGTCAACGAATAAGCCACCCACACCAGTGCGCCTATAAAAAGCACCACTTCGATGAGCGCGCCATACCAGCGCGTATAGGGGACAAAGCCTAGTGTCCCTGAAACGACTGCGACAGGGAAAAATGCGCTCAACGCCGCCGTCAGGTCAGCCTTCAGTGTGTTAGCGTGGATACCGTACGTTGCCGGTTTGCGGCGCGTGAGTAGCAGCCATAAGATGGGCAAAAGCAGCCAGATCAGCTTTGCTAGGAGATTGAAACCAAAGACGTGTTGTTGCCACTCGGCTAGTGGCAGCAATACCCACAACACACCTATCATCGCGGCGCGGACCAGGAGTACCTCCAGGATCGCCAAGGTTTTAGGTCTCATACGGGATAAAATGTTCCGGGTGTTCATTTCTGTCCTCCAGGCGGCAGGCCGTCTTACATTTCACGATAGTAGTATAATAGGTCGCATCATGAAATATGCAAAAACATCGAACTCGTGGACATCATTCCGTGTCTTGTGGGCCGGGCAGTCAATTTCTTTGCTCGGCACCGGCATGACGCGCTTTGCGGTGTTGATCTGGGCCTACGAAGAGGCCGGTTCCGTTACCGCGTTGGCAATGTTGGGCTTCTTCAGTTGCCTGACTTTTATTCTCGTCAGCCCTTTTGCGGGGGTGCTGGTGGATCGTTGGGAACGGCGGCGGGTGATGTTGCTCTCCGACTTCGGCGCGGGGCTGATGACGGCTCTGCTGTTGGGATTGAACATGACCGGACACTTACAAGTCTGGCATCTCTACCTGGCCCAGGGAATCTCCGGTGTGTGTGAAGCGTTCCAACACCCGGCTTTTTCGGCAGCCATCAGCTTGGTCGTCCCAAAAGATGCATACACGCGGGCGAATGGCTTGTTGGGACTGGGAAAATCGGCAGCGCGGGTATTTGCGCCTTCCCTGGCAAGCGTGGTGCAGCGTGTGCTTGGGTTAAATGCCGTCATGCTTGCCGATTTGGCGACGCTGGGCCTGGCGATGACCGGATTACTGTTGATCCGTATCCCCAAACCATCCCCCAGTGCCGAAGGACATCGTGCTGCCGGCACATTCTGGCACGAAGTTCGTTTCGGTTTTTCCTACATCTTGCATCGTCCCGGTTTGCCGGGATTGCTTTTCACTTTCTTCCTGGTGAACTTGTTTGGCACATTGACCTATTTTGCGGTACTCTCCCCGATGATTCTAAGTCGCACGGGGGGGGATGAAGTCGCGTTGGGGGTTGTACAAACCCTGATGAGGATAGGCGGTGTGGCCGGCGGGGTGTTGATCAGTCTATGGGGCGGGGCAAAGCATAAGGCGCGCGTTTACCTGATCTCAACGATGCTCTCTTTCCTGTTCTGTGACTTTATGACTGCGACCAGTAAGTCCGTGTTAGGCTGGTCCGTCGCCGGATTCCTCTCCGAATTAACGATTCCCTTTATCGTCAGTCCTTACTATGCCCTGTGGCAGGAGTTGGTTCCACCGGACGTGCAGGGGCGCGTTTTTGCCTCCCGCGAGATGGTGCAGATGGCCTCACAGCCGGTGGGGTATCTGCTCGGTGGCCTGCTGGCCGACCGTCTGTTTGAACCCGCGCTGGCCAACGGCGGCGCGCTTGTGGGCACGCTAGGTTGGCTGGTGGGTGTTGGCCCTGGGGCGGGCATGGCGGCGATGTTCCTGGGAACGTCATTGTTCGGCGGTCTTACCGGCGCGCTAGGCCTCCTATCGCCATCCATCCGCAAGTTGGATACGTCTTGATCTGGGGGTATAATGAAGTGGGGGTAATACGTCAAACGTCAGGGGATATTGACGTTTGACGCTTGACGTTTCACGCAAAAACCGGGAGTAACGATGACCACACTGGTTTTACATGGCACATGGAGTGAAGGCACATTCTTTCTTTGGGCGGAATCTGATGTAGCTGCGCCTAAGCCACGCGGGCGGCAGCCTAAAGTTCCCTCTCATCCCCAGGCTGCTTCACCCGAAACCCTGCGCGCAGCGCTGGCAGAATGGATGCCCGGCCCGTTGTGGTATACCCTCCCCGAAGGGACGCGCGTATTTTTACTCCCTTCATTAGCACAAACGCCTTTGTTGCCCCCCTGGCTACAATCCGATGCCCCTGATGTAGACTTTGACGATGCTCTGCAGCTTATTCCCTGGAAAGTTTCTGGCATCGCCCTGAATATACTCGCGGCCCTGGACTTGCTGGTCGGATTACCTACGCGGGGGCAGGACCGTCGCTGGGGAACCGATTTGCGTTATTGGAGCGCCGTCGCCAAATTGGGACTGGAATTGCTATCCCGCCAATGCTACCTGCCCGGTCTGACGGAAAATGAAGGCCGCTATCGTGCCGCTTGGTTGCCCCTATTTGATACTCCCGGCGACCAGACACGCCTGCGGCTATTGGCCGAAGCGATGCCACCTGTCTGCCGGGCAGCCTTTGGTGAAAAGGTTTCACCTGAACCCGAACAAGCTCCTGCGCCGCACGTACTGCTGGATGACTTTCTCAAGCAGTTGGTGGATGCCGCCGTGCGTGATTGGGGTGTAAGCACCCTCGACAAGCGGCGCAGAGCGCCGGATGGCATTGCCGGGGTGTGGTGGGAGGCTCTTTGGGCAGTGGACGGGCACATCTTGGTTCCGGTCGGCCAGCGTCGTGACTTGGCCCGGCTTTATGACGCCTGGCGCGAGTGGTTGGGCCAACTGCGCGCCGCGGGTGAGGCTGCGTTCCGGCTCTGCTTCCGCCTGGAAGCTCCCGTTATGGACCCCGAAAGCGGGCGCGTGATCCAACGCGATTGGCGAGTGCGTTATCTCCTCCAGGCCAATGATGATCCCAGCCTGCTGGTGACAGTGGACAAGGTCTGGCAGGCACGTGGGGGAACCCTGGAATACTTTACCTATCGTTTCGAGAACGCGCAGGAGCAGGTGCTGTCCGGGCTAGGACTGGCGGCGCGTCTCTTCCCTCCCATCCTCAAAAGTCTGCGCACTGCCCGCCCGGAAGTGTGTGTACTCACAGTGGATGAGGCGTATGCCTTTCTGCGCGAGGTCGGCCCGCTGCTGGAGGGCAGCGGTTTTGGCGTCCTCGTCCCACCCTGGTGGACTAAACCGGGGGCGCGTCTTGGCGTCCGCGCCAAAGCGGGCCTTAAAGCGGATGCAAATATCGTCGGGAAAGGACTCCTCAACTTGGAATCGCTGGTTGCCTTCGATTGGGAATTAGCGTTGGGCGATGAGATCTTAAGTCGCGAGGAGTTTGAACGATTGGTCGCGCTCAAACAGCCATTAGTGCAGGTGCGCGGGCAGTGGGTGTTGTTGCAGCCAGAAGAAATCGAAACTGCCATCGCCTTCTGGGAAAAACAGCGCAAACAGCGCGAGATGGCGTTGCGCGACGCTCTCGGTATAACGCTGGGTGCAGCCGATCAAGTCAATGGTCTGCCGTTGCTCGGCGTACAGACGTCGGGCATCCTGGACGATTTATTGCAGCAACTGCGCGCGGGTGAACGCCTCGGCGAATTGCAACCTCCACGGGCTTTCGTGGGTCAATTGCGCCCTTACCAGGTACGCGGATTATCATGGTTGGCCTTTATGCGCCAATGGGGACTGGGAGCGTGCCTGGCGGACGATATGGGCCTGGGCAAGACTATCCAGGCAATTGCGCTGTTGTTGTATGAACGGGAACGGGCTGCCGGCGGACTTCCTCCAGCTCTGCTAATCTGTCCTACATCGGTGGTGGGGAACTGGAAACGCGAAGTACAGCGTTTCGCGCCCTCACTCCGGGTGATGGTCCACCACGGGGCAGAGCGCGTTAGGGGGGAGGCGTTTGTGGACGCGGCGCAGCAGCACGACATCGTCATCAGCACGTATGGCCTGGTGCGGCGTGATGTTGAAATGTTGGTCGAGGTCACGTGGAGTGACATCATCCTCGATGAATCCCAAAATATCAAAAATCCCCAGGCCAAACAGACGCAGGCGGTGCGCAAATTGCAAGCTGCCAACCGCATCGCGCTCACAGGCACGCCGGTGGAAAATCGCCTCTCTGAGTTGTGGTCACTGATGCAGTTCCTCAATCCCGGCATGTTGGGATCCCAGAAAGGCTTCCGAGAGCGGTTCGCACTGCCCATCGAACGTTACCAGGACACTGCCGCCACCACGCAACTGCGGGATTTTGTTGGCCCTTTTATCCTGCGCCGCCTCAAGACCGATCCGACCATCATCCAGGATTTGCCGGAAAAGATGGAGATGAAGATCTACTGCTCGCTCACACCTGAACAGGTCACGCTTTACGAAGCAGTGGTCAAAACCTCTTTGGGGCAGGTCGAGGAGGCCGAGACGAAGGGGGACTCGAAGTTCTCACGGCAGGGTGCGGTACTGAGCGCATTGATGCGTTTGAAGCAGATTTGCAACCATCCGGCGCAATTCCTGGGCGATGGCTCCGCCTTGCCGGAGCGATCTGGCAAGTTAGAACGTCTTACGGAGATGTTAGAAGAAGTCCTGGATGTGGGAGATCGAGCCTTAATCTTCACGCAGTTCGCCGAGATGGGTAAGCTTCTCCAGGGATATTTACAAACACTGTTTGGATTGGGAGTCCTTTATCTGCACGGCGGCACGCCTGCCCGGCAGCGTGACCGGATGGTCGCCCGGTTCCAGGCGGAAGAATCACCGCTTTTCATTCTCTCGCTCAAAGCGGGCGGCACGGGTCTGAATCTGACAGCGGCCAATCACGTTTTCCACTTCGACCGGTGGTGGAATCCGGCAGTCGAGGATCAGGCTACCGACCGGGCCTTCCGCATCGGCCAGCGGCGCGACGTCCAGGTTCACAAATTTATTTGCGACGGCACGCTCGAAGAACGCATTGACACCCTCATCGAAGCCAAGAAATCATTAGCCCAAAGCGTTATCGGGGCCGGTGAAAGCTGGTTGGCAGATCTAAGCACCGACGAACTGCGCGATATCATCACATTGCGGCAGGAAACATAATTCGTAATTTTCGGGGGATATGATGGCACGACGCCGTTCGAGTTATTATGAGAGTTACTGGCCCAGTTATGAGCCTTCACGGCCCATTGAGGTGGATGGCATTAAAGCCAAGAGTAAGCGAGGACAGTTTGTTAAATCATGGTGGGGCAGCCGGTGGATCAAGGCCCTCACACAGTTGATGGATTCCGGGCGGTTGGGGCGCGGGCGAAGCTATGCCCGGAAGGGCCAGGTATTGGAAATCACAATCAAACCGGGGAAGGTGACGGCGCGGGTGCAAGGTTCGCGTGCGACGCCCTACAAAGTGAGCATCGAACTCAAACCACTGACGACGGCGCAGTGGGATCGTGTGCTGGATACGTTGGCGGAGCAGGCCATTTTTGCGGCACAGTTGCTTAATGAAGAGATGCCCGACGACATTGAACGGGTCTTCGAGCAGGCCGGCGTGCCGCTATTTCCCGAATCGGGCCATGACCTGGTGACAAAGTGCTCCTGTCCCGACTGGGCTAATCCGTGCAAGCATACTGCCGCCGTTTACTACTTGCTCGGCGAGCGATTTGACGAAGACCCCTTTTTGCTCTTTGAGTTGCGCGGGCAGGATAAGGCCGCCGTGATCGCGGCATTGCGCGCGCGGCGCGCGGTGGGGACGGTGGTCCCCGAAGTGTTGCCTTACGCGCCGGATACTGTCGCTTCGGTGGACGTGCCCCCACTCACAGAATGTCTGGATACATATTGGGGATCGCGCCAGGCATTGGATATCCTCACCTTGCATATCGCTCCCCCTGCCGTAGAGATGGCGCTGCTCAAGCGGTTAGGGTTGCCGGATTTTATGGATACCGGGAGTTTCCGCGCGCAACTCGAGCGCGTCTACACCGGTATTACCGAGCAGGCTCTGCTGGCGGCGTTTGTGGACAGAGAGGGTGTGTAATTTTCGGTGGTGGTTAACTGATAAATGATGGTAGATAGGCCACATGATAAAGAAATTGTGTTGTGCAGTGTATGAGACCACGTGAGTTTTCGGGGAGAAAAACGGATTTTTAATGTGAGTCGGCCAGCAGTAGCACAGTGGATCAAGACCAAGGTGTGGGAGTTGCTGCCTTTGTGGGCGACGTTGAGTCCACCACAGGAGGATAATGTGCTGGAATTGGCTGAAATGTGATCGTTTATGGGCAAGAACAACAGCCGTAGGTTGCACAAACTGAGTGCGGCGGAGATGCTGGTCGCCAAACGTGAAGCGGCCAGTCAGCGAATTGACGCCTTGCAGGAGTGGAGCGAGTTGATCGGGACAATGCAAATGATCCTCAGTAATCTGGACTGGCTGTGCTGCGCATTATGGGGCGTTCCCACATTGTCTTGCGCGAGATCGTGGGCCGGGGGGATGCGGCAGCGACGCTGTTCCAGGTATAGCTCATGCCGGTAGCCGCCGGCTCGGAAACGGTGATTGTCGCCGGAACGCCACAGGTTCCGGGGGTGAACCACGTGCTGAACGGGGC
>JAFGFI010000447.1 GCA_016931185.1 Anaerolineae bacterium
CAACTCCAAGGTACGTCGTGGGGCCATTTCTTCACCTCCGCTCCTATTCTACCACAATTACCGATTTATTTTTTTAAAGTTCATCAGCCGCCGGAAAAGAGGGTATTTTTTTGATTGCGAGCTACGCTCGCAATCAAAAAAATACCTACTTAAAAGCGATTTTAGCCACAAAATCCAACCCAATTGC
The DNA here is from genome assembly GCA_016931185.1 of Anaerolineae bacterium. Lineage (GTDB taxonomy): Bacteria > Chloroflexota > Anaerolineae > B4-G1 > SLSP01 > JAFGFI01. The sequence goes on from JAFGFI010000447.1 coordinate 188, forward strand.
GGCTAAATATCCTGCTGTGAAAAAGTGTCCGGTAGCTAGAAAACTAAACGTCATATTTGGCAAGGTTGGGTAATGGTACCGCTAACGGTATGATATATGATGCTTTTTGTCTCGGCAGGCTTAGGCCTGCCGAGAAGTTTATTAGCGCGCGGGCGCGAGCGAGAGCAGCCCAAACCCAAAGCTCTTGGCCGGGCCGATGCCTTGTTGCACGGTTTCCCAGAGTTTGTCAGGATCGGTCACTTGGAGAAGTCCCTCGAAGCAGACGGCGTGCAGGGTGAGACGGCGCGTTTTCGGGCCTGCCGGTGCAGCTTCATCGGTTTTCTCCACCGGTTGTCGCCCATACGTGTTGCCTTCTTTAGCGATAGCAACGTGCAGGATGCGGAAACCGCCCTCCGCCGCTTTGCGCTCCAACCACGCGAGTTGGGCCTCCTCTTTGTAAAGCGGATCGCGCCGCCCCTGCCGCTGTCCCGGTTCCGAGTGCTTGACGGTGGGATTGGCGCGCAGGCGAAAGGCGAGAGACTGCCCCGGCGTGAACACGAGTTCAAACGGTTTGGACTCCGGCGCGTGCAGCAGGTAGCCGTTGGCGCGTGGATCGCCCAACCATGCCCAATCCGGCTGCCCGTGGGATTGCAGTAGCACGGTCGAGACGCCGGTACGATCGTCCACGTCCACGCGGAAGAGGACGCGCTCGCCCACCGGCAGTGTCTCCGGGAAGGCGGACATCAACGTGCGGTGCAGTTCGTAAGGGTTGGCAAGCTCGCGCTGCACGCGGCGGGTACGGGGGTTGAGGGTTAGTCTTGAGAGATACATGGATCACCTCCAAGTAGACGGTAGACGGTAGACGGTAGACAGTAGACGGTAGAGGGTAGAGGGTAGATGGGAAATAAGAAACGGGGAAAATAGAAGGTCATTGCTCACCTCCGATAGAATCTTGAGGTATCAGGGATTGAAACCCTGGCAGGTCTTTGATATTTATAAAGGTTGTAGTCACACGGCGTGGGGCGAAGCGGCGTTCAGCAAAGGAAAGGGGTTGGTCGAGGCGGACAGTTTCGCCATTGGGGTCTTCAAGGACGAAGCGTACCTGCTCCGGTGGATCTTGGTCATTTGGACCAAGCCAGGGATAAGTACACAGAGCATCCAGCAATGTTGTATTTGAATGCAGGCCATCTTCCAACCACACCGGTTCACCGGGCACAAAGGCTTTGCGGCCCAGGTAAAACGGCCAGACGGGATTGCGGAGCGCGGCGTGAAGGGTTTGGAGCATGTCCAGGTCAGGGCTTTCGAGGCCGACAAGGAAGGCGGCGTTGGCGAGGTAGTAGCGGTTGGAGGGTTCGGTAGGTTTGAGCTTCCCTCCCGCTGTAAAAATATTCATCGCGGTGTGATAATCACGGGCCATAGTTCCTTCTTGGTCTATACGTACTCCCATCATCAAGCTAGCCAACTCCTCAACAGGTGCAGTACGAGGCCATCCTAGTGCAGCGCAGAGCAAGCCCATCACACCACTTTTAGAGGGTTCCAGTCCAGTATCACGCACAGTAAAATGGCTTTGTGTGCCCCAAGATTGTAGAGGGCCAACGAGACGCAATAATAGCGTGTGCATGTTATGCCTCCTTAACAGGCAATGCCTCCAACACCGCGCCAATCCAACTTTCCAAATCTACTACTCGTGCGCCGTTGAGTGCATCCAGGGTTAATCCTGGATCAAGCGGCAAAGCTGCTACCTTTTCAAGAGAAGAGATCCCATAGATTTTGACGAGTTGGCCCCAGTATGTATCCAGTTTTTCCACGGATGGCACAATGAGGCCAGAATTGCCACGGGGATACACGGGTTTTTCAAAGGCATTTGCCAGTGACCAGGCGAAACTGCCCTTGCGAACAGCAGCAAGCATAAAGCTAGGCGGGTTATGGGCGGCGAAAGTATTTTGTTTGCCGGTAGGTACTGCTTCCACAACCGCACGTAAGAACGCTTCAACGGTACGGCGTGCCAAAAGGATTTCCTCTGCAGTAGCCTCTGCCCCAACTTTGAGATTATTTACAAGTTGTTCCCAATCCAAACGAATGTAACGATAGAAACACGGGCTGTCAAACCCGGTGAAACCCATCATTCCTGCCCCACTTTCATCATCCTCCTCTGTGGGCTTGAGTAAATCATCTACCGCCGTGAAGAAATCCATCTCCATTGTGACACGGTGGGTAGAAATAGCGTGCGCTACCTGACAGGCAGCCTCCATATTCAATACTGGTTTTTCGGCCAACATCCGGCCAAACAGCGCAATGTCAGGCGCGCCAGTCACACCTTGTTGTTGTTTGATCAAGTCACGGGTCAGCGCAGAAAGCATCTTACCGTCTTGCATCAGCAATGCATCCCAATTTTCGACAAGGGCAGTAGTGATTGTCTGAAGTTCATCTGGCCCTAGGTAAAGCAACACGGCCGTGCGTGTATTACCACTTGTATCTTGTTTTTTATCCAACTTGCTAAAATAAGCCGGGATGAAGTATTCAAGCACGTTTTTAATCTCTTCATCCGGTTTGCTATAGGGCGCGGCGACCAGCGTCTTACGCAGGGCACGCATGACCCAACGAGAGCGTATAGCGACATCCACCCGGGTAGTCTGCGCAAAAACGGGAGCGAGTCGAATAGCGCGTTTGAAAGATTGGGATGAAACACGCGCGCGGCGCACACCGCCAAATTCGCAATCCTTGGGATTACCCGTATCATCCCGATTTAGATTGGACGGAGCAAAATTTTGAATAATGTGTAATTCGATAAACATGATTTTTTCTCCTGTAGTGATATGTGATTTGAACTTATTGTGAATCTTTCTTTCCCCAAAACGTAGTGGCCCATTGTTTTTGGACAGGACGGTCCTGGTAGTGCCACCGTTGCAGGTCAAGGAAGAGGCTATTCCAATTGATCGCGATATCCTTAGATTTGAGGTAACTGACGGCCTGGCGCAAATAAAAGGACAGATCGTCAGAGTGAGCAGCCAACAACGCGGTGAAACGGCGCTCAATAGCCGTCGTGTCACTTTCATTACTGGCAGCGATTCGAAAAGCTGTACCTAGATTGCCTATACCCTGCCCTTTAGGATGATAGGCAAACAAGGCAGCAATAAGGTAATAGGCGGTTTCTGTAGCCCGTGAAGCCGAGGTTGGCAACCAAGTCACGACATAGGGGTACATTGCCGGCACAGTGCCAGGGTCTTGTCCCAAGCCACGCCGCAGGGCAGCCAGAGCCGCGCGGTCCTCGCGCAAGGTTTCGAGATGCGCTATAAATGGGTGTTTAGTTTCTTCAGTCATAGACATATACTCCTCATAACAATATGCTATCTCCAAATATTACAAACTCAACCAATGTTTGCGAATCAAATCGCGAATATCATCTTGATCTAAGAAGCGTACTGAACCACGCCAGTCCCGACGAGGTATTCTTTTCAAAATTTGGTTTTTCGCGCCTCTTGTGAAACGACCACTGATAATAATGACAAATGATGTAATGTACACCTCCTCTGCATTTAAGTCTTCATAGGGCATTGTAAAAGCCATTTCTATCTGATTCAACATTGGGGATATATCAGATTTTGTCGCCTTACCACTAATATCACCGGCTTTCACTTGGATACCATAATAATGCGACCACCCCCATTTGGTTTGTTCTGCCAGTATAAAATCTCGTCCATGTTCATCTTGTCCATGGACATAGCGCACATTCTCAAATCCCATTTTTTGTAATAAAGGTTTAAGAATTTTTTCACAAAATGTCAATTCGTTACCCTTTCTTTCATATTCTATTCTCCAAATAGGGCCTCCTTGTAAAGCAATCTCAGTATCTTGAATCAGATTCATTAAAATATTTCGGGATTTTTCAATAAGAAACCATACAGTCCCTGGTGTTGAATACTCATAAGCAAATTCAAATCGCACACTTTCAACATACGAGTCATTTCGATACTTCTGTCTCACACAATAAATATCGAGAGCCTGAATTTGTTGAGCTTGAGACACTAGAGTTTGAACATAAGCATCATAAGCCCACTGTTTTTTCATACTCCCCGGCACTCTGTCAACAAAATGCTCGAATGTCAATTTGATTTGATTATTTGCTCTATACACGACGATACGGCTATGTTCTTTATCGAACAAAGGGTGTGGTGCAAAGTTCAGCGAAGAAACAATCAAAACTTTTACTCCTATGGGAAAATCTGTTACATTGATGTAACGACTTTCTTCAACATCGCACATACAGAAATCCATAGCCTGGTTGTTATTATCAGACAATTCAGAATATATCCCCACTAATCTATGAGCCTCTATTGGAAATATCTCAGCAGAGAATTTCCAATCACCATCAAGATACTTTGTGCCAGGGATACGTTGCTCTTGACATAACCAGTGAAGTACCGGTATAGGAATCTGAGTTTTCTCAAAGACTTTCTGTAAGTCAAACCAGCTACAAAGTATTTGCCATTCAAATTTTTCACGTACCTGAACACATAGACTTTCAACAACATCGACCTCACTACTGTCAGGGTCATCATTGATGGTCGTTTGTAACAACAGTTCCGTAAAATCTTCATCAGCATCAAAAACTTCAACTACACTTTCGGGATAAACTATTTCCAATCTTTGCCGACAAAGATTGGCATACTTCTCAATGCTGGCTGGCTCGTCATACAGATAGATATCTTCAGTTTCTCCAAACAGTGTGGAACTCTGAAAAACGTATTGTATTTTCTCAATCACCGCTTTGTGAATCACGGCCACTCCTTTAAGCAAAAATCCGTACTACATCGCTATACCCGATTGATCGCCTGGCGGGTCCGTAACTGGTGGCTCCGATTTTGCAGGTAACACTTTTGCCAACTCATATTCCAATGTACCCCGCGCCAACGTCGCCGCCTTCAACCCCCGCAGAGGATCATCCACAGCGCCAGCGGCCTCATCAAAGGCGCGACGGGCTACCCATTGGATATGTGTAAGCCAGCTTGCAGTTGCCGCCAACACATCTGCCGGTAGATCGCGGAGAAAATATTGGAACTGCACTTCCAATCGCGGCCAGTAGCGTTGTTCCAGGTCCAGACGCTTGAAGATTAGGTTGATACCATCAGAAGAAGCCTTGGATTTATCGGCCGGCGACACAATCCACCGGGCCAGATCACGGCCGGCTTTCTTGAGCGCCATGGCTACGTCTTCCGCTGCCTGGAGTGCGTAATGCAGTTGTTCTTCCAAAACCTCATTTCCTTTGGCAAAGTATGCCAACGGCAGTGGCATACGCTCGTGACGGAAAAAATCCAGACGCGCATTACTGTTACTCAGTCCCAAGGTGATGTAATTATAAGTTTGCGCGCGTTCCAGATCGCCATCCTCCACATGTTGCGCCAGTTGCTCAAACGCCTGGGGGGGACGATAGCGCGCATCATCGTTTTCACGCTGTTGTAGCCGGAACAGCGCGCCTGCATCCCGCCACAGAGCACGGTCTTCTTTTAAGCGCAGTGGAATCCAACCAGTTTCCTTCTTTTTCAGAGCATAGAAAACTTTCATCGGGTCTTCGATATTCTGATTGTCCCAGCGCGCACCCTGCGCGATAACACACTCGCGCACGCAAAGCTGCCCCTGTTCCTGCACCGGATAGAGACGCAGTGTGCGCACCTGAAAGGTGAGATACCCCAAATATCCAGGGCGGTAGAATTTTTTGGGGTGTGCAGGATAAGGGTTGGTAACATATTCCCATATTGGCAAATCTTTCTGCTTTAATGGGCATGGGATTGGTTTTTCACGCCCATCATATTCCAACAGATTGAAAGCCAACGTCTCAAAAAGCGTTTTGCCCTGCACCATCACCAACAGCGAATTGATTAGAGGGCCAGCCGCGTGGGGAAAACTCGGTGGTCCCATACCGATGCCACTGCCCTGCATGGTAACTACCCATTGCGCAGCTTGGGCTGCCGGCACTGAAAACATGTCACCGGTGCTTTGATGCTCAAAGAGCGTAGAATTGTAAGCGTGAGTTAGGGAAAGACGAGTGAGCGTCTCCGGTGCTTTGTCTGTATCAGTAGTCTGGTAGAAAGGGTAGGTATCATCGAAGAGGTAAAAGCATTCGCGCCAACGCTCGAAGTAATCACGGAGGGTATTAGCTTCCCACTGGCCCGCTTCCCACAGACTCGTCCAAGCTGCGCTATTTTTCGGGCCGAAGTTGCGGTGTAAAATCGCCAGCAATAGACGATGTAGTGCCGCCGTTGCCAGTGGATTTTCCCCTTGCAATTCACGCAATGTGTGAGCCTGGGTCAATGTTTCGTATAATCCTAACATCACCAGCGTGCCATCCAACCGGATACACGGCAACCAGGGTTCTTCAATAAGATTAAATTGTGTTTCCATCAAACCTCCTTTTTCTGAATTAACAAGCCTTCACGTGGATCTAAAATTAACTCGTACTCTCCAGCATCACACCTCCCTTGAATAAATATGGCCGCGCGATAATAACGCAATAGCGCGTGATCTTGCCACCCTGATGGCGACTCTTGAGCCAGAAAATATTTGACGACCGGATAGGTTGAGACAGATACCGTCTGTTGCACAAGAAATTTGGTCATATCTCGTGTAGGACACGCCGCTAAAGACACTGACTGTCCACCATTCCTGTCGGTTGTCAGTGTACTATCTTCTTGTTGATGCAGGCAAACGAGAGTAACGGTAGGGCGGGTCAAGCGGGTTAATGCGCGCCAGGTTTCGTGTAATTCGGGGTTATCCTCGTCCAGTTGGCGGTTGTCGCTCCGCAACACTTCATCATCAGGAGCTGCGATCAAGTTTTTGCGGGCTTTGAGAGTATCCAATTCCATCGTCTCAATCATCTCGTCGTATGTCCGTTCTAATGCTTGCGCCAACACAGTGTCGGTCACCGGCACCAAACATTCTGGTGAATTATAAACATTGGCAATCAGCACTTGAGTATCATGGGGTACCGTGATACCCTCGCGTCCTTCCAAAGTCAGATAAGTGCGCAACAAGATATAAGGTTCGTAGATTTTGCCATCATTTCCCCACACAGGGAGATTGTTTTGCATATCCGGTATAGTAATGAAAAAACGAGGATTTGACAAGCGGGTCGGTCGTGATGCGCGGCGATGCCGGTGCAAACGCCCGGCACGCTGTAACAGCAAGTCTATAGGCGCAAGGTCACTGATCATCACATCAAAATCCAGGTCAAGACTCTGCTCAATCACCTGCGTCGCCACGATAATAGCAGATGGCCGTTGCTCAACATTAGGCCCCAGGTTTCTCAAAACGAGATTCTCAATTTGCGCCCGCTGTCCAAAAGGAAACCGGGCGTGAAAAAGTATCAAGTTGGCGTCAGGTACAATATCCGCTTCACGTAGTGCGCGATAAACGATCTGCGCGCGCGCCACAGTATTGCAAATCACCGCCGCGCAGCCACCCTCGCTCAACAATTCATCAAGTTTACTCACCAATACTTCCGGTTCTCGGTCTATGTATTCCAGAGCAAATGTCCGGGTCGAAGTAAAACTGGTGGCAATAGGATATACCCCATCTGCTTCGGCAGTAGCCCAGGTAATCGCGGGGTAATCCACATCGCGATCAAATTCACGGTCGATGTAGGCTTCCATCAATGCACGACGTGTTTCTGCCGGCAGCGTTGCAGAAAGCAAAATAACGGTAGTACCCATCGCGCTCAACCAGCGCAAGAGATGTTCCAGCAACGTGGACATATAAGTATCGTAAGCATGTACTTCATCAAAAATGATAGTTTTATGACTTAGGCCAAAAAGACGCACAAAGAAGTGTTTGGTTTGCAGAACACTGAGCAATACTTGGTCTACCGTACCCACCGCAAAAGGTGCTAATAAACTACGCTTTTTATTGAGTTGGAACCAACTATGCGCAACAACCGTGCTTTCTATGTCCTCATTCACAGCGGCCAGGCGTAATGCCTCCATCTCATCAGACCAGGCCGCGTTCCCATGCAACAAGTGAAGATCCACCTGCTGCCCTAAATAACGATGTTCCAAAAAACGGCGCACGCGCCCCAACATCTGATTGCTGGTCGCCATCGTGGGCATCGCCACATACATACCTCGTTGCTGCGTAGTATATGCCCAATGGTCAGCCAGATACAATGCCGCCTCAGTTTTACCTTCCCCAGTAGGTGCTTCAATGATAACGAGCGCGGGTGTCGTAAGTTGTATAGATAGCTCCTCCACTGCCGCCTGCAAAGGACGTGGGATAAAATTAAAAAGAGATTGGAAATCTGCACCTGTTGAGGGTGGCGTATAACCAGTCCATCCCAGGGTTTCCAATGCAGTAACAGCTTTTTTGTAGGCGCGCTCGGAGTAAGTAGGTAAATTAGGGGCATCCAGGTTGAAGAAGTAAGTCTCAATAGATCCAATCCAATCCGCAAAAGCCACCATTCCAGCTAACAACGACCAAAATGCACTGTCTTCGCTCAACTGGCGCGGCCACAATGGCAGGGATCGAACGTCAAAATGCTCGATCATACACTTAAAAAGGTCTTGCCGCACAGCTTCCCACTGCCCATCACCTCTTCGGCTGGGACCAAGTTCTTCCAATGCTTTGGCATTGGGAAAAACACCATGATGACCGCCCACTGTGTACGCAATGTGCCGCGCGATTTTCTTATCCAGTCCTAATCCGACCAATAACTCACGGAGTGCGTAAGTCGTAACCCAACCATGGGGAGTACGTATATGAACCGGTATATCAGGGAATGTTAACCCCTGCTCAGTAAATTGCACTTTGCTGGATGCGTGTAATCCTTGAAATGCAGGGCAAGCTTTGCCCAAATCATGTAATCCAGCAATAAACGCCAACCACTGACGGGCAACAGAAACCTCCATCCCCAACTTTGTGGCAAAATACTGTCGCGTGGATTCAGGAAATACCCTGTCCCATAAAGCGGCCGTCACCTGCGCGACATCTAACATATGGTGAACCAGTGTATGAATTTTATCAGTTTGATGAGTTTGATCCGTCTTTGCCCACAGTTGCATATACAACGGCACCGGCTCTCCAATCCCCACCCCATACACCCACGCGAGTTTCTTCACCTCCTGCTCTATCTCTTCCCGCAACTCCGCCGGTTCCAGAACCTCCGCATCGCTCCCCCAACTTCTCAACCATGGACGAAAATCCGTCAGATCCGCGATCTGCGCCGACCAGATACAGCCAGCAGGGTTCTCCGGGTCATCAGTAATGGTCTGTGAAGGATGCCACACCGACTCGCGCACCCGACTGGCGACACGCGCGGTGCGGAAGCGCACTTTGACGGGGATGAGGGTTTCACCGGAGATAATATTCCACGCGCTGCGCAGGTATTCCAGGCCGGGGAAATCCTCGGGCACGTTGTATTCCTCGCGGGTGAGCGTCGCGCTTTGAATGCGCTCTAACTTATATGTCCGCAGCGCGTCCACGATACTGCTGTGCCCAATGATGTAGGTCGCGTACCCAATCGCCGAAGGTTCCAAAAGATAAGGCGCGAACAACGTCTCAAAAGGCTTGCCGTTCAACGGTTCATATATCATTTGCAGTTTGCGGCGGTAAATGTAAGCCTGCATCACAATGCGAAAAATACGACTGTAACCCGCATCACCGGGGCGCTGTGCCAGTTCCAGCGCGGCTTGACGGATTTCCTGGCCGACCCCGACATCGTGGGTCAGAGCTTCGGCAAGTTTATCCAACGCCATTTCCGCCGATTCATTGCGTTTGTCATGCTGCTTTACCAACAGTCGCGTTGCCAGGTAAAGCGTCATCGCTTCTTCAGAGGTCAGCTCAATTTTCTGTAATCGTGTTTGATGATAGGGGAGCGCAAACCATAACAAAGTCCCCTCTTCCTTGTAAACCTTTCCCTCATTTTCCAATGTATGAAGATAATTGTTTACATTACGCCGTCCAAAGCGGAGTTCTTCCTCAATCTCTCGCTCCGCCAACCCATTGGGATTGTGCTCAAGTAACCGAAAAATCAATTGCATACGTTGCTCTCTTGTAGTTGAGTCTGTTTTAGGCATCATTCAACTCCTATCGTAACTATTCAAGTCAGTAACCTTTATACTAATCATAGTCCCCAGTTGGAAAATTACCAAACTTCTTCTTTTCCAATTTTGTTTATTCATCCGCTAACCAACACCGCCCCTCTTTGTAAGCACGTCCTTCACGTTCTAGATCGCGCAAATAATTGTTGACCGTGCGCCGTTCCCATCCCAATTCCTGAGCAATCTCGGATTCGCGCAGACCAAACCAAGTCCCACGCAACAATCCTTCCACCTGCCTTTCCTTATGCTGACGTTCTCCTTCTTGTAACCGGCCCATCGTATCACCTCCTGAATATCATTTTTGAACTACTTTCAGGATAACGAGCCGTTGGAAATTTTCTTTCCAAATGACAGATCCCCAGAAACCCGGTAACTCTCTAATAGATTTTAATAGTTATTTCACCCATATTTCACTTTAATCTAGTAGAATATGATAAGACGACCCCACTCATAGACATGCACAACAATATTCAATAAGGAGGTAAATATGATTTAATAATTATACCGGATTAGTACGGGACGCAGAAGAGTCGTCTGCTTGGCCTATTCTCCCGCAGATGCTTAAAGCAGTCGATCCCATATATTTTTGCGTCAACATAATATACGCAAACTTGCGGGAGAGTGAATAACAAAAAATGAGTTAGAGATTTTTAGGTGGTGACGCCGGCAACAATGGTAGTAGTAACATTGGCGACACTGCCCTGGCCGTTGCAAATTCCGACCAGACCGCCCCCTCATCTGATTCCCCAAGGCAATATCAACGCCGATCACATTGTGAACGCCCAAAACTTGGTTATCTTGGGTGACAACTTTGGCTTAAGCAGCTGCTAGAGTTGGTGATCGTTTGCGCCACAAATAAACAAATCTCAAAATTCGAATCTCAATCACAAATTTCAAATCGAATTAAGGAGGAAGTTGAAATGAAACGCAACATCTTATTCAACTTGTTATCTGCCTTGGGCCTGATCCTGACATTGACTATCTTCTCACTCGTCGGCTTGTGGACTACTGTGACGGCCCATGAACCTATATTTGAAGGATTGGTACTATGGAATAAGTTAGGTAGCGATGACGAGGTTTTACATAGTGAAGTGGGAGCAAATGGTACGATAATAGGCACATCTTATGCTTACGAACCTGCACAACACGGTAATGGGTATATAAGAAAAGCCACCGGACAGAATTATGTCCAGTTTCCCGCATCCGTTCTCAGCAACTTAAGCTATCGCGGCACGATTGAATTGTGGATAACCCCCAAAGTACCCGCGCCCGTGCCGTATCAATACGGCATTTTTGGACTACTCGGAGCGCCATACGGTGAAGATGGTGGGGTCCCAAGCGCGTGCAATATTTACCTGGCATGGGGAGACACAGTTTCAGGGCAAGGATTGTGGGGCAGTGTCGGATTTGATGAAAATCGTGCCGGGACACCCTCAGAGCCTACTCAGTTTGTGGCAACCGTCGGTGTTCCTTTTCATGCAGCTATATCCTGGGATATTGATGGAATTGATGGAACGAACGACAAAGTTAGAGTGTACCGAAATGGTGTCGTCGTAGGCAGTACAACATCATCCTGGAATCCTGAGGGGACAGAGAGACACAATATCATTCTTGGCTATAGCCCAAACAGTAGCGGATTTGACAAGTACATATCTGACAATATAAAAGTTTGGGACTACGCTAAGAGTGAATTCAACTTTGAAGAATCACCCGTCCCCGAGACCCAACTTATCGCGGACTCCGACACCCTACAAGTTTATCCTGGTGACACGATAACTGTGGCACTAGACATTGTGGACGCCACTCAACTCTACGCGGCCCAGGCCGAATGTAATGTGGATCCAACCATCATTGCAATGCAGAACGCCACTTTTGGCGATTTCTTTACCAACCCTCTCATCGGCGCGAATCTGGTTGATGCTCCGTCCGGCAATTGGCTCGGCGCCCTCAGCCTGCAGAACCCGGCCACCCCACTCTCCGGCTCCGGAAACTTTGCTACCTTGAGTGGTCAGGCCCTGGCGCCTGGTACGACCGCCGTCGCCTGCGAACCACTCCTCTCAGATCGGGACGGCTTTGAACTGCCTGTTCTTTACTCGGGATTGACGATTACTGTCATACCTTTTGGCAAAATCACCGGCGCCGCGACCTATCAGGGACGGCTCGTCCACACAAACATTCAGATTGCCGCTAATGGCCCGGTTGCCGCCACAGTTACAACCAGCGCTAACGGCGACTTTGTGTTTGACGAACTAAAAGCAGGCAACTATAACATCACAGCCGATGCCCCCCTCTATCTTCCCAACTGCACCATTGCCAACGTGCTTAACGGGCAGACAACCCCCCTGGGCGATACTACCCTGAAAGGGGGTGACGTTAATGATGATAACACTATCAATATTGGTGACGCGACCCTGGTCGCCGCCAATTTCGGCCAGACTGTGCCCCCAGCCTCCTCCCAGGCCGACATCAACGCCGACACTATCGTGAACGTCCAAGATTTGGCAATCTTAGGCGGCAACTTTGGTTTGAGTGGTTGCCAGAATTGGTGATCACCTGCACCGGATAAAATGATGGGGCGACTCCGGTCGCCTCATCGCCTTACATCACTATCTATGCTGGAGATGATGGAATGAAAATCAAAAAAGTCTTGTTTTGGACAATTACACTTGTGTTATTGCTTCCAGCGACTATGACCACAGCCAACGAGGAGCCTCGGCTGCAGTTATCGGCAAACAACCTGCACCTGGCGATGGGACAAGAAATAGCAGTTGATCTACTCGTCGCAAACGCTCCCTTGATTTATGGCGTCGAAAGCCACTTAGCCTTTGACCCAGCCGTTCTAGAAGTAGTGGATGCTGACCCAAACCTGATCGGAGTACAACTAACACCCGGCAATTTTATTGACTTTGAGCACGCCTTTGTCCTGCAAAACCAGGCTGACAACCAGGCCGGCACGCTCGATTACGCCTTAACCCTGCTCAACCCAGCGCCACCAGTACAAGGAAATGGTGTTTTGGCTCACATCACGTTTCGGGCCAAAAGGGACGGAGCAGCTACAATCCACATTGTAAGCGGGCTGTTTGGCACCCAGACAGGAGAGACCATCAGCCCCATCATCGAAAACACTGAGATCAGTCTGGATTCCGAAACCATAGCCGAACCAGATTATCCTGGCGAAGAACCACCAGCATCTCCTGACGAAAAAGTCACCTCTCTACCTATCGACGAAAAGAACAACGGCAGTACAAGTTTTCCCATCAATCTGGCAGTCCTGGGGGCAAGTACGGCACTCGCGTTGGTGGGGATAATCAGTTTCATACTTTCCAGGCTCCACACCAACACTCTAAGCAAGAAATGATCCTGTGCAGGGCATTTCGTTACGGATATGAATTAACAATGGAGTTTCCCACGTACATGTTTTCGGCGCAGCGCGATAGACACCGCCAACCCCACCGGCACCACGCAAAAAATCACGTACGCAGCGATTAAATATATTGACATAGATTAACTGTTCCTTCTTTAGCAGGTAATATATGGGGACGTGAAACGTGATGCGTCATTCGGCATTTATCACTTGCTGATTCAACATATCCCGCTTTTGCTCCAGGAGCATCCGCTGGCGCAGCAGGGTGATGTAAAGTAGAGTGAATGTCGCCAGCGAGAAGAAGAGGGTAGTTTGCATTTTGTCCGTGAGCGCCATACCCGCGCCGGAGATGATTTGCGGGTGAAGGGTACGCCACCAGCGGATGGCAAACCACGAGAGCGGCACGGTAACGAAAGCCACAATGCCGTAGACGGCCGCAAAGCGCGCGCCGCGTTCCCGGCCGGCCACGGAGCTGCGCAACATCACGTAAGCCACGTAAAGCAGCCATTGCACGGCAGAGATGGTTAAGCGCGGGTCCCACGTCCAGTAAGTCCCCCAGACCGGTTTGGCCCACGCCATCCCGGTAAGCAGCGTCATGGTAATGAACACCAGCCCCACTTCCGCCGAAGAAAGGGCCAGGATATCCCACTTGCGCTCGTTGCGCCCCAGGTAAAACAGCCCTCCCAGGAAAGTAACGAAGAACCCAAAGAATCCTACCCAGGCCGAAGCAACGTGAAAATAAAAGATGCGCTGCACATCCCCCATCGTTGCCTCGCGGGGCGCGTAGAAGAAGACCAGTCCCAAAGCCACGAGAAAAAGAAACGTGCTGAGACCGGCAAGCAGCCAACTGATAAGGCGTTTAGAGTTCATAGTATGTTATCCTTTGAGCCGTCATGCGTCATCCGTCATGCGTCATTCGCTATTCGCCATTCGCCATTCGCTATTCGCCATTCGCTATTCGCCATTCGCTATTCGCCATTCGCTATTCGTCATTCGCCATTCGCTATTCGCCATTCGTCATTCGCCATTCGCCATTCGTCATTCTTCTACCACATAGCCAAACGTGAGCATAGAAACGGCGACGATGAGCAGGTCATATACGATAAGCAGTCGTGTCCAGCCGCCGACTTCGGACCAGGTCAGGCCTTCAAGCAGGCCGCCGGTGGCCTGGACTGCGGCAATCAGCAGAGGGACGGTTAAGGGCAGCAGCAGGATGGGCAACATCACTTCCCGCGCGCGGGTGTTGACAGCGATAGCGGCTAACAGGGTACCCACGGCGGCATACCCAAGCGTGCCAAGCAGTATGACCCGCACTACATCGCCGCTTATCAGCGTGGTGTTGAACATCACGGATCCCAACGGCAGCAGCACAGCCTCCATCGCCAGCATCAGCAGCAGATTGCCCAGGGCTTTGCCGAAGAAGATCGCGCCCCGATCTACCGGCGCGAGCAATAATCCCTCCATACCGCCGGTTTGCTGTTCGCGGGCCAGCGCGCGGCTGAGACCTAATGTGCCGGCGAAGACAATGGTAACCCACAACACACCCGGCACAGCGGCCCGCGCCATCGCTCCGCGCAGGTCAAACGCAAAGCTAAAAATAAGCAACGCGAGTACGGCAAAGACAAACATCGCGTTGACAATCTCGCGGGTGTGCAATTCGGCAGCAATATCTTTGCGGACAATGGCCCATATTTGGCGCAGATAATGAGGCGGTGAGAACATCCGTACACCAGGCAATTGGGCACTTAGATCATTAAAACCATCCCCTGCCCCTCCGCTCCCCCGCTCCCTCGCTCCCTCGCTCCCCTGCCCCTCTGCTCCTCCGCTCCCTCGCTCCCCTGCTCCCTCGCCCCTCCGCTCCTCTGCTCCCTTGCCCCCCTGCTCC
>JAFGFI010000448.1 GCA_016931185.1 Anaerolineae bacterium
AATCTGCGCCACATCCACGCCGGGACGGTCGTACAAGGCGCTCAACTGTGCGGTGAAGGCGGTCAGATCGCGGCAGACGACGAAGTTGCCTGGCTGTGCACCCACCGAGAACGCGCGCAACGCGGAGAGCAGGCTGCTCAGGCTGACCTCGCTGTCGTAATAGAGATAACGGTCGCCGCCTTGTGGTGAGATTTTGAAACCAATTTCCGGCTGTGTTAGCTTGTCTCCCAATGTCCGTTCGTCGAGGTGAACTTCAACCAGTTCCACAAACGCTGTTCCGGCGATCCCCGGCACAGTGACCTGCCGCAGAGCTTTGCTCTCGGCCTCGCTAAAACCGTCGGTCAGCGAAATGGGCAATTGTCCAAAGAGCAGACGGTTGAGCGTCGCCTCCGGCACACCTTTCGCGCCTTTGAGCAGCGATAGCGCGCTCAAGTCGAAAATCCACCTGGCGCGCGCTTCAGTACGGGCATATTCCTCAATCAGTTGCCAAGCCGTCCGTGTTTGTTTGTTCTCAAGCGCCTGGCGATAGCTCTCGTGAATGGAACTCATCATCACGTTGAACCAGCCGAAGTTGCGGTTACTGGCGATGAATGCACCCTCCAGTGTACCTGCCGGGTAATCTACGCTTTGTCCCAGACTTTCTGCGCGTTCGCGGAGATGCGCCACGTAGCGATGAACGTCACCGATGCGGTTTGGTTCCAAATCAACCGAGTCGGTGCGCCGCCGGTTGGGGCCGATCTCAACTTTGTCGCGCATCCCGGTGGAGCACAGCATCAAGAAATTTACATAAGGGTGTGCCTGACGGTAGTTCTCGTGTTTGATGATGGTGGGGATCATGTCCAGGTACGTCTCTGAAACCGGGGCCTGTTCACCATCGGCACGCAACCCTTTTTTGAGGTCGGCAAGGGTTTCTACCTCATCCACTACGACCCAAAGGCGGTTGATGCTTGCAGGACGCAGTATCTCCATCGCAGCAGCGAGCCGGGCGTCATCATCGCCGGGGCCATCAACGGCATCGCGCAGGGCGACCAGATCAACGCCGCGTGCTTTCAGGGCCGCGCGCAATTCATCCAACAGAACCGGAGGGGCGTCGTGATGCTGTGCTGGCTGGGTCGCTAACCGCAAGGCGGTTGTGGCGACCCGCGCCACCCAATTTTCGATGAAAAGCTCGTCATCGCAGACCATGCTATAGCGCAGGTAAAGCGGAAGAATACCCTCGGCCAGTTGCGGCTTGAGCAACCGCCCGTCCGCGGCGTTGGGTGCGATATACTCCTCGTTTAGGAGCCAGCCTTCCACGTGGTTGAAGGTTTGGGCAAATAACTCATACCCGATGCGCGTTTTACCCAGTCCCCAATCCCCGATGATGACAAAGAAGCCAGTTATGTCATCCCCTTGACTGCTCATAAAGGCCTGTTTGAACTTGAGCAGGTTGTTGAACACGGCGTTTTGGCCGACCAACGGGAAATCTACCGGATACAGAGCTACGCCCTTGTTGGACCAGAGTCTTGTTGTCTTCATCGTACCTCCTCCACACGTTGGGCACGTTGCACTTTCTGGAGTGCGACGCACCTGTCTTATATGAGCACGCGCAGTTTTACCAGGCGCATGTTGTCGTCGTTGAGCAAGCCACGTCCCATGCGTGGCTGTCCTGGATGGCGTTCCAGAATCTCGACACGCCCTTCGTACAGACCGCGGCGGATCAAAGCATCGAACGTTGCCGCGCGGTCGGCGGGCGTGATTGCGTTGCGTTCGCCCCAGCGCTGTAACACCTCAGCCGCAATAACGAAGCCGCGCTCATCCGCCAATTCGGTGAGGATATGCGCTAGTACATCCCATTCACTGCGTTGTGCCTGGGATTCGGCACCGACCTCACCGAGTAAATCCAGACTTACTTCTTGGCTCAGATGGCGTTGAAACGCGCTTTTATCCACACGCCATACTCCGTGGTCTTCGATGAGAATCTCCAGCGCGTAAAAGACATAGAGCGCCGTTTTCATAGCCGAGTTGATGTAATTTGTGGACGGTGGGCGATTGACAGCGCCTTGGAGTTCAAACGATTCGGGCAGGCGAAAGCCAGCCGCCTCAATTTCATCCCGCCACCACGGGCCAATCGCGATGTCCAGATTATCAAACAACAAACGATTATACGCCTGCCCCTGTTCCCCGAACAATTCATAAACCTCATTTTGGCTTATCAACAGCGTTCTTTGGGTATTACCCGCAAAGAACTCCGGTGACTCAAACTGTAGGGTGTGATTATGGCTCAACAAATGCAACAATGCGCGCGTGCGTGGTTCATAACGGACCAATTGTTCGGCTAACAAGGCTTGCCATGCCGTTCCCTGTGGATCAACCCGGTAACTTTCGACCAGTTGCCAGGCTGCGGGTGTCGGTTCCCAATCATCGTCAGCGCGCTCCCATACGGTCATCCCGGAGACTCGCTGGCTGCCGTTGGGCGTCACGCGGCGAAAAAGGTTGATGCCGCGTAATAGGTATTTGTCCGGCGCAATCTGCAGGCCGCCGAAGAGGTTGGTCAGGAGATTTTCACGCCTGGCTTTACCGGAATCAAGGTAGACCAGGCCAAACAATTCTTCTGCGATTTGCCGACGTGTGTAAGTGCGGTCAGGTGCCAGTTTTGCCAAAGCCTGGGGATAAGTCTGAAACCGCTGGGCCTCACTCCATAAGAACAACTTATTCAGCCCTAAGCGTGTAATGGGGGTCAGTTTTTCTTCGATTTCAAATAGCACTTCACGCGCTCCTGTTCTTGTTCAGCCGCCCCGCGGAGCAGCCTGCTGGCCCGGCGACGTTCGTACAGCGTGCGAGCATAGGATTCGCACAGTTGCAGCGTCGCGGTTTTTGCGTTGACCTCCAATGCCCCCACCTGAATCCAATGCTCGACGATACGTTGCACTTGTAGCGAATCCGGCTGAGAAAGCGGCGTGTACCCTAACGCCGTCACCAATCCGGGCAATAATTCTGCCAGCGTTCCGGCTGATTGCCTATCGATTAATAGTTGCACGGCATTCAATGCCTCAGGGATTGACAAGGCAAACGTGATTTGGTCGTAACCGCTCATGCGCACGGCAATCGCCACACGCAGCACCGCGCGATAATACGGATGTTCAGCCAGCGCATCTTGCCAAACCATGTCTGCACTCGGCTGGTGAGTATAGCAGGGCTGACTGTCCGCGGTGAAAAATGGCACGCTGCTAAAGATGTGCTCACGCTTTGTAAATTCTGCGGCCGGCTGCGGCAGAACGGGACGCCCGGAATTATCCACGGGAATGGCAAAATCTGGGAGCAGCGCTAACGGCAGCGAAGGTGTCTGTGACTCGCCCGGTGTGACGAAGGCCGCTGCGCGATCCAATACAGCCTTAAATAGCCGGTCTGGCGTCCCACTGACGCCCAACAAAACGCGATCCCATGTATCAAACGCACCTGCAGCGGCGCACATGTCCCGGAAGCGTGTTTTGATGGCAGCCTCGTCCCACGTGATCGCGCGTCCTTGCCCGGTTTCAATCTCATCCAGCAAAATGTTGATTTCTCCGGCTACAGGCGCAAGTTGCATAACCCACATTTCCAGTGTGTCCTGTAGACCTTCGACTTTGCTGCCCAAAATCAACCCCTCGGCTAAAATGGCGAGTACATAACGGCGATAAGCTGGAATCGCAAAGCAGATATGGCGTTGACGTTCGGGTATCGTCAAATCCGACGACAGCGCCAGGAATTGTCCTGTTATCCCGTAAGATTTGTTATCCAGCGGCTCAATCCAGCCCGCCTGCATCAGCAGTGGCAGCCAGTGGGCCTGTCCGCTGGCACGCGCTGTTGACTCGATCTCATTCAGATAAACCTCGCCAAAGCTGGCAAAGCGTTCCAGAAGCGAGGGTAGGGCTGCTACATCTGGTTGTTCCAATCTTACCTACCCTTCACATAAGCGTCCGCGATGGCCAACAGATCGTTCCCATCGGGATCACGCACCTCAGTATTCCCTTTCTTGATATACCCCACATGCTCGGCCACCGCCATGAAGATCGGACCTTGCTCCTCCGCTTCATGTCGTTTCTTTTGTAGGTAAATGAAGCTGGTTTTTGCGCCGGTACCGCTGATGGCGAAAGTCTGCGTCGGTAAACTCACCACAGCCTTGACGATGGCTTTGCCGCCATAGAACTGCCCGGTTTCAGGGTCCTTGACCCCCATCAGATACTCGCGAATGTTGCGGTCGCCGGCGTTGGAAAGCAAGCCGTCGGGCACAACGATCAGCAGCCGCCCCCCCGGTTTCAGGAGTTGCAGATTCCGGTCAATGAATAGCGCGGCCGGGTCAGCTTTCGTCAGGGCTTTTTTCTTTTCTGGATGGCCCGGTGTCCAATTCCATCCCAACTGCAACTCGCCTGAGCGCATCTTTTCCAGTCCGATAGGATCATCGTATTTGTTTTTGCCGAAAGGTGGGTTGGTTTCTAGTAAATCGAATTTCTCGGCAAATCGATCAATGATGGAATCCGTAATCGAATCCTCCACCCGCAGCAGCCGATGTGCGCTACTGCCAAACGTTAGCAGGTTCAGATGGGCCTTGGTGATGGACCCCGGCGAGGCATCCGCCCCGAAAATACTGTGTTCTTTGATCTTTTGTAGCCAGGCCAATTGTTGTGCGCTGTCGTAGCCTGTGGATTGCAGAATGCGGCGTTTCATTTCAGCCAATGCGCCGACCAGAAAAGAGCCTGTCCCACAACAAATATCGCCCATCAAGAAGGTGGGCCGATCCGGAAAGCCTTCCCACAGGGCGCTGTCGAGTATGTCGTGAAAGGCCATGCGGATCATGCAATCCACCACTTCTTTGCGGGTCAGATAAGTCGCCAGTCCCCCAGATGAATCGTATTTTCCGCGCAGGAAAGTGTTGAATGCCCATCCCAGTAAATCTTCAGAGACGCGCCCTGGATCGGTGTCCTGATCCACGGTGAGCTGGAAATCTTCAAAAATCTCCACGGCAAAGGCGATGACCTCAGCATTGTTGAGCCGGAAAGGTTCATCGGGTGGAAAGATGCCTGTCCGCCCACCGTTCGCCATGTCCGGCATCTGGTACTCTGTCAGCCGCGCAATGTCCTTGAAGGCGCCGGCAAGCCACTCCACCGCCCTGATGCCATTCTTCCTCACATAAGCCCCCTTGAGAACATCGGCCAATCTTTTGCCGTCAAGGTTATAGTCGGGGTGGCGTTCACTGTGAATTTTGAGGAAGATAATCTTGCCGACCTCATCGATGGCTTCATTGGTCGTGCTGACCCCAGCCCGCTTCTTGTAAATCTCCTCGTGCAATTCGTTGAATTTACTCTGTAACGTTTGGTAGTCGCCGCGTTTGAACTCGCGCGCCTCTGCTTGCAGACGCAGTCGCCGGCTTGTTGAAAGCTCCTCTCGCACTTCTTGCCGCCACGTTTCCCTGGAGGGTAAACTCGCCACAGTGGTTTCGGAGGTGATGTCGAAGTAATAGTCCACCTTGCCGTCGCTGACCCACACAAACTGCGCGGGCTGCGCGCCGATCAAATAGGCTTGTGCTTGCGCCGCCATTTGTAAGGCAGGGTCTTCGACGCGACCATCCGCCACGGGGTAGCAGACCACCACAGGATCGTCTCCATCGAAGGCGGCCAGGGCAGCGATCTCCTGGATGTCCACTAGGGGACAGTCGAAGCGCAGATAATCATATCCAAGTGCTCTGAGCTGCTTCTCCATATAGCCAAGCGCGGAATCGTTTGCCGACGTCACGGTGTTTGCTCCTTGAGTTGATTGTTGACGATCTTACCTCGGATGACAAAATGCCGTTGAATAACCGAATGAACCAGTGCCCTGTCATAAGCCGTTTCTTCAAACACGCGATCAATCAGTGCGTTTATAGGCGCGCGACCTCCCGGAACCGCGGCGAGCCACTGTCGCGCGCTGGCAACAATCCGTTGCTCCGGGCTGCGTTCTGCCTCAACGAGCACCCACGTGCCAGGTTGTGTCTCATGAACCTGACGATTTAGACGCAACAACAGTCGCAGCATTTCATCGCCGTGGGGGTTACCGGATAGAGCGGGCAGTTTTGTCAAGAGCTGCGCTGTCGTTTGGCTTTCCCCGTTGGAGAGTTGGTGTATGACGGAATCGAGCATGTTGGTCATTGTTGTTCCAGAGTGTTTTTGTGCATTATCGTGCTGTATCTGACCATAGTTTAGCATTAGTCGCATTGAATGCAATTTTGCCGCGCACGCGCTTGGTTGCTGAGGGCGGTTCTCAGTATGTGAATACGGGCGCGGTCAAGGCGCTTGGTTGGGTGTTCAACCGGTTTGAGGTGTGGTTGAGTTTTGGGAGGTGTGTGCTGGCCTGTCGCAGGCTATGCGGGGAATTTTAGTGAATGGTGATGCGGTTTTCGGTAGTGGGACTGAGATACGTTTACGATAATGCCAGATTATATCAGTGGCATAAATGCACTGGCGTTCGAAAGCATATAATGGATGCATAACAGGATAACGGCACAACACGCTTAAGGCGCATTCGAGCACATTTATGCCTGGAATAGTACAATTGCTGTCGGATCATTCAATTGTAACTGCGTCCATATTTGCCTGTAGAATCACAAATAAGGGTGAGTTTAAGCGCTGCTTGTCCTTACTTTATATTCTTCTTTGCCGCAGCGTCTGCAGGTGCGCCTCCAATTCCCGGTTGCCTTATCAACGACCCAATCCTTCTCCCATAGATGAGGACCTTCACGGTATTGGGTCCATGCAGGACATCTCTGACACCTCAATATCCAATAACAACTTCTCTCCGATTCTGGTTCCGGTGACCCCCATAGATGGTCATAAAATGGGCCTTTCTGTTTGCCACATCTAGTACAAACATCTACTACTTCACAATCAGTTTGTGCTTGTGGGGTAGCTTGTCGTTGCCAGTTGTGATCTTCTCTACGCTCAATCTTCGTTTTTTTGCAGCGTTTACACTCCCGCGTAATTATGCAGTGATTGTTACTATCTGGGAAAGGCTCACCCCAGATGTGACGTTCAGCGGTTTCCTGTTCTTCCTTACCACATCGTAGGCAGGTCTTGATAACTACACAAGACTTATTGTCACGGTACCTGGGGGTCCACTTATGCACCCCCAGTCTGCATATGAAGGGAATGTTACTTTTCGGTATCATTGGAGTTTTTTTATCCTCGCGAAGTTGAATATCGCCGGATATTGCATCGGGCGCAGAAGTCTCAACCTGATTCACCAGTTCTTCCCAGGGGGTTAGTAGTAACAAACCTGAGGACTCTTTTTGATATGGTTCATAAGCAGGCGCTCGATACCAAGCTTTCTGATCAACGATATCCAAAGCGTCAAAAGACTTGGCCGAGTCAATTCTGTACCTGTCGTCTATCTGAAGAATCTCACTCTGAACTAACGAATGGGCTTTCTCTTCTGGTAGAGCGATCAATATATGCGTACTCCCAGACGCCAATTTGATGACATCTATTTCCCCATAGGGTATCTTCAAATACTCGGCTAATTTATTGATAAAGTCTTTTATCTGGCTGGTATATAAACTGTCAGCAATGACGAGGGCTACTTTAATACGAGCCAAAGGACGCTCTCCCCATTTCTTCCACAATCTTGTTAGTGTGGCTATCAGATGATCATCACCATACTCAATACGTACTGACAGGATTTCATTGACTAGCCAGCTGAGTATTCTTCGACGTTTATGATAGTCTATTAACTCACGGACAAAATCATCTTTTGCCTGAGGAAACTCTTCATACGCGATCCCCAGGCGGTAGAAGGTAAGATCTCGAAGCTCTCCCAAATTAAAGCCATCCGACAAAATATCACGTAGGCGTTGTAAATCTTGCACATCAACTTCAGGATGGGCCGAATTTATGGCTTCTTGTGAAGCCATTTTCAAGTTCACTTCAAGTCGCTGTGCCAATTCGCGCAGGTTGTAATGACACGCATTGCCCGGAGAAACTCGGTCTGCAAGGACGCAAAGAAATAATACAAGTGCGTTTATGTCAGTACTGCTAGATCGTTCTCCCAAAAAGTCAATGGTGGCATCAACACGCCCACGAACACTGTTAGCCTCCGGTAAGTCGTGACGCCATTGAGTTATACGAGAGTCAGTGAAAGTCGCCCGCAGCTCATCATTGCTGCTAAAAGGCCCACAGCTTAACAAAACATTGGATAATTCGTGATATAGGTTGGACGGAATGCCTTTCATGTTTTGAACCTCGCGATTCGTTGTGAGGTAACCTCATGAAAAATCACGCGGCGACAAAACTGTTACCGGTTTATTTTGACAAAGTCGTGCCCTTTACGTAAGGAAGCTTTAGCTTTCTCCGGTTCTCGCACTAGCCAGTCAAGGGTAAGAAAAGCGGCAATAGGCTTTAACTTACGCTCATTAATTAGCTGCGTCACCGAATACTCTTCTACACTCAATTCTGGTATCACACCAGTGTACCACCATTGTTCAAAAGCTGCTGCTACCAACGGCGAGCATCGACGCAATTTTTCGGCAACTAAGGCGGCATTTTTAAGAGGGTAGCCAAATTCTTGCGTCAATCTTGATATAAGCGTTTGTTGATCTATGTTCATTTTTATGCTCCTAACTTAACATAAAAGCAGAAACCACTTGCCCGGCATACTCGCTCGCATCCACTTCTAGAGGCTGCGATGCGTAGGCTTCATAACCATATTCGTCTGCTGTCAAATAGTTTTCAGAATTCTCGGCCCACTCATTCACCACTTCAGTATCGCTGACGAATCCAGGATGTTGAATAGCGTAGTCCTGGTAAGCATGGCGGCCTTCATGAACAATGGTGTCTATAAACTCGCTCATAGGTAACTCATTACTTTCCAAGTGAGATGTATTGACTTCAATGCTTTCACCATTGTATCCGCCAAAGGTGTAGGGATCCATTTCGGTCATCTCTACTCCGACTTCTGGACGACCTTGGATGTCAGCCATGTTGTTTTCTATGTCTTGCAGTACATCCAGACGTTCTTGGGCGCCCAGGGTTCCCCAAGTATCAACATCCAGGTTATCAATGTTTTGTAGTGCAGCGCCTGCTTCCTGGATTTGATATTGAGTTTCCAGTTCAAAATCGGCCTGGACATCCACTGGGACATCGGGAACATCAGGAATTGGCTCTATTTCAGGTGCATCGGATATATCATAATCACTAGGGCTCATTAGCCGCCTCCTTCTATTCCACCAGGATGCCAGAGGGGTTCAGTTTCAGGGCTGGGTAAGATTTCGGGATTGGGGTGAGGATGAATGGTAAAATCGTCGGGAGAGTCCGGTATCTCTGGCGTATCCGGTACATCCGGTACTTCGGGTACGTCCGGCACCTCGGGTGCATCCGGTACTTCGGGTACGTCTGGCACCTCGGGTACATCAGATACTTCGGGCACATCCGCCATATCAGGATCAAAATCGGGTATGTCACTCATAGTTTTTCCTCCCATGGGTTAAAATCGACTCCATAATTGCTGCAACAGCCCACGCGCGCGCCGCACGCGCGTCTTTATAATCGTGGAATCCGGGTTCTCTTTAGCCTCGCGCATTAGATCTTCTGTTAAATGTGCTAAAAAGCAGTAAAAAATACCCTGTTGCTCTGTAAGCTGACGGTCGGGCGAACGTGGATTAAGATTCCGCGCTAACAAACTAACTGATTCCCACAAAACCTTTGGGTCCTGTGCATCCAGCAATTCCATGACTTCGGACCGACGGACTTGGGTGAAAGCTGTATCGGCCAGCAATCGCTGGTTAACAAATGCTTTATATTTGCACTGTTTGGTTTGATGCAGAGTCTTGCAAAATGCGCAGGTTTGCATAGGAGCCGCTAACCACAATGTGAGCGTGTCGGCGGAATTAGGTGGTATCATATATGTTTCTCGCGAGGGAGCTTGAGACAAAGCGGGACGCGCAATTGTCTCATTTTTGGGCTCTAGATATTGTTGCATCAGTTCTGGAAATTTATCATAAAAGTCGTTGGCGCGGGCGCGCATCTGCTCTATCATGTTAGTCTCGCGTTCTTCAACGGTAACACCAGATTGCTTACCCGCCAGCACATCCTCTACTAGATCAATCACGGCCAAGCAAGCCTCTCCTAATTCTTCGCTATGAACCACAGCTTTGCCCACTGTCAATCTGGGCAAATGATCAACTTGCTCTGGCATCAATCCCATCGCATTGCCCACTGCCTGCCGGTCGTCCTGCGCCAGCAGCCGGTGCACAATTTTCAGGTTAGAGCCTTTGATGACGTCTGGCACCAGTTTACCAGGCATTTGGTCCACAATGATGAAACCCTCGCCATAGGTACGCATCTCGGCCATCATGTCGGTAAACATTTCGATCGCTTTGCCCCGGGGATTGGCGCTTTCAGCGGAGGCGAAGGCGGGGATGTTGCGTAACAGGCGGTGGGCTTCTTCGATCAAAGTAACATGCCGGAGGGCACTACCGGGAGGGTTCTGCTGCACTTCTTCATACAGCCGAGCGAATATGAGCGCCATAAGGAAGGCTTTTTCATCCTCATCACCGATGCGGCGCAACTCCAGCACGACCGGACGCTTAAGCAGTTCTCCCATCGGAATAGATCGCTGTGTATCCAACATCAGTCCCTTACCGCCGCGCAGCAGGCTGCCCAGTCGCGCTTTGAGCGCAGCGGTTATATCCAGACGCAGGCGGGTATCGTAACCTTCGGTGGCAACCACATCATCGATCTTGGCATAGAGATCGCTCAGCCGGGGCAGATATAGGGCGTAGTCCGCAGCGGGGTCACT
The DNA here is from genome assembly GCA_016931185.1 of Anaerolineae bacterium. Classification (GTDB taxonomy): domain Bacteria; phylum Chloroflexota; class Anaerolineae; order B4-G1; family SLSP01; genus JAFGFI01. The sequence goes on from JAFGFI010000448.1 coordinate 10,783, forward strand.
CACATCTACAAAACGATTAGTGGAAGCGGCAATATCCCATCCCCGTTCTTCGTAAATCGCCAACATAGCTTTTTCCAAAAGATAGGGCATTGAGGCATACATAGGGAATGCAGCGTTGAAAATAGCCTTGATTAAGTCGATATGCGCGAGTAATGGAAAGCCACGCACAAATTCAAAGGGATTCAAACGAAACGGTGTGAGTGTCTCTTCGCCCAAAGTGAAAACCAGCAGACGATCACCTACCCCCTCTGCGTTGAGCAAAAAGCGGTATTCCGTCTTGGCTGGATCAATGACCATGAAATTGAGGCCACGGTCCCGATGAGCGTTTGCCAGCAATGCCAGGCATGTGTTGGTCTTGCCCGAACCGGTGAGACCGGTAACGAAGGTGTGACGGGTAAGGCTCTTGGCAGAAATCTTCACACGGGTTTTCAGCACTTCTTCTCGATACAACAAAGAGCCGAGTTCAAAGTCACCCTGACCTGCATTATCGGGGTTAAGGTTGAAATCCACGGTGGGACTGACCTTTAACCCTGGTACTTCACGGTGGGGCAGGCTGACCAGAATGGAAAGTTCTTCAGTCGTGAGTGGTGTGCTGAGATGCCGGTATTCGTCCGCTAAAGGGTGATAGAGCTGATTGTCGCCCAGACGAATATTCCACAGGTTTTGCAGTGTCTCCTGTGCATTGATCTTGTCGCGAGCTTCGGTCAGGTCGATGAGGCGCAACGGCTCAAAATAGGTGTGTTGTCCTGCATATAAACTCCGTGCGATGCTTTGCGCACGCAGAAAAGCGTTGCGATCATTGCTGACAATGTATGCCCCGGTATTCCAAAAGCCACCGTTACGTCCGGTCTGTAACCGCCCTAACAGTTGTTCCAACACCTGCTCGCAGAACTGCGCGTTCTTGTCAATGCGTTCCTGGGTAACAGCCGCGCCGGCACCAGTCGTACTGCCGAAGGTTTTACTCAACGTCTGTGTAATTGAGGGACCAAAAAAGGGCGCCAACGCAGCGCCCAGGCTGAAACCCACACTGCTGCCCCTGGTGTTACTGGTCGTTTGGGATGTGCTCTTGGAAACCGATACCGATTGGCGCACTAAACCGTGAATATCAGCGCTCAGACTGCGTAAAACATCAATCATACCCAGGATGCGCGCGTCAGGGATTGGCTCGGCTATGACCAACAGGGTATAGGATTCCCCCCGTAATGCATCGACTAACCGATCTATGCTTTGCATAAACGCTCCGCCTGCATTCTTCAACGAGGGGATGCCGGTAATAGCAGCAAGATGCTTGCGCGTCAATGGCCTGAGCAATATATCGTCACACTGTTCTCGGCTCAGGACTTCAGGGCTTAACACGATGCCCGGATAGTTAGCGCGAAGGTTGCGCCGTAGCACATTGATGTAATCGGCTGGCGGCAGTGTGCTATGGGGAAAGGCCCGCACCCCCATCAGCAACCGGAGATTTTCTGGTTGACTGCACACGGCATACACTAAAGCATGTGAGCCGTCGCGCAGACTGCTGATAGCGTTTTGCATATTGCACAGATGAAAACTCTGCGCGACATCCGGTCCATGAACAACTTCCTCAATCTGGATAAAGAGTGAGTTGCGGTAGACATCGCCTTGCATATAACGTGCAATCGCCAGCTTCTTCATATCCAATTGCTCATAAGCATAACGTTCCAAAGCCACCAGTAACCGCTGCGGCAATTCACTGGCCTGCGTCAAAATGTCTATTTCCTGTTGCGACTGGCGAAACGGCATAATCGTCATTTTGCACCTTCTACAAGTTGGGTGGGTGCTTGCATGTTTTTGCGGCGTTGCGCTTCAAAATGGCGATTTGCCAGCTCGCCCCACCCATAAATCGCCGCTGCCGCAACGCCGCCCTTAAAAGCCCACCCGGCAAATGGGACCGCGGTCGCCAGTTCCATCACTGCCAGTTTGACTAAAGAGCCAAGCACAAACAAGGCCAGTAGCGTACCCACAATGTCCTCAAACTTTAATTTAAAGCCATAAATTTTGGCAATGTCTATAATCAGCTTGATCTCTATGTACGTCAAAAACGGTTGGGATACGCCGGGAATCGGCGAAACAGCCAGAGCGAGCAAGCCACCCCACGCAGCCCGCTTTTTTGCGATCTTGCGCGCCTGCGCGCGGTAACCGGCGTATTCTTCAGCGTAAGGGTCTATCTCAGGCTCAGGTGGAACGTCAACCACGATTTCTTCTGTTCTTGTCAGGAACGGCATAGGATCAGCTTGAGGCTGCGGGGGCGGCGGCACGGGCAGTTTAAATGGCGCACGTACCAGCGCCAAACCTTGTGCTAGAGTTAAGTCGGGCGAATCAGCCAGCACATAACCACTGTCCTGGAAGAACTGCTGCGCCTCATCTCGTACAAAATACCAATGCGCGCCGCCGCCTGTCACCAACAATCCATCGGCGTCGGTGGGAATCTCGCGCCAGAGCGACTGCATTTCATCCAGCAGCGGTTTTACCAGTGCTTCAAACTCCGCGCGATCCAGAACCACAGGATTGCGCAGACCGTCAAGATCGCTATTTTGCCGGTGCATCGTCTCCCCGTTCCTAACGCGATGAGAAAATGCTTCTTTGAACTCGCGGACAAATTCCAGCAATTGCCACTGCTGCCATAGACTCGGTAGGGATTCCGTCCAATAGCGCGGCAATAGCCATTCGTTCAACAGGAGTTCGTCATAGTGTTGCCCGCCTATGGCGCGACTAAAGAGAGGGGTACAGCGCGGCGACATCTTAGGGGCTGTTTCTACGCGCGCTACCCTTGCGGCGCTGCCTCCTACATCGAGAACCAGCCAGTTTTGTGGGCCATCTGTGAGCTTGATATCCCCCCTAAAAACGTGATGATACACGCAGGCCACTGGTTCGGCTATGACGTTCACATTAGGAAATCCAGCCGATAAAGCGATGTGACGCAGCGCTCTGACGCGGCCGGCCCTATCCTCAAACCATTCCGCGGGTGCGCCAATCGTGGTGAGATAGCGCTCCGGCTCCAACGCGGCAGTGTTGAAATCGACTTTAACGGCTTCCGCCAGATAGGCCAAGAAGTGCCGTGTGCAGAGGTCCGCGGTCGCGTCCTCACCCAGGCGCGTTTTGAACCCGGCCTGGATGAAGTCGGCAAACTGCTCCCCCAGGTCTCCCGTATGGTAGATTTCCTGACCGATCCCCAACGCCATTCCTGCTGCTGCGTCCAGCATTAACAGCGAGCGCAACACAGGTTCCCGTTGTTTGCCTAGCAATACCGGCGTCGGCGTTTCGAATTGTTGCGCCAGGCTCGCATTGTAGCGCGTGACGCACACGCTGGTATTGACTGTGCCAAAATCAATGCCGATCAAGGTGTCCTGTTCCATTACGTTATCCCCCACATTTTCTTGGAATCGTTGAAATGCACTATCTGACGATCACTGTCTTGCGTTGCTGAAGCAGATTTATTCACTCTTTGGATGCCTTCATTGCGACAGCTTTGGGCTTCCTGACTTTGATCAGTCCCTGATGAACCGCCATATGACAATTGGCGCATAGGGTGACTAAATTGCCAACGGCGTTCTCGCCGCCCTCCGCGACCGGCTTGTAATGGTGCAAATGCAAACTTCGTTTGGTTTTGCACTTAACGCATTGCTGCCCATCGCGCATTAAGACAGTGCGCCGTATTGCGGCCGGAATAGGTTGGCGACGTTCAGTGGCGATTTCTTCCTTCAACGCACGCAGGGTTGCGGCGGGCAGATTGCTCACCAGCACTTCGATGACAGCATAGGGATCATCCTCAACCTGAGTCATTTCAGCTTCGGTGAGTTGGGATAGCAACTCCTTGACCGTGCGGCCGATGATGCACGCCGCCTTGGTAAGTGTTTTGTGCGTTGTGTTGCGTTTACTGTCTTTCTCTACATTCATGTTGGAAATTTAGTAACTATTCAGACCTCTGAGATCAGAGGTGGCAGGCAAGTCGGTCGAAATGGCGTACCGACTAAAGCCAGCCGTAACGCTTCCAGA
>JAFGFI010000449.1 GCA_016931185.1 Anaerolineae bacterium
AGCTGCGCCGCCGGCGTCTCTGTGACATACGCAGCCAGCGCCGGGCGCGTGTGGCACCATGCAGCAATATCGTAAAGTGATTCTTCGGCCAGGATCGGGGTGCTGTCAAATCCCAACAGGTAGGTCAGTGCCCCGGGATCACCGTCGCGCCTGATCAGCTTGTCATACACGCGGGTAAACGCCATTTCACTCAGGTTGGCCCTGGCGAAAAGTGCCGATTGGTACGCAGCATACACATCAAACGACGCATCGGCAAGTTGGCGCACACCAACCAGGATATCCGTTGCGGGCAATTCTTCCAGGGGTTTGGCCTGCCAACGCTCGATGGTTTCGGTGTAACGGACGTGAATCACCTCGCGCCAATATCTCTCTGCATCCCGGATCATACGCGGCATGGTAAAGGGCATATGGGTCAACAGCATAAACAACTGTTTAGGCGTAAATCGCGTGGTGTAGTAGGCATAGTCGTTGATGGTAACGACCATCTCTTCCATCCCCACCGCCTTCATCTTCCCAAGCCTGGACATCAACTTCTGGGTACCGGCGTTGATAGCCACCCGGCCTAATGTGCCAAACAACGGCGTTAGGGGTTCGGGCATCAGTTCTGCAATACTGGTGCGCACGTACTGCCCCTTTGGATGAGGTGTCGGCCACCCGGTGGGCGGCTTAATCTCCGGCTCGGATACAGGTGCTTCTGGGAGAAGCGCCGTGATCGGCCGCGCCTGCACGATGTAGAATTGCCCATCCGCCAGACACCATTCAACGTCCATCGGCATTCCGTACAACGCCTCGATCTGCGTGCCGAGTTGCGCTAGTCTGACAACCTGCACATCCGTCAACGAGGATGCCCGGCGCAGCGACTCGGACACCGCCTGCTCTTCCGTACCGTCCGCCGTGCGGACGGTCATCACCTGCTTGTCGGCGATCTCGCGTGCGACGACCTGGTCACCGGCTTTGTCCACGGTATACGAATCCGGCGTCACCATCCCACCGACGACCGCCTCACCCAAACCCCACGCCGCGTTGATGATGACCTGGTCGCGCCGCCCGTTGATCGGGTTCGCGGTGAACATAATGCCGGCGGCTTCCGCCGGTGCGCCCGCCGCGTCCGCAAAAATGAGTGTCTGTACAACAACCGCCAGGCTGACGGCGTCGGGGTCAATGCCCTGCCGCGCCCGGTAACCGATAGCGCGCGCCGTCCACAGGCTGGCCCAGCAGCGGCGGACGGCATCTAGCACCGCGTCCGCACCCTGGATGTTGAGGTACGTGTCCTGCTGTCCGGCGAAGGAGGCTTCGGGGAGGTCTTCGGCAGTGGCAGAGGAACGCACGGCAACGGCGAGTGGCGAGTGAGGCGTGAAGGGTGAGGAGTGAGGGAGGGCGAGGTAAGCAGTGCGGATTTCATCAGCGATGGCGGGGGGAATGGGAGATGGGGTAAAGAGGGCGCGGATATGGGCCGAGGCGGTTTCCAACGTTGCAGGCTGCGTCACATCCACATTCTGGAGCGCGGCCAGAATACGTGGCTGCAAGTCATTTTCTACCACGAACTGCTTGTAAGCATCAGTGGTGACATGGAAGCCGCCCGGCACCGGCAACCCGGCATTCGCTAGCCGTGCCAATGAGGCTCCCTTCCCGCCGACAATTTCCAACGTTGCGGCACTGTCGGCCAAGGGCAGCACATATTGCGATTTTGGTGATCTCAATTGCATTGCACACCTCCTGTCTTCAATCTACCTACAGTATATGTCTTTCCTGGGTGAATCGTCATCCCCCAAATGGGGGATTCCATAAAAGGGATAGGTGATGCTCCCTCCTCCCTCATTGGATGAATATGTAAGACAGAAATTCCTGTGTGTTAAACGACAAATTACATGACCAAACGGCGCCATTGACGGCAACAAAGCGGCTAAAGCCGCAGGAAAGAGGTGTTTTATCGTTGGCGGGCTACGCCCGCCAACGATAAAACACCCCCGAACCCGCGTTTCTGTCTGGAACAGGTGACAGAAAACGGTAATCGCTCACAAAACTAAACGGGTATAAAAAAAGCCCGCTATCTTTCCTTGGTAGTGTCCCATAATGGACTTGATTGACTTATACTGTACAAAGCGTGCTAAAATTCCTTGGGAAGTAGGGTTAGCCATTTCCAAGGAGCAACGATGGACTGGGAAACGCTGTATTGTCCCAATGTTAAGTGCCAATACTATGGAAAACCGTTTGGTAGGCAGGAATTCCTCAATCTATTTTGCGCATCCAATCCTCATTTAGTGGTTTGTGCTATTTGTGACGAATCGGGTTTTATAACCAAATCTGAGACGAATGTTGTCCGCAGTGAGATTGATCATTATCTTCCCAAAGCTGTATATCCACATCTTGCGGTTCACCCTTATAATTTGATACCTGTTTTTCATTTCTGCAATGCTGTAGAGAAAGGTAGTACCGAACCTCTAAAATCAGCAAAGGGCCCACGCCGCGAATTGCAAACTATACTTTTGCCCTATCGAGCCGAGTCTAGATTATCGAAACAGCTTTACCTTCGCATCAACCTCCAATCACACCCGTTTGAAGGAGCTAAAATTGTATCCTTTGGTTCTCAAGACAGCCAATTAGCCAATCAGCTTCAAGAACCTATAGAGGTATTAGCCGAAGTCTACAACTTACCTCGCAGATGGAATAATCGTGTTGATACTATTGGAGAACAACTATTCAGACGACTAAGAGATTTCTGGATAGTCTTTGAAGCTCCAGAATTAAAAGATCTCCTCGTGAATGAATTAGACAAGATACCAGAACAAGCTATTGATAGGTGGTTTAATTTTTTTATTGGCAACCTTGATGAGAAGAAAATGGGGAAAGACCCCTACGCTTTCGCCATGGTTTGGTGGATCATAACTATACTACAAAGTCACCATCAAATGCTCCCTCTCCTAATTAAAAATATCCAATCACCTGGAAATCCAATAGAACAAACACCCACACAATTTATTGATCGAGGAAAAGAACTCAGACAAGTTTTAGCGGATAGATCAAACACAAAAAGCTAATACCTTTTTAGGGAGGCTCCTATTCTCCCAGTAATAGCTTTATCCCGTAAAAATCGTGCTACAGCGGCATTTATCGCGAAAAGCAAGAATTCGAGTTTAGATAAAAATATAAGAGGGGCGGTGCGCGACTTGCGCAAAACCGCCCCTGGGTAGAAACTATAGGTAACCCAACCT
>JAFGFI010000450.1 GCA_016931185.1 Anaerolineae bacterium
CTCAAACCGGGCGGGATCGCCGATGATGTCGAGATAGTCAGGGCAGACGCGCTATGGAAAGCGCGGCTACAGCCGGAGGGCGCGCTATGATGAATTTTAAGAGATGATTTCGGTAACGCGCTCCGCCGGGGCGTCAACGCCCCGGCTACAGCAACCACGCCCCCTGAAGGGGACTCCTACGACCCAAATTGCGGTCTAAGTCCCGTTTACGGGGCGTGGCCCTGTAGCCTGGCGGTTGACCGCCAGGCGCTGACCGCAGTGCGCCATTACCGGTTTATTTTCTTAACCCTCATTACTTAGCCCGTGCTACCGCCCCCCCCCGCTCAGGCGGGCTTACGAAGCCCCGTTTACGGGGCGTGTGTCTGTAGCCCGGCGATTGATCGCCGGGCACTGAGGCCGGCAACTGTCAGGCCGGTTTCGACTTGGTTACGACTTAGCCACAAACAGCGCGCTATGGAAAGCGCGGCTACAGAGCGCGCTAGGATAGCGCGGCTACAGGGAGCGATAACCGGCCACGGGATGCCGGTATCCGTAATCCGGTATCCCGTATCATCCGCTATTCGCTATTCGCTATTCGCAATTCGCAATTCGCTATTTTTATATGGAGGATTCATGGATCTACTCAGTTTGGTTTTAACGTTACGCCCGGCGCGGGAGGCCGCGCTGCCACCGCGCCTGGGACGGGCGGCGCACGCGATTGTGCTGGCCCGCATTGCGGCGCGCGATTCCGCGCTGGCCGAGGTTATTCATGCGGGGGATGGCCCCAAGCCGCTCACGTGTTCGGAGTTGATCGGCGGGCGATATGGGGAGCGGGCGGTGTTGCCCGGCCAGGGCTACACGCTGCGCTATACTGCGCTCACGGCAGAAGTGTCTGCCGCGTTGTCCCGCGCCTTTGCTGTGGGCGATACGCTCGCGTTTGAGGGCGTGGATTTCTGTGTAGAATCGCTCGCGCCCGATCCCCTAAATCTATCACTTTTAGATTCCCCAACTTCAGCTTCCTGGGCCGGTGCGGACGATTACGAGGACCTGGCGGCGCGCCATCTGTTGCCCTCTGACGCTGCACCTGCCAACCGTTGGAGTCTGGCGTTCACGTCGCCCACGGCCTTCCGCGCCCAGGGACGGACGGTACCCCTCCCGCTGCCGGGGCTGGTCTTCGGGAGCCTGGCCAACCGCTGGAACGCCTTCGCGCCGGTCGCGCTGCCGGCGGACGGGGTGAAGCGCTATGCCGAGGAGATGGTGGATCTCAGCCGCTTCAGCCTGCGCAGCGCGCCCGGTTGGGATCGCGGGCGCGGGGAGCAGCGCGGTTTGCGCGTGGGCTACATCGGCAAAGTGACCTACAGCGCGCGCAACCGCGACCGCTACTGGCTTTCGGTCCTGGGGCTGTTGACTGCCTTTGCCTGCTACAGCGGCGTCGGCGTGTTGACGACAATGGGCATGGGGCAAGCGCGCGAAACATAAGGGTGTGCTTCATCTCAGTTGGAGAATACATCTTGTAAAACATAAAACGTGAAACGTAAGCGGCTCTTTACGTTTCACGTTTTACACAACTACTAACTCAGTGACCTCAGAGTGGCACAGCCGGAGACCGGCCACAGTGGCTCGTCACCCCATCACCTTGTCATCCTATCACGCTGCCGCCTGTCCCCGGAACTGGCTCATATACAAGTTATGATAGAAGCCACGCTGCGCCAGCAATTCCTTGTGCGTGCCGCGCTCGATGATCTCGCCTTCGTTGATGACCAGGATGTGATCTGCGCCCTGGATGGTACTGAGGCGGTGGGCAATGACGAAGCTGGTGCGGCCCGCCATCAGGCGCAGCAGGGCTTCCTGGATGTGCTGCTCCGTGCGGGTATCTACACTGCTCGTGGCCTCGTCCAGGATCAGGATACCCGGATCGGCCAGGATGGCGCGGGCGATGGCGAGTAATTGCCGCTGCCCCTGGCTCAGGTTGCTGCCGCGCTCCGATAGTTCTGTGGCGTAGCCCCGTGGCAGGCGGCGGATAAATTGGTCGGCATTCGCCAGCTTTGCCGCCGCGATCACGTCTTCATCCGTCGCGTCCAGCCGCCCGTAGCGGATGTTTTCCATCACCGGTTCGGAGAAGAGAAAGGTATCCTGCAAGACCACGCCCAACTTGCGGCGCAGGCTGGCCTTCTCATAAGCGCGTAAGTCCACGCCATCAATGCAAATATCGCCCTTCTCGATATCGTAGAAGCGTGAAAGCAAATTGATCATCGTGGTCTTGCCCGCGCCCGTCGGGCCGACCAGGGCAATCGTCCTCCCCGGTTCCGCGTGGAAGCTCATGTCCTTGATGACGGGCACATCGGGCACGTAACTAAAGTCCACATGATCAAAAACCACGTCGCCCTGCACTTTATCCAACACGACCGCGTCAGGCGCGTCCTGGATCTCGGGTACTTGATCCAGCAGCTCAAACACGCGCTCCGCCCCGGCCAGCGCGGACTGAATCTGGTTATACAGGTCACCCAACTGGCGCAGCGGCCCGGCAAAGCGGCGCGAGTAAGTATAGAAGGTCATAATGGTGCCGGCGGTGGCCCACCCCTGGAGGATCATCCAGCCGCCTAACCCCGCGAGAATGGCGATGTTGGCGTTGCTGAAGATGCCCATCAGCGGCGGGATCAACGTCGCGTAGGTCTGCGCGCGGATGCCCACGTCGCGGGTTTCTTCGTTGACCCGGTCGAACTTTGCCAGTGTCGTCCCTTCCTGGCCATAGGCCACAATCACGCGCTGCCCGCTGAAAATTTCCTCCAGTTCCCCGTTCAACTCCCCGATGCGCATCTGGAATTCGCGGAAACCCTGCCGCGTGCGCTTACCCACGAAGCCGGTAAACCACAACATCAGCGGGAAGATGAACATTGACCCCAGCGCCAGCCAGAAGTTGATGGCGAACATCATAATCACAATGCCGACCAGCGAGAGCATGCCGCCGAACAAATCCGTGACATTCTGCGCGAGCAGGCGGCTGAGCGCGTCCAGGTCATTGGTCAGGCGGCTCATCAAATCGCCGTGTGGATGCCGGTCAAAGAAGCTCAACGAAAGCGTCTGTAAATGGGCGAACAATTCCTCGCGCAGGGTACGCATGACCTTCTGTACCATCCCCACCATCACCCGCGCCAGCACCACGCGGATCGCCCATACTGCGAGGTACGTTGTCAACAGCAGCAGCGCGACCCCGCGCAGGCCCGCGATATTGCGCTGGCTGATGAAGCGATCAATCGCCACGCCGTTGAGATAGGGGCCGGCCAAATCGAGCAACGTGTTCAACGTCACCAGCACAAACACCACGATCAGTGTCCCGCGGTAGGGGCTCAAATAACCAAGCAGCCGCCGCAGCGTGCTGCGCACATCGTGCGCCTTCTCGATCCGCGTGCCATGACGCCGCCCGCCCGGACCGGGCACCGGCGCCGCTGGCCCCGGTCGCCGGTCACCACCTTGATTTCCCGATCCCCCCGAAGGGGGAGTCCGTCGTTGTTGTTCCATATACTTATCTCCCATCCCCCAACTGCGACTCATAAATCTCCCGGTAGATCGGGCTACGCACCAACAGTTCAGTGTGCGTGCCGATGTTGGAGACGCGGCCCCGATCAAGCACGACGATCTTATCGGCAGTGAGCACGGTGCTGATGCGCTGCGCGACGACGAAGACGGTGGTCCGGTGGGCTAATTGCGTGCGTAGCAAGGCATCCAGCGCATCCTGGAGCTTGCTTTCCGTCTCCACGTCTACCGCGCTGGTGCTGTCGTCCAGAATAAGGACGCGCGGGTGGACACACAGCGCGCGCGCAATTGCCAACCGCTGCTTTTGCCCGCCGGAAAGATTAACACCGCGCTGTCCGATGGCCGTATCGTATCCTTCGGGCATAGCCATAATAAAATCGTGGGCTTGCGCGGCTTTGGCCGCAGCTATGACCTCATCTTCGGCAGCCTCTGGACGGCCATAGCGGATATTGTCGCGCACCGTACCGCTGAAAAGCACGGCTTCCTGCAGCGCAATACCGACTTGAGAACGCAGATCGTGCACCGGCCAATCGCGCACGTCTACACCATCGATCATCACGCGGCCCGCGTCTGTATCGTAAAAGCGCGGGATCAGGTGAATGAGGCTGGATTTACCGGACCCGGTCGCGCCGAGGATAGCGACGGTCTCCCCCGGCTCCGCAACCAGGTTCACGTCGGTCAACACGGCGTCGGCGCAGCCGTGATTATAGCTAAAACAGACATTTTCAAAGACCACGCGCCCGGCCGCTGTCTCCGGCAAGTGTGTTTCGGGGCCGGGCTGAACTTCCGGTTCGTTGTCCAGTACTTCCAGGATACGCCCGGCAGAAGCGTCGGCAGCGGAGAGCGGCGCGATCATGCCAATCAGCATCGTCAACGGGAACAACGAGAAGATCATATAGTTGATTGCCGCCATAATTTGTCCCACCGACATCTCGCCGGCAATGGCTAAGTTGCCGCCAAACCAGATCACGCCTACCGAACCCAGGTTGGCAATGGACATCATCAGGGGCATCAGGAATACTACCAAGTTCAACACCCGGATTGTCTGCGCCATCAAATCCTCGTTGGCCTGTGAAAAGCGCTTTTTCTCGTGTTCGGCGCGCACGAAGGCTTTGACCACGCGCACCCCCGCCAGGTTTTCCTGCATGACCGTGTTGAGCTTATCGAGCTTTTGCTGGACGACCAAAAATAGCGGGCGCGCTTTGATGGTAAAGAGCGCGACGATGCTAAAAATTAACGGCAACATCGCCAGCCACAGCCAGGCCAGCTTGGGGGAGGTGAGGATTAACATGACCAACGCGCCGGCCGCCCACAACGGCGCGCGCGTCAGGATACGCAGGCCCATCATCATAATCATCTGCACCTGGTTGATGTCGCTGGTCGCGCGGACGAGGAGTTGTCCGGTCTGCAAACGGTCCAGGTTGCCAAAAGAGAAAGTCTGCACTTTACGGACAAATGCACTGCGAATATCGGCGCCCGTTTTTAATCCCACCCGCACCGAAAGGATCACGTTACCCACAGAAAACAGCGCCTCCAACACCGCCATCACCAACATCAGCAGCGACGTCGTCAGGATGATGTGCATATCTTGCTGCTGCAAACCCTGGTCAATCACACGCTGTGTCAGCCTGGGCACCGCCAAGTCGGCAAAAACCACACACAACAACAGCGCCAGCGCCAGGATCGCATCGCGGCGATATGGCTTTATAAATTTGAACATCCGGAATAGTGATTTCATAGAAAACTCCTTAAGAGTTATGAGTTATGAGTTATGAGTTATGAATTGCGAGTTGCGAGTGTGCAGCTGCGCCTCACGTTTCACGCGTCAAATACCACATCGCTGCCTCCAATACTTCGGCGGACATCTGGTCACGAAACCCCTCGTCGGTTAGCCGCCCGTTGTGATAGAACAGAAGGGGCGCGTGGATGATGGCGAAAACCGTGGCCGCGGCCAGCGTGGGATCACGGAGGGCGAACACACCGCGCTCGATGCCAAGCTGTACCAACTGCGCCAGGTAGCGCACGTTGCCCTGGTAAGGCCGGTGGGGCTCACGACACGCCGGGTCGCGGGAGATCGGCTGGACCCACATGAACATATACATCTTGGGATGTTCCTTTGCCATCGTCACATAACGTACCAGCGACTCGCGCATTACGGCGGCAACGTCGCCTATCTCGGCCTGCCGCAATGTCTCGGCACGCTGTGCCTCTCGTCCCTCGCGCAACCGCGCGCGCAGGGCCTCGGTCAACGCGTCGTAATTTTCGAAGTAGGTGTACAGGGCCATGTGGGATACCCCCACCCGTTCCGCGATGATGCGCGTGCTGAGAGCGTCAGGCCCTTGTTCCAGCAATAATTCATAGGCGGCATCCAAAATGCGCTCGCGCATCGCCTCGCGCTCTGCTTTCGTCTGTTTGGGTCGTGGCATCGGTTTCCTTACACAATCTTACACTTTACGGATATATACTATACAGTGTATAAATTATACACTGTAAAAGGAGTTTGTCAAGCGCGCCGTCACCTTCCCGGAAGCTATTAGCGGCCTAGTCAACTCAAAAATTTGCAGCATGACTACGTGTTTGGACTACATGATATGTTGGTAGCTTCCGGGAAGGTTCTTCCTACAGTCACCTTCCCGGAAGCTATTAGCGGCCTAATCAACCCGAAAATTTGCAGCATGACTACGTGTTTGGATTACATGATATGTTGGTAGCTTCCGGGAAGGTTACTATGGAAAACGCGGCGACAGGATTTTAATGTTTTTTTAGGAAATTTATAATTGTTGCTTATTCACTCAGTGTGTATTACTATAGAGGACAGGGAAGAACTACTTTTAAGGAGGTGTAATCGATGGAAAGAAGAATTGGCATAGTGTTAGCAGTAGTGTTGGCGTTTTCTTTGCTGGCGATGGGAAATGTGATGTTGCGGAGTGTGTCGGCGCAGGATTTCTCGTCTATAGCCCACCCCTCTCCAGGGGAGGGTGTACTTGAGCTTACGGCGATGGATGCAGGGCGTGAAGTGAACGCGCAGGTGGGGCAGATAGTGGCGCTGACTCTCCCCGCCAATCCCTCCACCGGTTTTTCATGGAGTTTTGTCGCGCCAGATGAGACCCGACTCACGCCGGTGGATCGCCATTTCCAGCCGGAGTCGGATCGGATTGGCGCGCCCGGCACAGAGACGATCCGGCTGCGGGTAAAAGGCGAAGGGCGTGTAAAGATATCCCTGGAATACCGACGTCCCTGGCAGCAGGAGCAAGCTCCGGCGCGGACGTTTGCAGTGACGCTGAATATCCAGGGGCAACTGGCGTCCCCGGTGACTGTGGAACCCTATTCCCAGGCGGCAGCTCCCGTCACGAAACAGCCCGTGGGACAGCGCGCGCCGGATGATACTCTGCCCGTCGCATTTGACTGGCGGACGCAGGACGCGCTGCCCCCGGTCAAGGATCAAGGGGGGAGTTACGGCACCGGTTGGGCGTTCGCGGCGGTGGGGGCGATGGAAACTGCCCTTAAGTTAGGATTAGGAGAGACTATCACCCTCTCGGAGCAATATCTCATTGCCCACAATGAGGATGGATGGGGATACGCGGGAGGACCGGCGGCGGCCGACCTGGGAAAGTTGCACGACTATCACATTTTTAAAACTCCTCTTGGCGAGCGCGAGCCGGGCGCGGTGTTGGCGGCAGAATGTCCCTATACTGAGGATAACGCGCCATGCCCCGGCCCCTACCCGCTCCATCATCCTTATACATTGGATGGATGGGCTGCGGTTCCTGACGTTGTGGCGGAAATCAAAGCTGCAATTTACCGGTATGGCCCGGTGATGACCTCGATTTGCGCGGGGGGCGGGTTCCAGGCGTATACGTCAACGGGAGGAATCTTCAACATAGATGAGTCGGCCCTGTGTGGTTACGCATCGAATCACGCCGTGCTGCTGGTGGGATGGGATGATGCCGCCGGGGCCTGGATTCTGCGCAACTCGTGGGGCAAGGGCTGGGGCTACAACGGCTATATGACCATTACGTACGGGACTTCCGGTGTGGGGGACAATGCCAGCTATGTGATTTACAATGGCGCGGTGTTGGAACCTGCCGCGCAATTAGGCGGCAGTGTGAACGCGCTTGACGTAGAGGGTGATTACGTCTATTTCGGCCTCGGGCCGAGGCTGGCGGTGCTGGATGTGACGGACCCCACCTCGCCAACTTTCGTGGGCGCGAGTGAGATTTTGGCCGCTCTCCCTGCGGCGTTGGATGTGGTAGGACAACACGCATTTGTGGCCGGCAATGGACTGCATATTTTGGACACCAGTGTGATAAGTGACCCCCATGTCGTGGGTTTTTCCAACACAGGAGGGGGCAAGGATGTAGTCGTCTCCGGGACGGTGGCCTATGTCATCAGCGGGGAATACGCGGTAGATACTTTTGATGTGAGCGACCCGGTAACGCCCACATTGCTGAAATCGGTGGCGACCAGTGGTATTGCCGAGGGCATTGCCATTTCGGGAACCTATGCTTACCTGGCTAATGGACTCCAGGGCCTGACCGTGTTGGATATTGTTGACCCTGCCGCTACGGCTGTACTTACATCACTGACCACATTCCCGGATTATGCCATGGATGTCGCGGTACAGGGAACGTACGCTTATGTCGTCTACGAGCCTGGGGGATTGCGGGTGATCGACATTCACGATCCCCAACATCCCCAAGTCATTACCCATACAACGGCCGTCGGGTCAGCATACCACGTCGCAGTAGCGGGTGACCGGGCGTATCTCGCGGCTTCGGCGCAGGGACTGCGCGTGCTGGATATTTCCGATCCCCTCAATCCGGTGACGGTTGGAACTGTGGAGATACCAGGACTGACCGAGAACCTGGTTGTAAAGGGCGATATAGCTTATCTTGCAGCCGGAGGCGGAGGCTTGCGCGCCGTGAATGTGGTCAGCGACAGCAATCCTGTAGAGGTGAGCGCGTATACCCGGTTGGTGGATGTGCGAGACGTGGCGTATCTGCGTACTGCGTCGGGGGAGAAGGTGGCCTACGTTGCGGATTATGAGCGTGGGATACGGATTTTTGATGCTGCCGATACGGCCGATCTCGTCTCTGTGGGGATCTATACCGCGACTTCACGGACTGAAGCCCTGGCCATGGCGGCGCATTACGCAGAAAATTCCTATCTGTATGTTGCCAGGGGGACACTGGGACTGAACGTTCTTAATATCGACGCGCCGTTTCTGGGAAGTATGCCGGAGTTGGTGGGGACTTTGTCAGGCAAGGCGTATGACATCGCGTTAACGGAGACAGGACTCCAGACGATTGCCTACGTGGCTGCCGGGGACAAAGTGCGGGTGGTAGACGTGGCCGATCCTACCGCGCCGGCCGAAGTGGGCGCGTTCTGGCCCTTCAAGAGTGCGCAAACCCTTGCAGTCGCTTACCGTCCGGGCACAGCGCGTGAATATGTGTACGTGGTCGATCCTCCCCTGTCGGGGGGGGCAGGAGGACTTACCATCCTGGATGTATCCGATCCTTCTCATCCCCAACTGATGGCATTTTACGATACCCCTGCCTCGATCCAGGCGGTGGCGGTAGAGGGTAATTACGCCTATGTGGTAGATGGCAGCCTAATGTCTCCCGATGACGGGGGCCTATATGTGTTGGATGTCTCGGATCCGGTTACCCCAACGCCGGTCTATTCGATGACGGGCGCCTACGTCTCCCCAGGTATCCTGGTCGAAGATGGAATGCTCTATTTGTGGGATCAAGGTGTGTTAACGCTTTTTGATCTCAGCGATCCCGCGTTGCCCCGGCTTTATGGGCGGGTATCTGTGCCCGGCACGATCAACAGTGTCTCGCTCCTAGAGGGCGTTATCTGGATAGGGACAACGGATAGCGGCCTGTATACGTTCTCCTTGTTGTGGGATCGAGATGTAGCGTATTTGATGGAAGGAACATCGGTTGCCAAATCGCGTGATGCAACCTTCACCTTCCCGGCCGGGAACTGGGGTCAAGAAACCGCCGTTACCTATCGTCATTGGATGGCCGATCCGCATCCATTCGATACCGGATTGGCAGGTGTGGGGCAAACTTTCTCGTTGGAAGCGGTGATTCACGCGACCGGCGCTGCGGTAGATACGGCGCAGCCCTATGGCATGGTGGTGACATATACACCAGGTTCCGTGCTGGAAAACACCCTGGGCCTCTACCGTTGGAATGAGAATGTGGCTGCGTGGCAGGAGGTACCGGCCACGGTCGATGTGCTGCAAAATACGGTCAGTGCGACACTCGATACCCTGGGGGTGTATGCTGTGCTGGGAAATGCGGGACCGCAGGCAGTCACCATCCAAAGCGCTTCTACAAGCATGATGAGTGTGCCGGTCACATTCACTGCCAATGTACTTCCTATCCAAGCATCACCCCCCTTTACCTACGTTTGGGAAGCGACGGGACAGATGCCTGTCACCCGGGCCCACGATAAAATATACGATAAAATTGCCCTTGCCTGGTCGTCGTTCCCTACCGGCACAAAACACATCACCGTCACCGCAACCAACCCGTGGGGAGTTGTATCCGCCACACACAGCGTTATCATCTACGCGCCTGCCGCTGCCCTCTTCTCTGCAACCCCGGTCACCGGTGTCGCGCCGCTAACGGTGACGTTCTCCAACCTCTCTTCAGGAGATTACGACACGTGCCTGTGGGACTTCGGGGATGGCCAGACGGTGAGCAATTGCGTAGCAGCGGGAAATGGGATGGGACTGAGTCACACGTACACGCAGACCGGGGTATACACGGTATCCTTAACGGTGAGTGGACTGGGGGGTAGCGACCAGATCACGCGCACAGCCTATATCACTACTTATGAAGCGGCAAAGGCCGGCTTTAGCGCGGAAGTAACCCGTGGTAAAGCCCCCCTGTGGGTAACATTCGAACATACCTCTTCCGGTGATTACAGTACATGTACGTGGGATTTTGGAGATGGAGGTACCGCTGATGGATGTACCCTTCAGCATTACCCCTATTTCAACACAGGATTCTACACCGTTACACTGACCGTTTCCGGGTTAGGAGGAACGGATACGTTGACGCGCGCGAACTACATTACGGTGACTGCCGTCAACTTCTCCGCCAACCCGGTCACAGGTACTGCGCCGTTAAACGTGCAGTTTACCAACCTCTCCGTAGGTGATTTCACAGAGTGGCTGTGGACTTTTGGGGATGGCGTGACCCACACCCTACAACATCCAACGCATACTTACGCTGCCGGCATCTACACGGTGAGCCTTATGGCAAATGGGTCGCAAGACGTGAATATTTTGACCAAAACTGCGTACATAGAGGTATACACGCCGGTTGTGGCTGACTTCAGCGCGGCGCCACTGAGCGGTAACGCGCCGCTGACGGTTACATTTACCAACCTTTCAACCGGGGATTTCGACACCTGTGCCTGGAATTTTGGCAACGGCACAGCTACTACCGCCCATCTCCCCGACGATACGGCCTGTACTTCTGTCACCACTACTTACATGGCCGGTGGAACCTACACCGTCACCCTCACCGTCAGTGGTCTTGGAGGTACCGACACAGAACCCAAAGTGAGCTACATCTCCGTAACCGAGGGATATACAATCTACCTGCCCCTGGTCATGCGACAAGAGATGTGAATCTCATACTAAAGGCCGGTAAAGAGGGTGATTTTTCGTTGCCGCGCTGCGCGGCAACGAAAAATCACCCTCTTCAATTGCGGCTTTAGCCGCTCCCAACAGATAGCAACCCACCGGCTGAGTAGCTAAAAAATACTTCATTTCCCCGCGCCCCTGGGTGTAATTTTTACTTCCTCCTCTTGTGATATAGCGAAAATAATAAGGTCCTGTTGGTTTTTCTCTTGATTAGGATTTAGTATATAATGATAGTTAAGAAACAGGATTCACCGTTAGTGGACAAGGACAGGTGCGTTGCACTTCGGAAAGTGCAACGCACCTATTGACGCAGGAGGAACCGTGTCTTTTCAACCTGATTATCACTACATGCTGGACGTTGTTTACAATCGCCGCCCGGCGCGGCTGCCGGTGTACGAGCATCTGATCAATGTGCCCTTTATGGAGACCTTACTGGGTGTGCAGTTCGGAGAATTGGCAATGGGTGATGACAAGGATTTGCGGGCCTTTTTCCATCACTATTGCCGTTTCTTTAAGGAGATGACTTACGACACAGTCTCCTTCGAGGTCTGCATCACATCTATCCTGCCCGACGGCGGGGCCATTATGGGCGGGCGGCCGGGTCCTATCCAGACCCGCGCGGATTTTGAGCGCTATCCGTGGGATGAACTGCCCGCGCGTTACTGGCAACTGGCGACACCGCAATTCGAGGCTTTGGCCGAATGTCTTCCAGAGGGGATGAAGGCCGTCGGCGGAGTTGGTAATGGCGTATTGGAGATTAGCGAAGACCTGGTCGGCTACGAATATTTAGCCTATATGATGGCCGATGACCCGGACCTGTTCGCCGATTTGTATCGCAAGATCGGCGATCTTATGACGGAAATTTGGAGGGTATTCTTAGAACGGCACACTGGGGCTTACGCAATTTGCCGTTTTGGGGATGACCTGGGATTTAAGACCAGTACCCTGGTATCGCCAGCCACGATTCGCGCGCATATTATTCCTCAATACCGGCGGGTGATTGCGCGGGTGCGCGGCGCGGGCAAGCCGTTCCTGTGGCATTCGTGTGGCAATATTTTTAGTGTTATGGAAGACGTGATCGCCCTGGGAATCAACGCTAAACATTCCAACGAGGATATCATTGCGCCTTTTGACCGGTGGATTGCGCTATATGGCGACCGGATTGGTCTGCTAGGCGGAATTGACGTCGATATTCTGTGCCAGCAATCGCCGGAGGCGATCTTTGACCGGGTAGTTGCCCTGGGACAGCGGTTCAGGCAGCAAGCCAGGGGGTATGCCCTGGGATCGGGGAATTCTATTCCAGAGTACGTGCCCGTAGAGGGGTATCTGGCGATGATCAGGGCCGCGCAACGGATTCGTGAATTGGAAGTCCCAGTAGATCAGAATCTACGGAGTCTATGACTTGACGCTACCGAAAAAAGCCCTATTTACCGCAGAGTCGCAGAGGACGCGGAGAAAATTTCAAATAATGTATAATAAAATCTATGGTTGCGCTCCAAAAGATTAATTTTATTAAGTTTTGGTTTAAAATCTCTGCGACCTCTGTATCTCTGCGGTGAGATCTCCAGTTTTTTCAGTGAACTCATGACTTTAAATGCGATGACCCTACCTTATGAAAGGAGAGAAACATGTACTTAAAGACTTCAGATCAACCGGTGTTAGCATTAGGGTTCGGGCACTACACCTGCAATTGGGGGGTCCATATCTGTGGCCTCTATGAAACAGAGGCCGAGCGAGATGCTATTGTCATGGGCTATCTCCACGCCGGGGACCTTGCTCGTGACTTGCAATTCTATTGTCCTACGGAGCGCAGTGCGGATGACTTCGTGAATGTTTACCGGCAACTGTACCCTGACTGCGCGGAATATGTTTACGATAGACAGCGTTTTCAGTTACGTTCTGCGCGTGAGCTTTACTACCCCGACGGTGTATTCTCCCCCTGGGCGATGGATGATGGCCTCAATGCATTTTTCAACGAGAGCCAGCGGGCGGGACCGCGCAATATCCGCGCAGCAGCCGAGATGGTCTGGGCTTTGGAAGCTATTCCCGGCGTGGAGCATTTGATGGCCTATGAGTCGCGCCTCAATTATTTTATTCCCGGCAAGCCGTGGATTAGTATCTGCCTGTATAACGTCACTAAATTTTCCGGCGCGACGATTATGGATGTATTGCGCACGCATCCCTACGCAATTAGCGGCGGCGTGATTACGGAAAATCCCTATTATCAGGACCCGGACGTATGGCTTAGCCAAAATGCTCCTGAATTTCTTATTCGTCCAACAAATTAAGTACCCCTGAAATTCAAGGATTTCTGATGAATATAGAGCATCTGGCCCATGATCTCTTCTTGTTAATGCTGAACCTGTCGCAGCTTCAAAGCTCCGAACGCATGCTCGCTATTTTTGTAGATGCGCTCAACCGGGCACAAGATGCCGTATCCTTGCGGTTATTGACTGAGGGGGAACATATCTCGGATGAAGCGATCCAAATTGCCACGGCACAGAATTCATTTGGATGGATTGTATTAGAGGGGAAGGAACAGGCACAGTCACCGGAGCTTTTAAGCCTCATTAGAAACGCGATACATATGTTGGCGCTCGTCTTAGAGAATCGCGTGAGCGCGCAATTGTTAGCCGATGATCGGTCACGCCTTGAGAAAGCCGTCGCAGCGCGTACCTCAGAATTGCACCGGACCAATCTGGCGATTCAAGCTGAAATTGTCGAGCGTACCAGGATTGAGGATGCCCTGCGTGAAAAAACTGAAGCACTGGACCGCTATTTCACGTTAAGCCTGGATCTGTTGTGTATCGCAGATACGGATGGGTTTTTTCATCGTTTGAACCCTGAATGGGAAAGAACGCTGGGTTACCGGATATCTGAACTTGAAGGTAAGCGTTTTTTTTGATTTTGTACATCCAGATGATATACAAGCCACGATGGACACAGTGGCTCAACTTGAAGGACAGCAAGAAGTTTTAAACTTTGTGAATCGTTACCGTTGTAAAAATGGCACTTACCGGTGGTTGGAGTGGCGCTCGTTTCCCAGCGGTAAGCAGATCTACGCCGTAGCGCGTGATATCACTGAGCGCAAGCAAGCAGAGGAGGCATTGCGCCGGTCAGAAGCCCTCTATCGCCGGGCTATTGAAGTCATTGGCGCCGTCCCCTATTATCAGACCTACCATCCCAATACCTATCCCTTTATGGGTGAAGGAATAAGGCAATTGACAGGATATGGGCCGGAGGAAATGACGCCGGAGTTGTGGCGCGATCTCGTACAGAAGTCGCTGATGCTCGTAGAAGCGGTTTCTGGTATGGAACGGGATGCGGCATCTACCCTGGCGCGCAACGGTCAAATCCCGGTGTGGAAAAGTGACGACTGCATCCGTACCCGTGACGGCGGTCTGCGATGGGTGATGGACGCGGCGGTTGAAATCCTGGATGATCATGGGATTTCTCAAGGCTCGATAGGAATTTTACAGGATGTAACCTGGCGCAAACAGACAGAAGAAGCCCTGCGCGAGAGCAATCGCCGGTTAGAGGAAACCCTGGCAGAACTTCGGAAGACGCAGGAGCGGATGGTATATCAAGAGCGGTTGGCCGCCGTTGGACAACTTGCTGCCGGCATCGCCCACGACTTTAACAACATCCTGGCCTCGATTTCGCTGTATACGCAGATGTCACTGCGCATAGCGGAATTGCCGACTAAAATCCGGCAACGCCTGGAGATCATCGCCCAACAAACTAACCGTGCGACCGACCTGGTGCAACAGATTCTGGACTTCGGACGACGGTCGGTTTTGGAGCGCAAACCGCTGGCCCTGGATACGTTTTTGAAAGAGGTCATCAAATTACTCCGCCGCACGTTACCGGAGAATATCCAGATTAACCTGGCGTTTGCGCCGGGCGAGTACGTCATTCTTGCCGATTTCACGCGTATTCAACAAGTCATCGTGAACCTGGCCCTTAACGCGCGGGACGCGATGCCTGATGGAGGAGAACTGCACCTCGCGCTCTCGCGAATAGAAGGACAGGCGATACATTGTATGGAGTGCGGCACAGTACTGGGAGACGCATGGGTTCAGATTACGGTGACCGACACCGGTACCGGCATCGCGCCGGATGCGTTACCCCATATTTTCGAACCTTTCTTCACGACGCGCGCGCCATTAGGTCACGGTTTGGGATTGGCCCAGGTCCACGGCATCATGAAACAGCATGAAGGTCATATAGATGTACAAACTGAGATGGGAGTAGGGACGACATTTAGCTTATATTGGCCCGCGTTATGGGTGGAATCCTCTCAACGGGAAGATGAAACGTTATCCGATCTAGTTCACGGACAGGGAGAAACCATCCTGGTGGTGGAGGATGATGCTATTATCCGAGCTGCTTTGGTGGATGTGTTGGAGATGTTAGGGTATCAGACGGTGACTGCGACGCATGGCCTTGAGGCGCTGGAAATTTGTGAACAGTATATAGAGCGTGTCGACCGGCGCATTTCCCTGGTCATCACCGATTGGGTCATGCCCAAAATGGGAGGATTGGAGTTAATCCACGAGTTAGCACATCGCTATACAGCGCTCAAGGTGGTATTATTAACCGGTTATCCTTTGACGCCGGAGAGCAAAGCAACTGTGCCTCAAAATGTTGTCGGTTGGATATTCAAACCCTTACGCCTGGAGCAATTAACAGAAGTGATAGGTCGGGCACTGAAAGGAGAAAATAGATGAAGATTACCGGAATTGCCGTCGTGAAAGTCAACTTGCCATCTCGTGAATCCAAAACATCACCGCGTCGTGCAGGGTGGGCAGCAGAGGCAGAAGTTGCCAACCCTATGTCGCGCTATCCTAAAGTGAAGCGACATCGCAACCTCTGGTTGCCGCATTGGGAGGGCGCGTGGGTCAAGATCACTGCCGAAGATGGCACATGGGGCCTGGCAACGTTAAACTTTGTCCGTGCAACGCTGCCTGTCGTCGAGCATTTAGCATCACAGTTGGTAGGAGAAGAGTGTTTTGCGCTGGATAAGTTGGCCGATATGATGTTCCGCTTGACCAAGCCCTATGGCACGGGCGGCCTGGCTTCTTATGCCATCAGTGGTATTGACCTGGCGCTCTGGGACCTCAAGGGGAAGTTGTTGGAGCAGCCGGTTTCCACCTTACTCGGCGGGCCGCAGAAGGATCGCATCTACTGCTACGCGACCGGCAACGATGTAGACTGGTATAAAGAACTCGGCTTCACGGCTTTTAAGCTGGCCTGTCCCTACGGCCCTGCCGATGGGTTGGACGGCCTCTACAGGAATGAGGAATTTATCGCCAGGGCGCGTGAGGTTATCGGCGATGAGAGCGATTTGATGCTGGATTGCTGGATGGCCTTTGATGTGGCGTATACGGTGCGCCTGGCGGAACGACTGCGCCCTTATCGTCTCAAGTGGATGGAGGAATATCTCATGCCGGAGGACTTCGACGGGCACATTGCGGTGCGCCAACGGTTGCCCTGGCAGGGATTGGCGACGGGCGAGCACTGGTATACGCACGTTCCGTTCCAGTGGGCCATCCGCCATCAAGTGGTGGATATTTTACAGCCCGACATCAACTGGTGCGGGGGCATGTCCACGTGCCGCAAGATCGCCGCCGCGGCCGGCGCGGGCGGCGTCAACGTCATTCTACACGGCGGTGGGTTGACGGCTTACGGGCAGCATTTCACGTATGCCACACCTTCCGCGCCGTGGTGTGAATACTTCGTAGGTTCGCCTCCGGGAGTGCCTTTAGAAGAAGTGGCGCATCTGCCGGGACTGCCCTATGCTAAAAATGGCTACCTCGTGCCCAGTGATGCGCCTGGTTTTGGTTTGGAAATCTCAGAGGCGTGGATAGAACCTTATGGAAAGAACACAACATCCTAAACCGGACTGTTAGATAACGCGAGTTGCTACCCTGTAGTAGTGGAAGAGAAAAG
>JAFGFI010000451.1 GCA_016931185.1 Anaerolineae bacterium
AGATTAATTTTATTAAGTTTTGGTTTAAAATCTCTGCGATCTCTGTGTCTCTGCGGTGAGATCTCCAGTTTTTTCAGTGGACTCATCCTTATGGTATGTTTTTTTATCGTGGTATACTTAGTAACGTTGTCGTTCCTGGGTGAAATAGAGTCAGTAAGATGTATTATTGGCAAAGTAAGGGTATTTTCCGTTTTCGGACACAGTCCGAAAGCGAAAAATATTTTCGGCTCCTCTATTGTAGCTAAAGTATCGCGAGGTCGTTGATATGTCCCCTTGGTGGAGAAACGCACTTTTGAATGTTGTAGTTAAGGAGTCACCATAAATGTATAATCGAACAACCTACTATCATTCTGGACTGGGTGGAAAGTTATTGTTTTTGGTCGGGGGGAAATCGCTGTTGATGTGGGTTTTGCTCTTAATTGCCTTGGCCAGTGCGGTGTATGGTATCACAGACGTATTATGGGGGTTGGAGTTCCCTTTCCTGTTCTTTGTTGCAGTGACTGCGATGACATTGCAATGGATGTTGGCAAATTTATCATTCTCTGATCGCTGGGCAGCGGTATGTGGGGCAGTATTCGGCGTGGAATATGTGTTGCTGCGCGGAGGAGAGTTGGGAGCGCAGGTTTTCGCTATTATCCGCACTTCATTTGCCCTGATCGGAGATATGTTTATCTGGTTGTGGGGCGATCTTATGGCTTTGTGGGTCTGGGTCGGGCAGTGGTATTGGAACAAGGGCATCGTTATTGTGGGGCGCCCTATATGGGCAGTGGGTCCAGAATGGAAACGCCTCTTGTGGACGTTGCTGGAATTGTGGTCCAATATGAGCGTCATGTTGTCACAGAGCCGGCAGTGGTTATGGACACTCCTCGGCGGCGAACCCGTTTTTGATCCCGTTGCAACAATCCTGGTATGGGGGATGCTCATTTGGGGATTAGCGAGTTGGGCGGGATGGGTCGTTCACCGTCATCGTAATGCATTATTGGCATTATTGCCTCTTAGCGCGGTCCTTACTTTTGTGATTTCCTATACGGGCGCGACTGCGTTTTCCATTGTGCCGTTGTTAGGTTGTGGCCTGATTATGTTTGGGATGTTGCGTCACCGCATACGAGAGACCGACTGGCTGAACAGAGGAATTGAGTATTCCGAAGATCTATGGAGTAACTTATTGTTGAGTGTTTCGTTGCTGACGTTAGTTGTGATGTTGGTTGCTGTTGCCGTGCCGGAATTTACCCCAAAGGACATCGCGGATTGGATCAACGAGGTTTTGTACGGTGACGTTGAGAAGCCGCCTATGGAGGATCTGGCCGATTCGTTAGGAATGGAACAGCAACCCAAGCCAGCAGTGGAAGTGGCGGCCGGATTGGGTTGGGGGCCAGGATTGCCTGGAGAACACACGGTCGGTGCTGGGCAAGATCTTTCGCAGCGCAGAGTGATGCTGGTCAATACCGGGGATTTGCCCCCGATATCTGATGAAGGGTTTGACCCTATCTTGTTGGAATTTGATCCCCCTTTGTACCATTGGCGTAGCGCGACGTTTGATACATACACTGGCCGTAGCTGGATTGCCACGGACACTGAGGATATTTCTTATGAAGCGGGCGCTCCCCTCTTCGATCCTGAAACTTTAGAAATAGTCTATCCCCATCATCGCGTGTTACATC
The DNA here is from genome assembly GCA_016931185.1 of Anaerolineae bacterium. GTDB lineage: Bacteria > Chloroflexota > Anaerolineae > B4-G1 > SLSP01 > JAFGFI01. Next base: position 1,662 of record JAFGFI010000451.1, read on the forward strand.
AGACTGTTCGCCGTAGTTCTGGTACGGGCAATATTGTTCACGTCGCGGGAGAACTGCTTTCTGTTGACCAATCCTATACTGCGGCCTGGCGTTCTAATAATCCGCAACAGGAGTCTGCACCTGCGGGGTCTGCACCTGCGGGGTCTGCACCTACAGTGTCTGTATCTGAGATAATGACGCAACCTGTTAGAGATTTTTTTGGGGCAGTCACTGATGAGGCGGGTACCCCTGATATTTATGAGGCTATATCGTTGCTTCCTGAGTTCACGGAACAAGAGTTGCGTGAGGTGAATGGTGAGTATCCTGATTGGCTCTTGGACCGCTATTTACAGCTTCCCGAAGAGGTTCCTCAGCGTGTGTTAGACCTGGTACATGAATTGACGGATGATATTCCTAAAGTCTATGATAAGGCGTTGATGCTTGAGTCTTACTTGCGGACGTTTACTTATACTCTGGAAGTCCCCGCGCCCCCTGAAAATCAAGAGGTGGCAGATTTCTTTTTGTTTAATTTACAGCAAGGTCATTGTGATTATTTTGCTACCACGATGGCGGTGATGGCGCGCGCGGCCGGTATACCGGCGCGGATGGTGCTTGGGTATGCCTCTGGGAGTTACGATTATGGGAATGCACATTATGTAGTTGTCGAAGCTGATTCTCACGCCTGGGTGGAGGTCTACTTCCCTGAATATGGATGGATAGAGTTTGAGCCAACTTCGGGCCGCCCTGCAATTCATCGTGTCTCTGGTCTGACGACAGAGTTCGAGCTCCCGACACCTGTCAGTCCTCCTGAAGTTCCAGCAGTAGAAGAGGAGCCACCTGCCTGGCGTAATATTGCTACGTACAGATGGATATTGATAGGTCTGGTAATTGTGACGGGCATAGCCTTAGTTTTGCTGAGCATTATGGGCATCGATATGTTGTTTTTACTTTGGTGGCATGATGCGGAGACAATGCTTAAACGTCTCTATCACCGTTTGCAACGATATGCTCAACGTCTGCAAGTCCCCGCGCGTGTAAGTGATACGGCTTATGAATTTGTCACGGCCTTTGATAAGCGTCTGGCCGAAATTGCCGGTCCAGAGGAACCGCAGGATGGCCCTCTCGCAGTGGCGGGACGTGATGTACATCTGTTGATGGACACCTATGTCCAGGCGTTATATTCGCCGCGTCCGGTAGATGTGGATGCCCAGCGTGTTGTGGCATGGACATGGTGGAAACTACGGTGGCGGTTGTGGTTTGCGTGGTTAGTGCATCGAAAGATAGTTTAGAGATTTGAGATCAGAGGATGTCCAGTTGTCATTTCTAATCTCTAATTCTTAGGAGTTAGATGTTGAGTGCCACTAATCGCGATAGGGGCAGGCTTAATGCTCACAAGTGCCACTAATCGCGCAGGATTCTTGTACATTAAC
>JAFGFI010000452.1 GCA_016931185.1 Anaerolineae bacterium
AGATTAATTTTATTAAGTTTTGGTTTAAAATCTCTGCGACCTCTGTGTCTCTGCGGTGAGATCTCCAGTTTTTTCAGTGGACTCATAAATAGGTTCTGCAATCTTTACCGTTGCCCGTGCATACTCAAGAAAAACAGAGAACAAAACATCAGGCATAATGAGTAAATACTGAGCCACGCGCAAATCATGTTCAGCACGATCTAGCCATTAATATATAGACAATACTTTTACTATCATCTACAGCCATCCCGTCAATTGCGCGAGCAGCCGCGTGTATTCAATAAAATTGGGCCACGAGATATCGGGAGGAACACCATGATCACAACTGGGAATGTAGCCGCCGGTTTTGAGCAGCGGGGTCACCACGCGGAGCAGTTCAGCGCGCATCACGTCGCCCCCTTTGGCCAACGCGCGTTTATCAATGCCTCCCCGGTAGGCCATTTTCTGACCATACTGTTCACGGTAAGCTACCAAATCATTTCCCGCCGCTACTTCCATCGGCGAGCAAGCATCAAAACCAGCCTCAAGCCACAGCGGAAGCAATTCTCCCACGTAACCATCGGAATCCACTTCCACCACCGTGCGCGGGCTGGCGGCTTTGATCGCCTGAATCCAGGCCATCCACCCCGGCATGATAAAGCGGCGCACCATCCTGGGTGAGATCATGCTGTGCATTTTGTAGGCCATATCCTCATTAAAACAGAAATGGTCAGGAGGAGCCAGGCGCAAGATCGGTTCCAATGTTGCCAGCACAAAGTCCGTCCAAAACTGGGCCATCTCTTCAACCAGGTCCGGCTGTTCGATCATCAACATGCACAATCCCTCGAACCCGCACCACTCGCGCAACTGCCAGAACGGACCGCTAAAAGTCACACTCAACACATAATCCCGCTCACGCAATTCAACACAGCGGACCTCGAAATCCTCCGGAAACCGCTGCGGGTCACGCGGATTGTAGCGCCACTTAATCTTCTCCTCCCAATCCGCGCGCGATTGCACCGGGAAGCTGTGCCACTTGCGGGTGACGAAGTCCCTCGCGCTACGGATATACGTGTAATCATACACATCGGAAATTTCGGTTATGGCTCCCATCCAGTCCTGCACCACGTAGTGCCCGTCCCGGTGTTCCAGTACCTTTTCCTCAAAAGTGGGGATCATAATAAACGAAACGCCCAAATTCACGTGAGGTTTCGTAGGTGTGGGCACAATCCCCAAAAGATCCATCAAATGTGAATACCACTGGACATCCTCCGGCAGTCCCTGCTGGCGCCAGGCCGCGAGGGTAGATTCTCGCGGGCCGCCGGGCGATAAGGGCACTTTATCCGGATGGCCAAAAAACAACGTTTCAAGATAGCGTTCTCTAACTGTTAGATCGGGCACTTTCTGATCCCCCTTGGTTATCCTAATCCCAACACGATCACAATCTTGTTACTCGCTCTCTGCTTCACGCATCAACCACGACACTGCGTTCATCGTGAGCGTACGCTGCACATCTTCGGGCAGACGATAGAAGGCCAGGGCGGCAATGATGAGCCGGTTGACCCCCTCCCCCTCATCCTCCGTAGCGACGATAACCGGGGTACCCGTCTGGGGACTATCAGGACCACGCATAAGGAGGACTTCGATATCTTCATCCTCTGGCACTATCAATGCGGGAACATCGTTTTCAGAGTCGCTGAGTTCAATGATCTCCCCCGGTGTCAATCCTTCAAGCAACATGCTCTCCGTGCCGGCAACTTCCAGATCGTAAAGCGGCGCGTAATCCTCTTCTAAACCGGGCAAAGGCTGCGCCCCCACAAGTAATATACCGCCGCTCTCCACATTGGACGCGGTTAAAAACGCGCTGGATCCATCCTCGTCGAAGGCATAATCGCCTGAATCGATGATGTACACATTGTAACCTGCCAGATCATCTGTTGAGGGCAATCCATCCTCACTGGCCGACCAAAGTGTGACCGTATACATGTCCTCAAGTATCGCTGCGAAATCAGCAGCGCTGGTGCGCGCGCCATCGGGGCCATCATCTCCCGAAAAGATAAAAATTCGGCCCTCTGCGCCCTCTTCCGGCTCAGAGACTGGTTCATCGGGAGATTCTGCCTCTGACGTATCCCCATTTTCAGGCTCCTCTTCACCTTCTAAACCATCCTGCGCCTCCCCGGTAGAACACACCGTAACACCATCCACCTGGGCACATTCCTCCATATTATGAGTTGTCAAACGTTCCAATGCGTGTGCAACCGTAGCCGCGTCTTCTGCTAAGACAACCAACGTCATCCGTGTTGCGCTCCGGTCAAGGACATAGAGCGTAGTTCCCTGGAGTCCCAACGTGCCCAGGGATGCGATGGTGATGGCCATGGGCTGCTCTACCTCTTCCGTTTCACCCTCTTTACCTGCCTCATCCTCTTTCACCTCAAGAGTAGCGGTCGGCGTCGGCGTAACCTCAAGAGCATGTATTTCCAGAGGCGTCGTGAGTGTCACCCCAGCTTCCAACAAAACATCTTCCACCAGGGCCAGATCCTCAAAAACCCCTACATAAAGCGCATCATGCCCTGCCCCTACCTCTGATCGCAAATTTAATGTTAATCCAGCCTCCTCAAAAGTCGCGCGAAGTTCGCCACTGCGCACGATCAGTTGTGGATCGAGATAAGAGCCACTCACCTGAACCAAATCCACCGGCTGTGTAAAGAGATAGGGAAAATCCTCAAGTGCATCACGCTGCCGGCTATCTTCCGCCAGCCAGTCGGCAATGTGACTCAAGAAACGATCATTGTCACCCACCGTATGATAAGGCGCGGTCAGGAAAGTAACATCCCCCAATGCCAGCACCCGCTCTTCAGTAGTGAGAACGGCGGCAGCAAGCTCGGCTTCCCCGGTGCGCACCGGCGAGCGCGTCTCTGCATCCCCAATAATGATAGCCTCGCCATCGCTGTGCAAGGAATGAGCAGCGAACAAAACCACCGTCTCCACATCTTGTGTCAGAAAATGATCCTCGGCAAAGTGCGTAAACTTGACATTACGGTAGTTGCCCTCGTTCTCCGTCAAGTTGTAGAGATAATCGTCAAAATAGAGTACGCCAAACGCATTAGCGATGCTGTTGATAGCCGGGACGGCGCTGGTAGGGAAGAAAATATCATACAGACTGGACGTATCTTCATCTTCCTGTTGAAGCGGGCGCGTAGGATCTGCCGCCATAAGCAGTCGCCCACCGTCCTCTACAAACGCGACAAGGGGCTCGCGGTCGACACTTTCATAAGATTCCGTAGGGGCGATGATGATCCAGGCCGTCACCCGGTACAACAAATCCGCAAGCGCGCCATCCGTTCCATCATAGACCTCGACCCGCGCGCCGCGATCTTCCAATCGGTCACGCAATGGCGCAAGATCATTGATATTCAAGTTGTTAGTATGAGAAAGATCAAGAATGACGTATCCGTCACCGGCAACCGGCACATCTGCAACCGGCTGATAAGCTATCAGTTGCGCCTCAACTGCACTGACGTCAATCTCGGCAATTTCTGGTGGCGAATATGCGCCACGATAGAACCAGGTCCACCGGCTCGCCGTCATCAGAAGCGTGGCCAGGATTAAGATAAGAAAAAACCTCAGTCGTGACTTTATCGCGTGTGATTTCATCGCGCACCTCGCAAACGGGGATCGTAAAGCAAATAAATACCATGGGGCAATTCGCGCTCCCCGGTCATTGGATCCGCAGCTCCAATCCATGGTTCCAAAAGGATAGAGTCCTCTTTTAACAAGCGATCAATCACCCGTGCCTCCAGGTCAACCACCTTATAATTGGCAATTCCGGCCTGTTCCGCAGCCTTTTCAATTGCATCCGTTTCCGTTCCAATATAATCAATCAAACCGAGGCGGACAGCCTCACGACCAGGATACAATAACCCCTGGGAAAGATCTGCCGGCGTCATTTGCATCCGCTCTCCACGCTGGCTAAACACCGTCGCCAAGAACTCCTGCTTGATACCCTCCAGTTCGCGCAAAAACTCATCGCGATTACTGCCCGTCATCTTAAACGGGCCACTGGTCAGCACCACATCATTGACGCCAATTTCCTCCGGCGCGTAAGACCAGACCCCGACATTGCCAATAGATGAAGAGGGCTTGGCATAGATGGGATCGACTGCCATGACCGCGTAGTATCCGCCACTGGCAGCCATACTGTCAATAGATCCAACTACGGGCATCTCGCGGCGCAGAGATTGCAATTCCAGGTACAGAGTTTGACTGGCAACCACTTCCCCGCCGGGAGAATCCACTTGAAAGATCACGGCCTTCACATTTTCATCCTGCCGGGCTTCTTCAATCTCCAACTGGATCAACCACGCGCTAGCATACCATATATCCGAGTTAAGGCGAATGATTCCCACGGCGGGACGCGGCACCAATAACCAGGGCAACACCAACACTCCCAATATAAAAGCCACTCCACCTGACATCCATATACCTATTTTACGCAAATAAACGAACACAGTATCCATTATTTACACTCCTTATTTCGTAAAACGTAATTCGTAGTCCTAGCTACCGGACACTAACCATCCCTTAACCATCCACTTAAATTTCACATATCACGTTTTACGTTTCACGTTCTACGTCTAGTGTATCCTAATTGTACCAAATAATCAACTTTCGTTACCCTTTTACGTATGTTAGTTGACACAAAACTGCGTTCAGCTATACTTTTCATGAAGAGTATGGATTTTTATTACGCAACGGATTTAGTAGATCCAAACGGACACGTTTTTGTTACATCGCAGGTTTCACATTGCCAGTACAATATATAATATAATCCAAGCACTGACTTATATGGAGGTCATACTATGCCCCCCTGGGGTTCTCGCCAACGGCCCAGCTATGATGACGCAAATTTTTCCAAGCAGAACCTGAGCCGCCAAAGCCTGGTCAATGCTTATTTTTCGCGCGTCAATCTGCGCTACGCGATCCTGGATGAAGCCGATCTCAGTCATAGCATCTTTCGCCGCTGTGCATTAGACGGGGCGTCTTTACAATCCGCGCGTCTCGATGAAGCCGATATACGAGGCCTTAGCTTGCGCCGGGCGAACTTAGCGCAAGCATCTTTAGTTGGCGCGCATCTGGATTATGCCCGGCTGCAAGGGGCATCTCTGAAACACACAAATTTATCCACAGCATCATTAGAAGAAGCGCGACTGGTGGGAACCAACCTGACTTATGCCGAACTGCGCCGTGCCCGGCTGCGGGGCGCAAATCTTGCCCACGCGAACCTTAACGCGGCGGATTTAGCCCACGCCGATCTGCGCAGCGCAAACTTGCAGCAGGCCGATCTCACCGATGCCAATCTCACCGGAGCTGACTTGCGCGGAGCCGATCTGCGTGGCGCGCTATTACACGGAGCGTGCTGTGAAGACGTAATACTCGCCCATACCCGGCTGCAAGGCGCAACATGGGATCACAATACCACGGGTCAGGCCGCGTTGCGGCGCGCGCAGCGCCGCGACCACGATCCCTGGCCCATCCGGGTCTGGCAGGAACTATGGGGACTTCAGTATCTCTGGCCTGCTCGCGACCGCGATCCCATCCTGACCGAGTTTACCCAGGTCGCTATTGTGGTGATGGTTCCCCTCATGATACTCACGGTTGTGATCCTGATGATCATCGCCGCACTAACCTGGACCAGGTTTACCATCACGCGCTGGCTTTTTGTCATCAGCCTTCTCCTGTTTGCACTCGGATTCCTGGGTATCGGCCTGGTTCCCCGATTATTGTGGATCGCGACGCATCAAATCCTCTATACGCTCGCGTGTTTTTACTATGACATTCTGGGACCCCTGGTCACCACGCGTAACTATCACCATAAAGGCCGGCAAGCCGCGTTGATGCCCAATTTTGAGACAAAGGTGGAGGAAGATACAGGGGAAAAGGTGTATAATACGTCAGATGTCAAACGTCAGACGTCAAACGTGATGCGTAATCCGTAATTAAGGCCAAGAATTAAAGGGATATTGTCGCGGGGTACCGCCCGCGACAATATTCGCTTTATCCTGCCGTTTTAGCGGACCATTTTCGGAGGAGTAGCCATGAGCAGGGTTCACCGATTATGGATAAAAACAGAGGTGCATCGCACTTCAGAAAGTGCAACGCACCGAGTTACGAAGGGGGGTTCAATGTCAAAATTTAGAACTTGTCTAGAGCAAAAGAAGGTTTTGATCGCTGATGGGGCGACGGGCACGATGTTACAGAAGGCCGGGTTGGCCCCTGGCGCTGCACCGGAGCGGTGGAATTTGGAAAATCCTGGAGCCATTCGCGCACTCTACCGGGAATACGTGGAAGCTGGAGCAGATATGATCCTCACCAATACGTTTGGCGGGACGCGCGTCCGGTTAGAACGCGATGGACTACAGGATCAAGTGCATGATGCAAATGTAGCGGCGGCCCGGTTGGCGCGAGAAATTGCGGGTGAAGATGTGTTCATCATCGGTGATATGGGACCCACCGGGCAGATGCTTGAGCCGCTCGGCACGCTCACTTACGAAGACGCGGTGGCTGCCTTTGCGGAGCAAGCCGCGGCACTGGCAGAAGGGGGCGCGGACGCCATTTTGATTGAGACGATGAGCGATCTGAACGAAGCCAAAGCTGCCGTTGAGGGTGTCAAACAGGTAACTGAACTTCCCATCCTGGTCACGATGAGCTTTGATACAAAGGGACGCACAATGATGGGCGTGAAGCCGGAAAAGGCCGCTCAAACGCTGTGGTCGCTGGGCGTCGACGTAGTCGGCGCAAACTGCGGGCGCACATTGAGCGAGACGCTGACGGCGGTCAACAAGATGCGCGAGGCAGTGCCGGAAGCAGTGCTGATGGCAAAACCCAACGCGGGCCTTCCCCACACCGAAGGGACAGACCTGGTCTACGACGTCACCCCGGAAGTGATGGTCGAGTACGCGCACAAATTTGTGGACGAAGCGGGCGTCAAAATCTTCGGCGGCTGCTGCGGCAGCACCCCGGAGCATATCCGGGCGGTGGTAGAAGCGTTAAAAAGTTAATGTAGTATTTTTTATCCACCTTCACTTTTTTGACGAGGTAAGCACATAACAGAACCATCCTAAACATAAGGAGGTTCTATCATGCGCAAAACCTTACAGCGCAACTTAACAGCAGAATTACAGCGACGATTGCCAGCAGCGAGTAAGCCATAAGTAGCGAACTTAGCACTACTCACCCAAGCTTTGGTGTATAGCCCGGATTGCCATTTACCCAACCTAGCCCTGGAACTACCGATAGCTGGTCAACGCGATAGTTTGATCCAACGCTTTTAGTTTGCCAGGACTACCGAGAGCTTCAACGCTATTTCTCCTTAATATCAATCCGCCGATAGGAGAAACTTGTGATGCTTTCTCAACCAAGATAGTGCTTATATTTGGCCGTACTCCGGTATAGGGTTGCCATTTGGGATATATTTTTGTAATATAAGTATAGGTTAATCGTGAAAATTTACAGAAATACAGGAAAAAACTTTGCATGTTCGAGTTAGGTGTTTTGTATTTTCCTTGCATGATAATTCACAGCTTGTTGTGATTATTGACGAGAGTATAATTCATTCTATAATTAGGCATTGTGATACAGTCCAATCGGTAAGTACCAAAGGTGTTTGGAGTAATACTGACATATAGAACACAAACATCATTTACAGGAGGTTTGATGTCTACACCTTATAACCCTTATATTGCCGGTAATCCAGTAGGCAATACTTCAGCCTTCATTGGGCGAACAGAGGTCTTGCGCGAAGTTTTGCGCGTTCTCCGACACCCGCAAGATAATGCTATTGTATTATATGGACAAAGGCGCATTGGTAAAACCTCCATTTTACAATATTTAGAAACTTGGTTGCCTGAGCAAGGACCCTATTATCCTGTTAAATTTAATTTACAAAATAAGGGAAATTGGTCCTTAAGTCGAGTTTTGCAAGAGTTAGCACAAACTATTGCGCTTATTTTAAACCAGGCACCTCCTGATTTGGGCGATAAGCCTGAAATCGCTTTCCGTAAAACATGGCTTCCAAGCTTGTTGGAAAATCTACCCAGGGAACATTCTCTCATATTGCTTTTTGACGAATTTGACGTGTTAAACGATCCTCAAGATAACGAGGCAGTGACAACATTTTTCCCCTATTTGCAGGATCTGTTAGACGACATCGCTAAAAAATTACAGTTTGTGTTTGTTGTTGGACGCAATATAGATGACTTACATACTGTCGTTCGTTCTCTGTTCAAAGGGGCGCAGGCGCAACGTGTTTCCGTACTGAATTATCAGGAAGTCGTTGACCTAATCCGGCTTTCCGAGCTAAACAAAACTCTGCATTGGGAGCCTGATGCCATAGAACGTATTTGGGAACTGACCGGAGGGCATCCATTTCTCACCCAATTACTTTGCTCTCGCATTTGGGGACAACTTTATGTACAAAATCCAGTTACTTTTCCTACAGCAACTTTAGCGGATGTAGAGGCCATGGTATCCGCAACATTAGACGCCAGTCGCAACGCTATGGAATGGTTATGGGAGGGATTGCCCGCTGCTGAACGGGTTGTTATCTCTGCACTGGCTAACGCTGGTCCGCGAGCTATTACCAAAGATGAACTAGATTTATTGCTTCATGAGAGTGGTGTGCGCATTTTAATTCAAGAATTACAGAATGCGCCTCAACTTTTACAAGATTGGGACCTCATTGATGAACCAGACAATAGCGGCTATCGCTTCCGTGTAGAATTAATGCGTCAATGGCTTACCATCTATAGACCATTAAGCCGTGTACAGGAAGAACTAGATCGCATCGAACCGGCAGCAGAAAAACTTTATCAGGCTGCTTTAGATTTATATCATGGGGGAAAGTTAGAGGATGCTATCAGTCCCTTGCGACAGGCTATTGGGGTGAATCCTAACCATGTAGGAGCCAATCAATTATTAGCTGAGATTCTTCTTGCTCAGGGAGAAGCAATCGAAGCCTGCAATATTTTGGACGAACTTTATCAATACCAACCCTCTGTGACACGTCCGCGTTTAGTACAGGCTTTGCTGGCAAAAGCACAATTAATTACAGACAAAGAAGAGCAACAAACTCTCTATGAGCGGGTGATAGAGCTTGAGACTAAACAACCAGAAGCATTGGCTAAGCTTGCCCAAATCAAAAAGGAATTGCGTCGCCGTAAACTGGAATTTCAGTTGAAGGAAATCGAGCGCTTAAAACAAGCCAAGCAATACCAACGTGCCCTGGAATTAGTGCAGACGTTGAGCCAAGAATATCCAGAAGATAGAGACTGGCGGCCTGACCAACAAACATTAGCGCGACAAGTTGCTCTATTTGATCTATATCAACGTGCTTTGGGTGCTTTAGAAAGTGGCGATCGAGATACTGCCCAATCGTTATTGGCACAAATTATTGCACAAGATCCAACGTATGAGGAGGTTACCCGTTATTTACACCTCGCCGTCACTGGTGTAGATGTAATCGAGGTACAGAATGAACTAAAATTAGAGCGTGAAAGAAGCCTAACTAATGTCACTAATTATGTTCAAAAAACGCCTCGCCGTCAAGATAGAATTACGACTGTACCTACTGTAGTTATTGGGCTGGGGGGAACAGGACTGAAGATAGCAACTTTTGTAAAAAAGAACCTATTAGAGATTAAATGTTGAGTGCCACTAATCGCGATAGGGGCAGGCTTAATGCTCACAAGTGCCACTAATCGCGCAGGATTCTTGTACATTAACAT
>JAFGFI010000453.1 GCA_016931185.1 Anaerolineae bacterium
CCCACTTTTGCGCGTCGTCGTCATAAACGGCTTCGACCCGATACCCCGCCGCCTGCAAGGTGCTGATGACGACTTTCGCGTGTCCTCCCGCGCCCAGCACACACACTGACTCGACCTCTGTATTCATAGCACGTTTAAACGTTCGAACGTTCCAACGTTGGAACGTTTAAACGCTCTTCTCCCATAAATTCGGCCATCGTCGCCTCTCCCGGATGACTGATGCCCTCGCGTTTGAGCACCTGCCACACGGTCATTGCCAAAATTTTCACATCCAGCCACAGCGACCGATTGTCCACGTACCACACATCCAGCGCGAACTTTTCTTCCCAGGTCAGCGCATTGCGCCCGTTGACCTGCGCCCAGCCGGTAATGCCCGGCCTGACCTCGTGCCGCCGCGCTTGCTCCGGCGTGTAGCGGTCGAGGTATTGCATCAGCAACGGGCGCGGGCCGACCAGGCTCATCTCACCCTTCAGCACGTTGAACAATTCCGGCAGCTCGTCGAGGCTGCTGCTGCGCAGGAAACGGCCAAACGACGTCAGTCGCTTGGCATCGGGGAGCGGGTTGCCCTGCGCGTCGCGGGCGTCGGTCATGGTGCGGAATTTGTAGAGGGTGAAGGGCTTGCCGTGCAGGCCGGGGCGCTGCTGGTGGAAAAGCACCGGCGCGCCGAGCTTGAGACGCACCAGGAGCGCGAGCACCAACAGAAACGGCGTGAGTAATAGCAAGGCTAGCGACGTGACCAGCAGGTCAAAGGTGCGTTTTAGACTTGGCGAGTACAATTGGTACGCCTTAGGCTTTGTCGCGCGGCTCGATCGCCGCCAACATGTGCCGAGAGTATTGCCAGGCATCTTTGAATTCAGCCCACGATATCTCGGTGGGGCCTTCCGGCAATGCCGGGTCATGAACCCATACAGAGGTCTCAGTCCAACCTACCACAACAACAGCATGTAAATAGTCCACCCCGCCCTGTTCAGCCCAATACGCAAGCGACCCCGTCCACAAAAATGCAATGAGGGGCATACCACGATCAAGTCGTTGCCGCAACTCATCTACAGTGCTCTCGAAAGGCCAGCCCAGAAAGTCTATTGCACTCAGGCGCAATAGATTTACAGGATGCGCGCCGGAATAAGGCTTCGTCTTGATGATGCGGCGCACCTCTGCCTCAGTGACTTTTACCTGCCAGGATGACAAAATCATCACAACGCAGGCTGCCAGACAACTGGCGCTATGCTCCTGTGGATGATGTGTCAAGCGAATGATAGGCGACTTCGGCATGGCGCTCCATCTCCTCTGGCGAAGAAGGAAAAGACTGTTCCAGCAAAATGGCCCCGCTATCCATATCTACGGCCAATTCGCCGATCTTCTCACGATGGTTGAACTCCGGAAAGGCACAGAAGACCGGGACTTTCCAATGCGGCGGCTCACCGAGAAACAGAAGGGGATCGCCTGCCGAAAACATATTGCCTACATTCATTAACAGGTAAACGTTCGCATTCTGGCGCGCCACAAAGGGCGTAATCGCACAACGAAAGGTGACCTCCATTCGATACCGGACTTCGGCCTGCGTAGAAATTGACGGCGCCGCGATCTCGCTTTCTAATACCGTTATCTCTTCCACCTCAATCACCTCCTGATTTATTGTGGATGACTTATCCTACGCCACTTGCATGACCACAGTATACATTGCGGTAGATAATCGGTCAACGCGTGGTGTTGTGCAAATTAGCGCGTTGAATACCTCCGGCAGTTCGTCCCGGTTGGCGCTGCACAGGAAACGCCCGAAGGCCGTGAGCCGTTCGGCGTCGGGGAGCCGATTACCTTGCGCGTCGCGGGCGTCGGTCATGGTGCGGAATTTGTAGAGGGTGAAGGGCTTGCCGTGCAGTCCGGGGCGTTGTTGGCGGAAGAGGATGGGGGCGCCGAGGCGGAGGCGGATGAGGAGGGCGAGCAAAACCAGAACGGGCGCGAGTAGCGGCGCGGCTAAGACAATGAGCAAAATGTCCAACCCTTGCTTGGGATATGCGCGGTGCATACGATCCTCTCTACCTACTTTATTCTTCTCGCGGGGTTGGCAGGGGAAGGCCCTTCTCTTGCAGCAGGCGAGTGTACTCCTGGTAGGTTGCTTCCCAGATATCTTCGGGGCGAAAATCACGCAAGACGCGCTCACGCCCAGCTTGACCGTGGCGGCGGCGAAGATTAGGATTATCAAGGTAACGAGTGATAGCTGAAGCTAGTGCTTCCGGGTTATGCGGGGACACAAGGGTCCCAGTTATGCCATCGACTACAGCGTCAACACAGCCTGGTACCGCAGTTGCTACTACCGGCAATTCCATGGATGATGCTTCAGCTAGAACAAGACCAAACCCCTCACGATATGTTGGAAGGACAACGACGTCTATTGCAGCGTAGACCGCGGGCATTTGGCGTACATTGCCTAGTAAGTGGATGTGGGGGTCCGTGTGCAGGATGTTTTCTGTCTCAATCTCAATCGGATCTTGATACTCGAATTCTCCAGCAATAATTAGATGTATATCTGGAAATTGCGTTTTAAGTAATGCCCAAGCATTGACCAAATCTGCTACTCCCTTATCTCGCACAATCCGTCCAACAAAACCAATAACATACGCAGTTGCTGAAATACCCCAATCATGACGTATCTTCTCACAGGTTTGTCCACTCAAAGTTGCGGGATTAAACTTGCTGCGGGCATCAATCCCATTGATAGTACCCGAACCCAAGGTCGTAGTTTTGTTCTCGGGACACAGATCAAGCTCAATCGCGACTTGGCGCAAGGAAGGACTCACACAAAATATTTGGTGAGCACACATACACGATATGCGTTCACTCCAGGTCAATAAAACGCGCCGTAGCCCACTGGCAGTCATAAGTGGCAGTCCGTGTATATGATAAACACGCACAGGTACTCGGGTGAACCAAGCAGCGAGCATACCCAGTAGGCCGCCTTTTGGAGTGTGGGCATGGACTATAACCGGGCGAATATGGCGTAATAAGCGGCATAGACGCACAAGTGCGATGATGTCATAGATTGGGGTAATTCTACGTTGCATAGTTATTGCGTGTATAGTAACACCTTCTTGTTGCCCAAATTCGCTCAACTCCTCGCCTGGTGATGAGATTGCGTGAACATCAAGGCCTTTCCAATGCATAAAGTCAATTTGCCCTCGCAAGAATCCGAGACTCTTGGGAACAGTAGTGATATGAACGAGTTTGTGGCAGGTGCTGTGTTCTGGTCTGAAACCCATCCGTTCTCCTCTTACGCTCAAACTTCTTCTACAATATTGCAAATGTCAGAGACTCATTGTGAGAGAAGGTGTCTTATCAATCCGCTGTAGTCAGACGGGTTGATGGCTGTGACCAAATGACTACAGTGAGCATTTTCTACCAGGCTCAAGAGGATTCTTTGTTCTGCTTCACACGCACTTGCGAGATCTACATCAGGATTGAAGTACTCGTAGGCCACCATAGTCGGTGACTTCCGGTAGTTGAACTCGTAGCGATTCAGATTGCTGATTCGTCGTACTGCATCTGCCACTTGAAGGCTTTGCACCCCAGGTTCGGCTCGCTCAAGTATCACGACGCGATCCACGGTTGAACGATTCACAATATGCGATTCACTGACATACTTTGTAATATTTTTCAGACCAGCCAATGGGAATAGCTCCAGAACCGGTAGGACTCGTGTCATCTTGTTTACTGCTCTTGACCAAAGACCTTCCTCAACTTGTGAATAATACCTAAACGTGGTTGTCCAGGGCACTGCATAAATAGACTTGCCGTCCGTAATAGCAATATCTTCAGCGATGAAATGAGCATCATGTTCTAAGCACATCATCATCGTGGATAAAGTTTTCCCAGTGTTTGGTGGGGCGAATACAACCACTGTTTCTCCACGATACACAAAAGCGGAACAGTGGATTGGTGTATAATCGTGACGCAAGAGAAACCATCCAACTATATCTGTCAGTATATAGCCTATGGAATGAAGATTCATAAATCTGTGTTGGATGAATCGAAAATAGTCACGATTAGCGATGACTTTAGGCGTTCCATTCAATAGCCCGCTGACTTGTAATTTTAGTTTCCTTCCCAAGAAGAAATCACGTTCATAGAAGATACAATCCTCATTTGGGTGTGCAAAATAGTAGTGGTATTTTCCCATCGCCGTAGGTTCCGGTGTATTAACACGAGGATGCACCATAAGTTCCATGTGAAGGAGGCAACTTTCATACTCGGCAACTGATGCCGGGGGAATATCAACCCCATATGACCATTTGACCTGCGGCACATTTGCTTTGAGTGCTAAAAGATTGGGACTGGGAACATAATACAGATCGGTTTGGGTCATAGTTTCTTATTCTCTTTCATTCTCGATGAGTGGAATTCTTTAGTTACATCCCGCAGATATTTGAGAAACTGCACGCGCCGATGTTGCAAAGTATTCTCATGATATTCTGCCGCCTTGGCAAGATTTCGCTTAGACATCTTTGTCATAAGAGCCGGTTGCGAAAGCATCTCAATAACCCTGTCAGCCATAGCTATCGAGTTATCAGGAGGGAACAAACAGTTGGGTGGCAGTAACTCGGGGATACCGCCTATCTGCGATCCAATGCAGGGCAGGGCCCGCGCCATTGCCTCTATCATGGCACGAGGTAGCCCTTCTTGGCGGGAAGGCATCACAAATAAGTCTGCGCGATCCAGAATCTTACGCACATCGTTGCCTGGTTGCACATCACCCAGAAATTCAACATGGCCTTCTATTCCCAATTCCCTAGCCATCCGCTCCATCTGGCTCTGGTATCTTCCGCCACCAATCCAGGTCAGATGGGCTAATATTCCACGACGGTGCAACAATAATAGGGATTCTAGCGCAGTGTCAGCCCCTTTATAGAGATGCGTAAACCTACCAATAGCGACCAAATGCACATCTAGCGGTACTGTGTGATAAACACGGGCAGCAGACACGTAAGCGATGTTGTCAAGTTGTACGCTAGAGTAGTGTGTCTTGAATGCTGCTTCTTGGGCGGGGTATCGCAGCTGTAATGCCATCTCGGTGACATAGCTAGCCGCGACGGCTCTCATGCAGATTCGACGCAAGTCGCGTGAGAATACGTGCCGGAATAGTACACCCAATGGGCACCGTGAAGCCTTTGGTGAGAAAACATCATAGGGATCTCCCACCACTTCAACACCATATGGCCAATTCAGCCTTTGTAGACGCGCCGTGAGCAAAGTCCCGATGTTTCCGGGTACACGGGCGATGAAGGAGTTTTGTCCAGAGCATAGGCATTCCAGTCGTTTTGTGATAGCTCGCGCCTTTCTCAAATATTGTGAAGGCCCAGTATAGTCGGGCAGAGGAGCCAAAGAAACATTTGGCCCAATCTGTGTTTCATTGTTTGTGAATACATTGTCATTGAACCTAGCGACCACAGTAACCTTGTCGAATACATCAAGGTAGCGGTTCCAGAACTCCAAATTTTGTGTTCCACTTTCCGCGGTGATTTTGCCGTTGGAAACATGGAATCTGGCTTCAGTTGCAACGAAAAGTTCCATAAGTCATCCCCTTGAGCTCTAGCTCGGTTAGGTCTGCACCATTATTCATTTTTGTTTAACCCATAAAGCTCTGCGAAAGCGTCAACAACTCGTGGCATACTGAATGGTGTTTTCTCAAATCTACTTAATGCGCAACTGGGTATTAGAGACCCTTTCACCAAAGCAGCCTGTAAATTTTTGACATGCGTATCAATATCACACGGATTAGCTACGAAAATCCTATCCTCATAATACCTACGTAACTCCATAACTGGATCTATGTTACTTGCGACAATCGGCAACCCAGCAGCCAATGCCTCCAATATGGCTCCGGGCAACCCTTCCCATAAAGAAGGCAAAGAGAATGAATCGGAAGCTAGTAAAATATCAGCTCTTGTCCTTCCAGCGGTTATGCGAGCTAACAAACAAACTCTTTAAGTGTTTTTAGTTCGCCCACACGGGACAGTTGCTGCTCAACTTTTGAAGCTAACTCGTCTGAAAAATCGATTTATTAAATCTCGATCTTCATCTGTCAAACCAAACTTTAATAATAACCCAACATAGCTTCCACAAAAAAGCATCCCTAACAATGCTTGCCACCATGCTCCATCTTGACCTAATAGACTCTGAATAATAATGACAGCCGCAGTACTTAAAATACATATACTGATCGGCTTACACAGATCAATCTGGTAGGGATGCAGATGCAATAAAGCACGAACTTCTAACAAACCTAAAATGCTGACGGTCGCGATAGATACCCCGCCTACCCACGAGGCACCAATAAGCTGCCACTGAGGTATTAAAAGTAATCCTAAGATCAATTGCTCCCCGCTCAAGACAAGTGAATTAAACAACCTGATCCTTGAATATCCTGTCATCAAGAGTATATGCCCTACAGGGCCAACGAAAACATTCACTAATTCACCCATAGTGATTATTAACAAAGCTGTATACCCTACTGTGAATTCAGAACCAAAAATATTTAGGATACTTCGCCCAAATAGACCAAAAATAATCGCCAATGGGCCACATATCATAATAGTCCATCGCGTCGTTGAACGAAAAAGAGATCCCAAATACTGAATGTCTTTTCTTGCATATGACTCACTAATTAAAGGGGCTAATGCATTGTTGAACGCTGTCATAGGCATCTTAAAAATAAATCGCAAACGCAAGACTGCACTATATACACCTACGATGGTATCGGTGGCAAAGACCCCTAACAACAAAACTTCTAACGAACCACCCAAAGAGGTAACAAGTAACGCATCTAAAAATGTAGGGACTGTATATTTAATCCAACTCCGCCAATCGGACGATGTAATAGGAGAAATTTTCCAAAATTGCACGTTGCGACCTAATAACCAGCCGGCAACCAACATAGATACGCCAGATGCAACATTCATCAATACAAGTACAGTCTCGACATTAGGACCTACGCCAAAACTGACTCCTACTGCTATCAACCGTGCCAGGGGTAGCAGGATTTGTTCGAGGTAGGCGCGTTTTGTAGTGAGACCCAAGCCATGTAACCCGGAAATCCAGACATTAAACAAAACATCCAAAGGAATTACCCAAACGACCAAACGCAGGGCCAATGCCATCTCGGGTCTATGAAAGATCGTTTCTGCAATGGTTGGAGAAAGTGACCATAGTATCAAGGATACTACACTACTCCATATCAAGGTTCCCCACGTTACTGCACTTAACAACTTCTGAAGCCCGACAAGATTTCCCTTGCCACGATACCACGCCGCGAAGCGAACTGTCGTCACGCCCATGCTCAAACTGCCGACCAATACAAGAATACCTTTCACCGTAGTAACCAATGAGAATAAACCAAACCCATCGGCGCCCAGGGACAAAGTCAGCAATAATACCATAGCATAGCCAACCCCCTGAGCAAACAATGAACTGATTCCTGTAACACCAGCGGTCCGTGCAAGAGGTCCCAATCCAGATGTGGTGACAGGGGATTGCAACTCAGTTGGCTCTTTAGCAGAGTTGTCTGCAAACATCAGCAATGGCCCCAGCTACAACTGAAAAATCATGCTTTTGATGCACAGTTTCACGCCCGACACTTCCCATCTTTAAACATAATGAATTGTTATCCCTCAATGTCCGTAATGCCTGAAGCCAAGCGTCTTCAGAATTTACCAAAAAACCTTGTTTGCCATTCTCTATGATCTCTAAATGCGCCCCTACTGCCGAAGCCACAACCGGCAACCCACACCCCATATATTGTATAACTTTAAGCCCACTCTTACCACGAGTCCAGGGGTTTTCAGCCAGTGGTGCAATTCCTACATCTGCTTGGCATAGTTCTTGCACTTCTGTACCCTGTTGCCAGGGTATCCTCTGAATAGTGACCCCCGGAATATCGGGGATGTCTCCCCCAATTAAACGTAATTCCACTGGCCCTTCTTGAGCTAATCTTTCTAATACCGGACGGACTATCTCCAGATAAGGAGCTGAGGACGGAGTACCAATCCACCCAAGAATAAACGGATGGGACTCAGTTCGACGCGATGTTTTTGCAAGTACCTGATCATAATAAATAACATCAATACTTGACGGTAGAACACGTACTTTCTTTTGATATTGGAGAGCATGTTCTTCCAACTCGTGATTCCAGGCTAATACAAAGTCGCTTTTTATTATAGCAGTATCAACTCCCCGCCAGCTACCAAACAAATTCCGTAACACGCTCGGTGTACCTCGCTGTAAATAAACAGCGTCATCATAACTAAAGATCATTGGACGCTTCATTGCCTTCACAACAGACGCAATAGACCCCGTGGCGACAGGCGCCGCAAATCTATGAATCCACACTACATCCGCATGTTTTATAATTCCCCATTGACTTATACGTTTTAGAATCCCTACTGTAGAGTGTAAAACTTTCTCTACGGCCCCCATACCTGCGAGCTTTGCGTAGACATCTTCTGAATAAAATGGAAGTGCCGTAACTTCAATACCTTCATTACGCAAATAAGATATAAAATTATAAACACAATAGCGACTACTTGGACAGCGTTGCGGAGCTAACAACAGGCAAATAACTTGATACATTCCTCTCCACTCCCTGCGCGGAAATCAGTTTATGAATCAACAAAAGTACCATAAGACTCACAATAATTGAGTTGGCGTGTGTAATTGTTGCTATAGAGCTATACACAAATTGCAGGCAAAAGAAAGAATATAAAGCAATGTTTACAAATGTTGGATGCTGCAATAAGTGTTTGAATACCAACCCAGAGGTAATTCCCATTCCCCAGGGAACGATTAGGATTCCTATCCAGCCGAAATCGTTGAATACACCCCAAAGATAGGTGAATACATTTGTGCGTACTGGTGTAGCAATTGATGGGTTCCTAATTGTATACACTAGTAGAGCATCATAACTATAGCCACCTATCAAGTCTGGATCAATCCGCGCCAGCATACGGATCACTGGTGATAGCGTCATCAAGCCTGGAATGGACAAAGGGTCAAGATGGGTTAAACGCGCCGAAAATGCACCAAACCCTGCTGTCATATAATTATAGGCATGAAGCAACTCCCAGGGCAACTCAACGTTGGCATGCATAGTTTGACTTGTGGAATCAAATCGCCGTGTCCCAATACTCGTGAATACAACAAACAGTAAAATCACACCCAGTAGAACAGGTCGAACAAGTCGAAGAAAAGTTCCATGGTTACAAAGTGTATGTGTCAATGTGTGGGCAACAAAGAATAGGACAGCGGTCCATATAAAGATTGTACGATTTCCTGATAATAAAGCGAAACCCAGCGGGACAGCAAACACGAGTGTGACGCGCTTCCAGTCGTGGGGAGTGCGTTCACTATAGTATACCCCCCCTAATATCGCGTTCAACGGACTGAGACTTGATAAGTACCCGATTAGTCCGCCCCATATTTTTTCAGTGGCCCCCATTGCTGATACAAATGAACGCACATGCGCTAAATTCAGGATATTTCCCCATCCTACTGATCCTGCTAAGCGCAGAATTCCCAGCATTAACCCAATAAGGTTCATCATGTTCATAAAATCTAATGCTCTCTGGGATCTGGTTAAGTCTAACAAATTAGTAGGCGTAGGTGTGTGGAATAGATTGAAGTTCGTCCGGGTTATTTTGATTATGGGAGAAGTTGCTGAAAAGGCACCTATGACGAACAATAAGTATGAACCAAGGAAAACCAAGTGTGCTTGAAATGAGAGAGGGTAGTACTGCGTCAGACGAGCCTCAAATAATGCTAACAAACTGTTCCAGAGTACGCCGAAAAAGCCTATTGGAGACATGGGTGATTTGTAGAGTGCATTGGACAGTACTAGACTAAGGATAGCTAGAACCAAGTATATCCAGAACATTGACTGTCCTCCAATTAGTTGCTATTTCAATTTCTTTCCGGTTGGTATAGTAGCAGATCAACGCAGTGTGTACCTATGCCGGGTTAAAATTTCCTAATTTATCCGCACCAATAAATGTGCCAGATTTTCATATCACACGGTCAATACCCCAATGCTTCGACATACCTTTCCAGCAAGGAATGCATGACATTCCAGCAAGAAACATCATGCGTTCCAATAAGGAAATCTGGGATATCTTAACCAAAAGGTTGAACGCTCTTCAGTGATAGGTATCTCTGTATCCGATTTTGTTAAAAATGTGAAACGTCATAGTTCTATGGATGCTGCTTTTTAACGCGATTGCCCATCAAATTATACGGGAATTCCTCGTTCCACTCCCCACTTCCCCGCAATGCAAAAAATATTACCAGTAAGGAACGCATGCCGTTTCAGCAAGGAAAACGATGCGTTTCAGCAAGGAAACTAAAGTTTCCAGTAAGGAAAGTTCTAAGCCCAATACGTGTAATAAAAAATGTGCAAAAAGCGCGCGCGATCGGCCCACCGGCCTCACACAGACGGCGGGCGAGGGAGGGATGGCCCGCCATCGCCCGCCGCCTGGTGTCTATCGCGTCACGCGACCGGATCGTCCGGGTGCTCCTCGTTCCACAGCGCCACTAGCTCGTCGCTGGTCTTGCCGACGTTGGCGTTGTTCTCGATCTCACCTTTGAAGGCGCCGGGCTGGTTCAGCCCGTTCTTGAGCGCCATGTCGGCGCGGTGCCCGACGCCTATCGTGCCGTCGAGCGACACTTTGGGCGCGTAAGTGCCCAGTCCCTCCAGCTTGACCGGCTGCCCGCGCAGGTTGAAGAACAAGACCGTGTCCCGCAGCTCCAGCAGCACCTGCCGCACGCCGCTCTCGTTCAGTCCCGTGCTCCGGGCGATGAAGGCCACCAGATCGTCAATTTCCGCCCGTTTGCCCTTCTTGACCTTCGGCCCATACGCATTAACTGCCTGAATTCGATTTGCCATGTCTACCCTCCTTATGTGTGAAAAAAGTAATATTGTGCGTTGGAACGTTGGAACGTTTAAACGTTTGAACGTTTGAACGTTCCAACGTTCCAACGTTACCCCTCTTCTATCACGTACAGAGCGCCGCTTTCACGGACGGCTGGCTCGCGTGGGTGTGTTTTGAGATAGGCGATGAAGTTGCTGAGTTGGCGGCTGCATTTGTCGGCCAGATCAAATAATTGTTGAAAGCCCGGTTGATCCAG
>JAFGFI010000454.1 GCA_016931185.1 Anaerolineae bacterium
AAGATATAAAGTGGTATGGTTGCGGGCGGAGTACCGCCCGCAACCATACCCTCTTTTACCTACCGCTTTAGCGGTCTATTTTCAAGGGAATTACCCATTAACGCGGTGCGTTCACCAGCAGTAGGATGAAAATTGAATTCGTAATTCTTTATTCGTAATTCGCTATTCGCTATTTTCAGAGGAGGAGGTACTATGCATTACCTGGTAACTGGCGGGGCCGGGTTTATCGGTTCCAATTATACACACCGGCTCCTGACCCGTGGGGAGCAGGTCACCGTTTATGATAACCTTTCCCGGCGTGGGGCTGCCGCGAATCTGGAGTGGTTACAGGCCGATTTTGGGAGAGATGAACTTACCATCGTTCATGGAGACGTGCGAGATGCGGCTTTGTTGACGGCAGTGGCACGCGATGTGGATGTGATTGTGCATCTTGCCTCTCAGGTTGCAGTGACATCATCGGTACTTCATCCCAGAGAGGATATTGAGATCAATACCCTGGGGACCTTTAATGTATTGGAAGCCGCGCGTCTGTCAGGAAGGTTTCCCATAGTTCTCTATGCTTCCACCAATAAAGTATATGGCGGGATGGAATCACTGATTATCGAAGAACGGGAAACGCGCTATGCCTATCGCGATTATCCGCAGGGTATTGATGAAACATACCCGTTGGATTTTCACTCCCCCTATGGTTGTTCTAAGGGGGCGGGCGACCAGTATGTGCGCGATTATGCCCGCATTTATGACTTACCGACTGTGGTTTTCCGCCAAAGTTGTATTTACGGCCCGCGCCAGTTCGGGGTGGAAGATCAAGGCTGGGTGGCATGGTTTATTATTGCGACGGTTATGCAACACCCTATCACGATCTACGGAGATGGCAAACAGGTGCGGGATTTACTTTACGTTGAGGATTTACTCAATGCTTACGATGCGGCAGTTGCGCATATTGATGTAGCACGAGGACAGGTTTATAATGTCGGTGGGGGAGCGGCGAATCAGCTTTCCATTTGGGCCGAATTCGAACCCCTGTTGGAAAAATTGTCGGGGCGCGCTATCCCCGTGGCTCGCAATAATTGGCGTCCCGGCGATCAACGCATCTACGTTTCTGATACGCGCAAGGCGGCGCGCGAATTAAAGTGGCGTCCCCTGGTAGATGTAGAAGAGGGTATCACACGCCTATATACGTGGATAGTGAATCACAAAACGTTATTCTTAAGTTAATTTACACGAATCATTTCTTGGAGTGAGTTATGCACGTTCTTGTCGTCCTGACCTATTATCGTCCGCATACCAGTGGATTAACAATTTACGCCGAGCGGCTGGCCAAAGGCCTGGCACAGCGTGGGCACCAGGTTATGATTCTCACTTCCCGGTATAGTCGTGATTTGCCGGCTGAGGAACAACTTGATGGCGTACGTGTCGTGCGCGCGCCGGTATTGTTTCGTGTCAGCAAAGGCGTCATTATGCCGACGTTTGGTTTTTTGGCCTGGAAGTATGTCGGTCAGGCGGATGTCTTGAGCCTACACTTGCCTCAATTTGATGCTGCCGGGGTGGCACTACGTGGGCGGTTGCTCAAAAAGCCCACGGTGCTTACCTATCATTGTGACCTCAAGTTGCCTCCTGGAATCTTTAACCAGGTAGTGAATCAGGTGATCCATTTGATGAATGATTTAGCAGGACGTTTTTCTCATCAAGTAGTGGCCTATACCCAGGATTTCGCCGATCATTCTCCGTACTTGCAACGTTTCGCCAAGAAATTATTGGTGATTCCACCGCCGGTAGAACTTCCTCTCAGTAACCCTTCGGGGATTGCCGCGTTTGCAAAAATGCACAATCCCAAACATAAACACCCGGTGATTGGGATGGCGGCGCGGTTGGCGGCAGAGAAAGGCGTAGAAGTATTATTATCTGCTTTCCCGCGCATCTTGGAGCGTTATCCTGACGCTCGTATTCTCTTCGCGGGGCAGTATCAAGATGTCTTATCCGAGCAAGCTTACGCGCAGGAACTTATGCCTACAATTCGTCGTTATGAAGATATGGATAAGTGGAAATTCCTGGGAGTGCTAGATCCGCAGCAAATGGCGGCCTTCTATCCTAACCTTGATGTTTTGGTTGTCCCTAGCTTGAATTCTACCGAATCATTTGGGTTAGTGCAGGTTGAGGCGATGCTATGTGGTATACCCTGTGTCGCCAGTGACTTGCCCGGCGTGCGACAGCCGATCCGCCAGACGGGAATGGGCGAAATTGCGCCTGTGGGAAATGCAGAAGGGTTGGCAGCCGCGATTCTCCGGGTATTTGATCATCATCGGGACTATCTCCGGCCACGGGAAGAAATTATGGATCGCTTTTCTACTGAACGGACGGTAGATGAATACGAGAAATTATTTAACCGGATGTTGCGCCATGTATGATGGGAGAAATGCACAATGACACGACTCTACTTTGAGGATGTCGAAATTGGCCTGAGTATGGAGAGCGAAGCACGCGCGATTGTGGCTGCGGACATTGATGCATTTGCTCAGCTTTCGGGAGATTTTAACCCGCTACATACAGATGAAGCCTTTGCAGCGACAACACCCTTTGGCGAGCGGATTGCACATGGGTTATTGGTGGTTTCGATAGCTACCGGTCTTGTTAATAGTATGGGGTTTTCGGACGGTTCGATAGAAGCCTTTATGGGGCTGGATTGGAAGTTTCGTGGAGCGGTTAAAATCGGGGACACAGTCCGGGTACGGCTTACCGCGCACCATAAGCGCCCAATGCCAGGATATGCCGGGGGCTTGGTGACTTTTAAGGTGTCTATTTTAAATCAGCGCGACGAAATTGTACAAAAAGGAACATGGACCGTCCTGGCGCGTAGTAGCCATACACACAGCGGGTAATCATGACCTGCCTGCAAAAACCTGGATTTTTAGCAACGGATTCACTCATTTTTTCCTTGTTTTTATCCGTGAACTCCGCGCGAATCCGTGTCCGAAATTCGTAATTTTTGATTTGCTATTGGAGTGATGGTATGCCGGTTGAATCAGATCCTAAACAACAAAACGAAGATGTAGAGCATCAAGAATGGAAAACGCGCCGTCCAGAAATGGCGCGTCATCCAGATGCTTCGGGCCGGTTGCCGACACCAGATGAGGTTGAGCCTAGCTCTGAAAATGCCACGGTGCGGATTTATGTATCGGGGACAGGGCAGCCCATTGCCGCGCCTCCTACACAGCGACTTGTGACATCTCCCCCTTCCGCAAAGCGTGACGAAGCCAAGGATACAGCATCGCCAGGTAGCGCGCCGTTGGAGAATGAAACGACAGAAAAGACAGATGGCTTCCAACCGATTCGATTGTCGGAAACTCTTCCCCCCTCATATCCATCGCGCGTAGCGCCGGCAGCTCCGACACGACGTATTGATACTTCCCCTGTTCCTCCTCCCCCCTCCGCGCCACAATCGCGTGTGTCTTCTCACGAGGTTCCAGGGCGGCAGGCAGAAAGGCCTCCTGCTTCAACTAACCGGCCCCCTGATTGGGGGCAACAAGCACCTCCATCTTCTTATCCCGCCCCCCTGAGAGATAATGTACCTGCTGTCCAGCCGTCTGAACAGACGAGCAGACCCGCTCCGCAAACGCAGGCAGCGGGATATAATACTATGCCGGCCCCTCCACCGTCCTATCAAAGACAATCACCACGACCGGCTCCGCAATCCCCGCCTGCGCAGCCGCAAGTAATGAATCCTTATCAAACACGCGATGTCGCATCTACGCCGCGTATGGCACATACTGAAGCTCCTACGCAGCGGATGGATAAACTTGCACCTCCTGTGCGGCATCCGTCACCTCGGTCGACTTCTGCCGTCAAGCCATCTGGCAAAGCGCCAGTTGCGGCCCGGCCCGCATCGAAGAGACCCGCCGTTTCTAAACAGCCTGTCGCTTCCGAACGGCCCGCCGCTCAGAAGCGGCGCATAAACCTGGCATCAGTGTTGTTGACACTGACGATCATCGGTGTTGTAGGCTTTTTCCTGGCATTGATCGGGGGCGTAGTAAGCTATATTATCATTGCCGCCGAACTTCCGCCGGCAGAAGAATTACGCGCGCGCGAACCTAAATTTGCCAGCAGCCAAATTATTGACCGTGATGGAAATTTATTATACGAGATGATGGATCAAAATGCGGGTAAGCGCACGTATGTGCGTATTGCGCAGATTGATCGTGAGTTGCAGCTTGCGACAGTTGCGACAGAGGATCGTAATTTTTACTCGCACGTCGGATTTGATCCTATCGCGTTGACCCGCGCGATATATTATGTATGGCTAGAGGGGGAGATTGTTTCTGGTGGCAGCACCATCACGCAACAGGTCGCCCGCAATATTCTATTGGACTCCCAAGAACGGACAGCGAGCCGTAAAATCAAAGAAATTATTCTTGCCGCCGAACTGAACCGGCGTTATAGTAAGGATGAAATTCTTGAAATTTATCTCAATAACAACAATTATGGAAATCTGGCTTATGGTGTAGATGCGGCTGCCCGGACATATTTTGGAACCAGTGCGGCGAATTTGACATTAGGGCAGGCCGCGTTTTTAGCAGGAGTGCCACAGTCTCCCACGCTTTACGATCCTTATAGTGGCGGTCACGATGCCGCATTGAAACGTCAGAAGGTAGTGTTGTCATTGATGGTTGAGGCCGGTTTTATTACACAGACGGATGCCGATCAGGCTGCCGCCGAGATGGAAGCTTATGTCTTTCCTGCCATCTACACCGGCCGTATTCCCGCTCCCCACTTTGTTTTCTATGTGCGCCAGTGGATAGAGGATGTACTTGGCCCAGAGGCCCTATATACGGGGATCGGACTTCGTATCCACACGTCATTGGACGCGCGCCTGCAATCTATTGCTGAGGAAGAAATACTTAAGGGAGTGACAAACCTGGCGGGGCAGAATGTAACGAACGGAGCACTGGTAGCGATTGAGCCAACCAGTGGCCGCATTTTGGCAATGGTGGGCAGTGTGGATTTCTATAATGATGCGATTGGAGGACAGGTCAATGTGACTTTGCGCTGCCGTCAACCGGGTTCTGCCATAAAACCTCTCACTTACCTATCCACTTTCGAGAAAGGTTGGACCCCCGCGACAATAGCCTGGGATGTTCCCTCTGTATACACCGATACGGCAGGCAATGTCTATGAACCTGTGAACTATGATGGAACTTTCCGGGGAGCAACCTCGGTACGCGCGGCACTGGCAAACTCGCTCAACGTACCGGCGGTGAAAGCCTTAGAATTTGTCGGCGTCGACAGTCTATTAGATGTTGCCGAGCGTTTGGTCGCCACCTCGTTGGTATCCCCACAATTGGAATGTCCCGATTATCCTTATGATAGTCGCCCTTACTATGGGTTAGCTCTGACCCTGGGGGGGGGAGAAATGAAGCCCCTGGAATTGGTGCGCGCGTATGCCACTCTGGCAAATGGGGGATTTTATGTTGAGACTACACCTGTCCTTTGGGTTGAAGATAATGAGGGCAATGTGCTTTTAGACTATAGGCAGCCTGAGAGTCACGCTGCCGTCAATCCAGAATTAGCCTACTTGATTACACATATCCTTTCAGATACAAAGGCACGCTGCCTGGCCTTTACATGTCCAAGTCTCCTGGAATTGGCCGACCGTCCTGTAGCCGCTAAGACCGGGACCACCAATGACAATCGTGATGCCTGGGCCGTAGGCTATACCCCCGATATCGCAGCCGGCGTGTGGGTGGGAAATAACGACAATGCGCCGATGGCGGGAGTTGGCGGAGCCAGCGGTGCGGCGCCGATATGGAACGCTTTTATGACCCGTGCTCATGAAGGGCTTCCTGTACATACTTTCTCCCGTCCCGCCGGCGTTGTTGAGCGCGAAGTGTGCAAACTCTCCGGGACTGAACCTTCTTCCAGTTGTCCTGAGCGACAACTGGAAGTTTTCTCATTGAGTACATTGCCTCCCAAGTCGGAGCAGGATTGGTTCCAAGAAGTGGAACTTGATGGCAATACGGGCCTGCGCGCTAATGATTTCTGCCGTACCCATGAAGTTATTAAAGTTATGCTCGACCTGACTTATGTAGCCGATGCGGGGGGACGTAAATGGTTGCGAGATTGGGGGCCGGCGCACGGTTATGAGATTGCGCCGGAGACGTATTGTACGGCGAGTAGTGACGTACCTGTCGTCACTATTACCCGTCCCCAAGAAGGGGCAGAGGCCTTTGGTTTGTTGGAATTATATGGGACGGTAGATGTACCAGACTTTGAGCATTATGAGATTACGTACGGAGTGGGGGAAGATCCGGGTGGGTGGGGATGGATCAGCGGCCCACACCTGACTCGTGTGCGCGATGATTTGATCGGTACCTGGAACATTCCCCGCGAAATGGAGCCTGGGGTGTATACTGTGCGCATTCTTGCTTATAATACATTTGGCGCGCAGTTCGAGGCCCGCGTCAGTGTCAACGTAGTGGGGCCGACCCCTACGCCTACACCATTACCTACGTCTACATCTCTGCCCACGGTGACCCCGCCGCCTACGGCGACCCCACTGCCCACGGCGACCCCGCCGCCCACGGCGACTTCTTTGCCGACACTTATCGTTGTGGTCACGGATACCCCCTTACCTTCACCTACCCCAGAAGTGACCATGACGCCTTTCCCTTCACCTACCTCAGAAGTTACGGCTACGCTGACGCTTGAGCCATCATTGACACCTACCATAACGCCTACATTAGCTTTCCTATTTCCGACACGTACCGGCCCATAATAAAAACAAGGTGTGTGTGACTTGAGTTGGAGAATGTACTTGCATCAACCGCCAACCGGGCTCTCATTTTGACGTTTGACGTACCCACTACCCCAAATGAAACACATCCATAAAAATATGTGATCGGTAGGCATAGGGAATGTGAGGCTTTTGTAGTCTGGCTCATCTTCAAGTCAAGTGCGATAGCTCTGAAATAAATAGTTTGACAGAACCTATCTTTATGTTATGATAGTCAAACTATAGTACTTTTAAGGCAATGTTCCAAAGAGTATAAAGGGGGCAACTATCAGCAGCGAAAAGTATAATATCAATCAGAAAATTCGGGCTAAAGAAGTTCGAGTGATCGATGCGCAGGGTGAAAATTTAGGGGTTCTTCCCATAAAGGATGCATTGAATGCTGCCCGTGAGGCTGGATTAGATTTGGTCGAGGTCGCGCCTAATGCAGAACCACCGGTAACGCGGATTATGGATTACGGGAAGTTCCTTTACCGGCAAGCGAAAAAAGAACGAGAGGCTAAACGGGCACAAAAACAAGTTGAAGTAAAAGAGATCCGTCTTCGGCCTAAGACGACCGATCATCATTTAAGCTTTAAGATCCGGGATGCATCCCGTTGGCTCGAGGACGGTAATAAGGTTAAAGTTCGTGTACGTTTTCGAGGCCGGGAAATTACCTATCCAGAAGTCGCAATGGAACAGCTTAAACAAATTGCTGAGGAACTTGTTGAGATAGCTGTTGTCGAACAGTCCCCTACTTTAGATGGCAGAACCATGTTGATGGTGTTAGCACCTAAAAAGAAAAAGTAAAGTCGTTGAGGGAGGAATTTACAGTGCCAAAGATTAAAACGCACAAACCTACGTCAAAGCGTTTCCGTATCTCTAAGGGGGGTAAAGGAAAGCTTATGCGTACCCATCAGGGAAAGAGTCACTTCCGTCGCAAAAAATCTCATACAGTGCGGAGTGATTACGACGAGATGTTTGTTGTTGATAGTGCAGGACTTAAGCGCCGTATAAAGCGTTTAGCTCCTTATCTGAATCAAAAATCATAAGGTTTGAGGTGAATTGTGAGAGTTAAAGCTGGAACCGTAACACGCCGTCGCCATAAGAAAATCCTTAAGCAAACTAAGGGATTTTATGGGTCGCGCCATAAGTTGTTTCGGCGGGCTAATGAAGCCTGGATGAAATCTATGGTCTACGCTTATCGTGACCGCCGCAATAAGAAGCGGGATTTGCGTAGGTTGTGGATTATCCGGATCAATGCTGCTGCTCGTATAAACGGGACAACCTATAGTCGTTTGATGAATCATTTAAAGGGAGCCAATATCACGATTGATCGTAAAATGTTGGCGAATTTAGCAGTCAATGATCCGGCTGCCTTTTCGAAGATTGTTGAAGCTGCAATTTCATAAGGTAGATACAGGCATGGTTTAAGTTAGATTGACACTTTCCCCTTGTTTAGCCTAGAAGTGTCAATCTGATAAGCAAGGTTTCTGAACCTTGCCCAGATACAGTTTAGATATATTTCCAAAAACGGGACGGTGTGAAAAGCACCGTCCCGTTTTTCGTGTCTCTGTTCTTGAGGTAGTAACCAACCTGCAACCATCCTTTAACCCCGTCCTTCCTACAATGTGTTAGCATTGAATCAACAAATTCCATATAGGAAGGTAAAACTATGGCGAACATTTTAGTCGTTGAAGATCATCCATTAATGCGCCCTACATTGTGTGATTTATTAAAATTGGAAGGATATGGCGTTGTGATGGCCGCCCATGGGCGGGAAGCTTTAGATTTGTTGAAAGACCGTGCAGTAGATTTGGTGGTTACAGATTGCGTGATGCCGGAACTGGATGGTATTGGGCTTGTGCGACAGTTACGCGCCAATAAACAATATGAAGCACTCCCGATCTTAATGTTTACTGCCAATGAAGATCCCAGTATTCAAGGACGGGCACTAGAAGTGGGAGCAACGGCCTTTTTGGTGCGTCCTATTACAGTTGCCGAGCTTTTGGGAACCATTCAAAAACTTTTGGCTCCATCTGTGGATTAGCCATGATCGGGGTCAATGCGTTTTATATTCAACGAACGAGAGATAGGGGTACGATGAGCACCATCAGCGTAAAACGACTTAATGACGTAGTAGTAGTGAAAGTTCATGAGCGTATGGATATTCTCAATGCCCCTTCTTTAGTTGATGAGTTCAATCATTTATTGGATGATGGCATCACAAACCTGATTGTCGACCTATCGGGGGTACACACAGTGGATGCTGATGGCGATTATCCATTATTGCACCTGTTACGACGTGTCCAGGAAGTTGATGGATGTTTGCACTTAGTTTGCCCTCCTGAGAATCCGATTCGTGTGTTTTATGAATTGATGCACTTGGATGTATTATTTAGTATTTATGAGACCCTGGAAGCTGCGCTATTGGACTTCGAGATCTATCCTGATCACCAACCGCATTTTTCAAACGGTCATATCAGCCTTTCGTGAATGGATACGACTATTAACTCTGCCTATGCTTGACAAAATTTATGTTTTGCGTACAATAACTCTCGTGGTTGGATGTTCGCCATAATCCTCGGTAGCTCAATAGGCAGAGCGGCCGGCTGTTAACCGGTTGGTTGTAGGTTCAAGTCCTACCCGAGGAGCTGGAAAGGCACTTTTAGCCAGTGCTAAAATAAGCGGTAGACTCACAACTATAGTGTTGTTAGTTCGCCGTTTGAGTATGCGCTTGTAAAGGTGCGTTTGGAGTTTGAGGGGGCACGTTAACAGTTGGGGGACTGGGGCGTGCCCCTTTCGCTTTAGACAGAATCTCGTTCTTTCTGCTGGATATCACTTTCGTCAGCTTTTCGCTCTTTAATAAACCTCTGAGCTTCATCATCATCTATAGCCCATGTATTTCCTAGTTTTTGGGCTTTGATAACACCACTCATAATAAGTCGCCGAATGTGACGATCTGATAGTCCAGCTTGTTCACCTAGTTTCCTGGGTGTCCAAAGCGACATATTCACCTCCTTGTTCAGTTAAACAACATCTATATTCTAATGTCCATTACTGGCCTTGTCAATACCCAATTAAGGGTTCTAAATAATTAACAGTCATTTAATTAAATGTACTATGCAAATTTAATCCACGAAAATGTCTCCATAGATACCATCAGTTATAGAAAGGCGTTTCTTCTGAGAAGGAAGAAACCTTAAAAATTCCCCGTAATCTGATAGGAGGCTCCATTTTGACAACAGCAATCAAACGGTTTGTACTCTGTGTCTGGATATTAGTACTCTGCGCGTGTGGTACTCCACCATCAGCAACTGAAGACCCCACTGCAACCCCTACCTGGACGTTGACGGCGACGGCTACACGCACGCCAACGGCGACAGCCACGGCCACCGCCACACCGACGGTTACGCCAACGTTTACCCCTAGCCCTACGGCAACTCCGACTTTGACGCCGACCCCAGAAGGGCAACTGGCGCAAGTGTTGGAAATTGTGGATGGGGATACGATTAAAGTGGAAATGGATGGGCAACCATTCACGGTGCGGTACATCGGTATTGATACCCCAGAGCTTCAGTCTCAGGACTGGCAGGCTACTGAGGCAATGAACGCCAATCGCGCGCTCGTCGAGGGGCAAACGGTATATCTGGTGGCCGATACTTCTGAAACCGATCAGTATGGACGGCTCTTGCGTTACGTGTATCTGGAAGATGGGACGTTCGTCAATGCGGAGCTAGTTGAACAGGGGGTTGCCATCGTCAGCACATATCCGCCTGATGTGGCTTATGAGAGCGTGTTTATCGCGGCGCAAAAGCAGGCGAGTACCGCAAAACGCGGAGTGTGGCAGCCGACCCCATTGCCGACCGCTATGCCCATCCCAACCGCCACACCTATCCCTCTGCCAACCGCGACGCCAGTTCCCTTACCAACGGCAACGCCACTGCCAACTGAGC
>JAFGFI010000455.1 GCA_016931185.1 Anaerolineae bacterium
AAGATATAAAGTGGTATGGTTGCGGGCGGAGTACCGCCCGCAACCATACCCTCTTTTACCTACCGCTTTAGCGGTCTATTTTCAAGGAAGGGATTATGATGACAAAGACATTAGTTATGGTTTTTATGGTGTTATTGAGTACTATTTCCTGCCGTGGCAGATCCGTTTCCGAACCTATCGCAGAGGTGTTTTCGCGTGACACCGAGTATCGTAATATTCAGGTTGTTCAGAGTCAAGTATTGCCGCCTTATGGGGTGAAAGTCATGGCCGAAGCTGCCGCATTGGAGTTGAATGTCTCTACTTCGCATACAGATATAGCCGACATAAACGAGGATTTGCACAATGCGGTTGATCACATCGCGCAACTGGCGGCTGAGAATGAATCCATTGTGCTTGCCTATGTCCTTGTAGGGGATGCCGGCGGCAATTATGAATATGTGCGTGAAGCGTCATCTCTCGATATTCGGAATCTGGATGTTTCGTCTATTACAGTTAAGTTGGTGATACCGTTAGAGGCCCAAGAGCAGAATTTGATGCGGTGTCTTGATGAGTTCAATGTTTTTCTTCAGGCGATTACACTGCCAGAGACAATCACTATCCAGGCATTGACGATCAAAACAGAATTGGGAGATTTGGAATCCTATCGCAGCCAGATTATTGACCAGGTGTATGCTGAATTGGCTGAAGTGCAGGTGCGCTACGGAGCCGAAGTCAAGTACGAGATTTCGGGCCTGCATAGCAATCTAAGTGTGATGCGTTTAACGGATGTTGAGTATTACGTTTACCTCGAACCCGTTGTGTTGGTGAAGGAGTTTTAATACAGACGTGATCACAACCCTTCTCAAACAAGTTATACATCTCAACCGAGAATACGCAGACTTGGTGCAGCAGGAACGGCGTACCTTCAATATTTTCTCCATTCTGCGTTCAGAGGACGACGAAGTGAATCTGCACTCACGTTTCCTCTTCGAGTTGCTGAATCCACAGGGTACCCATGGAATGGGCACACGTTTTCTTGAATTGTTTCTTGAACAAGTATGCCCTATCGTGTTTGATTTGACGGAGGTCTCTGTCCAGCGCGAATACCAGAATATGGACATTTTCATCGCCAATGACGCGCAACAAGCTATCATCTTAGAGAATAAAATCTACGCGCCGGATCAGCCTAAACAATTATTGCGTTATTATAAAGCGGTGCGGAAAGCGGGGTATCGGGATGTCATTGTGCTTTATCTGACACTTTATGGCGATCCCCCAGGGGCGGAAAGTGCAGGCAATCTGGACGATGAGGTGATTGCACTTTCTTATGCCGATGACATCGTGGCATGGTTGGAGGTATGCATTGAGGCCGTGGATGCTTACCCCATGCTCCGAGAAACGCTGGCGCAATATCAACGTTTGATCGAAGGATTGACAGGACAAGCTTTAGGACGAGAGATTATGGATATAAAAGCATTATTGACGGATGAGGAGACCATAAAGGCTGCAATCAGCATCAGTCAGGCTTTGCTGGAGATCCAGATTGATGTGCAGTTTGCATTTTGGTTGGCTTTGGAGGAAAAACTCGTTGCCGCTGGTTTTGCAGTGACCGAATATTGGAAATATTCCCGTAAAAACGTCGAGGCCTATTGCAAAAAAGGGGCGCGGCGCTATGGATTGTTTTTCAATTTACCGGAGTTGTTGGGTGAGGAGCTGGTAGCATTCTTTATTGGTGTGCAGCAACGTGTATATTATGGCTTTGTACCCTTGGAACATAGCAGTCCTGTGAACGTGAATCGTCAACCGGGCTTTGCAGTCTTGGTCGAACTTTTAAAGAAATTGGACCAGGGTTGGTCCGGCAGCCCTTCGATGATTGGCTGGCGACCTACGCAACGAAAATTTGATTTTCAAACCTTTAATACACCGGATGTATTAGCTCTGATTGATACCGGGAAGCGCGATGTATACCTGGATGAACTGGTAGACGAAATTACCATCGCCATTGAGCGGTTTTACGAAGCGTGCGAGAGCGATCCACATTTGTCAGATGAGGCATATTTGTAAACCCGTGTACGAAAAGAGAGGAAAAACATGAATAAGTGTAATGAACAGGAAGATATTTTTCACCAACTACAGATTTCCCGTGAACCCTTAAATGATTACGGTAGCCTCGAGACGATGATAAGGGGCATCCGCAACCACCGGCCCCTAGATTTAAATGCGGAGCGATGGCGCAAAGCTCATCCTGACGGCACGTTTGAGACCTGGCAAACGCGGGCGCGCGCGTGTCTCCTCGATGGCCTGCACTATGACCCAGGCCCGCTGGATCTGTGCGCTGAGGTATTAGCGCAGGAAGAGCGAGCAGATTTCAGATTGGAGACGGTGGCTTTCAATACCACACCGTGGATACGGGTTGAGGGATACTTCCTTTTGCCCAAAGCTGTTACATATCCGGTGCCGGGGTTGGTTGTCTTTCACGCCTGGGGCGGCCCGATGCTGTTTGGCAAGGATCGGATTGTCAACACGGGGCGCGATCATCCGCTGTTGATGGAGCATCGCGACAAGGTCTACAGCGGGTACTTTTTGGCGGAGGAATTTGCTAAGCGGGGCTATGCGGTCATCGTGATTGACGCGCATCATTTTGGTTCGCGTGCGCCGCGAGGTCTAAACGGTATTCCTGATGTCTACGATCCCTTTGCGCTGTCTATCGGTGAATATATCGCTCTGGATTACCGCGTACGTGAGCAGCTTTACCTGGGAGTGCGCCAATTAAATTGGGCAGGCACGACCTGGATGGGCGTCAATTATTGGGATGATGTGCGCTGTGTAGATTATCTATGCAGCCGGCCTGAGGTGGATCCAGAGCGTATCGGTTGCACCGGGCTTTCGGTCGGCGGTTGGCGCACCAACGTTTTGGCCGCGCTGGATGAACGGATCAAAGCATCGGTGAGTGTGGGGTGGATGACAACGGGAGATTATCAGCAAGTGTATAACGTCTCCGGGGCCATTGGCACGTTCTGCCTGTTACCCGGCGTCTGGGATCACATAGATGTGCCCGACCTGACGATTATGGCCGCGCCCGGCGCGAGTATGGTGGTGAGTGGAAGTGAGGACCGGCTATTTCCGCCGGAGGGCCAACAGGACGCGGCCCGCCAGATCGCAGCAGGGTATGACTGGGCCGGCTGCCCGGATAACTTCTACTCCTACCGACCGCCAAAGCCGCACTGCTATGATGCCGAGATACAGCAAACTGCCTTCGCGTGGCTTGACAAACATTTGAAGAAAGAAGAGGAATCACATAGAGAGCCACGAAAATTCCTCTCCATTCTTCAGTCTTTATTCTCTAAACCAATCATAGGTGGAGCAAAGGAACAACAATGAACATAGGATTACTTTTTCGTGGTCTTATTATCGGTCTTTCTATCGCGGCTCCGGTGGGGCCGATTGGTGTGTTGTGTATCCGCCGGACATTGGCACAGGGACGAGCAGTAGGTCTTGTCTCAGGCTTGGGGGCAGCCACGGCAGATGCCTTGTTTGGCTGTATCGCTGGTCTTGGGCTGACGGTAGTTTCTGACGTATTGGTTGAACAACAGGTGTGGTTGAGCTTGCTAGGTGGGTTGTTTTTGTGCTATCTGGGTGTGAAAACGTTATTGAGCCAATCTGCGGAGGAGGCGGCTTCCCTATCCATAGAAGGAACGGGCTTGTTACGTGCCTATACCTCGACGCTATTCCTGACGTTGACCAATCCTATGTCGATTCTAGCGTTTGCGGCGATCTATACCGGGTTGGGCGCGGCGACAGGTGATTATGGGGCGGCGTTGGCTTTAGTCTCGGGAGTGTTCATTGGCTCCGCGCTGTGGTGGCTGATGCTTAGTGGGGGTGTGAGCTTGTTCCGCGATAAGTTCAACACGCGCAGTTTGTTGTGGGTTAACCGTCTGTCGGGTGTGGTTATTTTAGGATTTGGAATAGTACCTTTGTTTGGGTTTGCTGTGTTGTTGCTGTTGTGAGAGGAAGAAGGATAAGGTAGCAGAAAATAATAATGAAACAAGTGTTGCTTATTGGAGCAGGAGGATTTGTTGGCGCGGTATTACGTTATACGATCAGCGGCTATGTGCAAAATCATGCCGTACATAAGGGATTTCCGTATGGCACGTTAGCCGTCAATTTGATCGGGTGCTTTATTTTGGGCTTGCTTTCGTATCTTGGCGAAACGCATGATGTATTGAGTGCGGAAACGCGGGCGTTTGTACTGGTCGGATTGCTGGGGGCATTGACGACCTTTTCGACCTTCAGCAATGAAACGCTTATGCTTCTGAGTGGAGCAAATTTCACCCTGGGTTGGGTTAACCTGGGCGCGCAAATTGTGTTAGGGTTGGGAGCAGTTTGGCTAGGATTGACAACTGCTCAATGGCTATGGCGGTAAAGATGACAGGTGGGGGAGTAAACGATGATAGAGAAGTTACTTACGATTGCGGAAGGTATGCAACACCGTTTTCCTGAAGGAAATGACCCGTTCCAGATGATGACCCGGCTTTTGGAAGAGTGTGGAGAACTGGCGCAGATGGTCAATCACTTTGAAGGTACGGGGGTTAAGCGGGAAAAGTACGGGGAGCCGGATACGGCTAAGCTGGCCAAGGAAGTGCGGGATGTCGTCGGCTGCGCGTTGCAGGTAGCGCTGCATTATGGCGTTGCGGATGAGGTGGATGCACTATTTGAAGATCGTTTGCAACGATTGACGCGCGAAGGCTTCATCACAGACAACGCTGCCCCTTTTCACGCCCGGTATGCGCATACCAATCTCGTCGCCACAGACTGGCAGCGATTGGCGGGGTTCTACGAACACGTCTTCGGCTGCATCCCCGTTCCCCCGGAACGTGATTTATCTGGGAGGTGGCTCGAGGAAGCCGTCAATATACCCGATGTTCATATTCAGGGAATGCACCTACGCCTGCCCGGTTACGGTGACGGCGGGCCAACGTTGGAAATTTTCCAATACAATCCTGACTTGCCACATGCTACTCCCGCCGCAAATCGTCCCGGCTTTGGGCACATCGCCTTTGCTGTGGACGATGTCGAAGCTGCGCATGAGGCTGTGCTGGCAGCGGGCGGTGGGGATTTAGGCCAAGTCATTCACCGTGAAATTCCCGGCGCGGGAAATATTACCTTCGTCTATATGACCGACCCGGAAGGTAACATTCTTGAGTTGCAGAAGTGGGAGAAATAGATTTTGGATAGGTGGAAGCTGGATGCGTAATTCGTGATTCGTAATTCGCTATTCTTGATTCGCTGATTCTCATAGAGGGGTATGATGTTCGATATTATTGCTTTCGATGCAGACGATACTTTGTGGCATAACGAGTCGCTGTACACGGCGACACAAACGAAGCTGGAACAGTTGTTGGCTCCATACTTGAATGGGGAGGATGTAGGGCAACGGCTTTACGCGATGGAGACGCGCAATATTCCCTATTTTGGTTATGGCATCAAGAGCTTCACGCTCTCGATGATCGAGACCGCCATCGCCTTGACGGAAGGGCGCGTGATGAGCGAGGATATTCAGCAGGTTATCACGTTTGCAAAAGAGATGCTTGACACGCCCACGCAACTGTTAGATGGGGTTCACGATGTGGTGGCACAATTGTCGAAATCGCACGCACTGATGCTCATCACCAAAGGGGATTTGCTTGACCAGCAGCGCAAGCTGGATCGTTCAGGGTTATCTGACTATTTCTCGCATGTCGAGATCGTCAGCGAGAAGGCCGAAGCAACGTACCAAACCCTACTGGCGCACTATAAGTTGGAGGCTTCACGCTTTCTGATGGTGGGGAATTCACTTAAGTCGGATGTGTTACCCGTTGTCGCTGTTGGGGGGCGCGCGGTTTATGTTCCCTATCACACTACCTGGGAACATGAACGGGTTTCCCCTGATGCTGTACAGCAATCGCGATATTTTGAATTGGCGCATATTGGTCTGCTGCCCGATCTGATTGAGACAATGAGAAAGCGAGAAAGTGAATGAATGAAAAGACAAATTGTATTTCCGTTCAATCTGTTCCATCCGTTGAACTAAACTGGCAGCATTGGTTCGCCCGTTGGGAAGCAATGCAGAGCGCGTATCTGCCGCAGCGCGAACACCGCTTCGATTTGATGTTCTGTCTGCCGGAGTTTCTACAGGACGCGAAATTGCGCATCCTCGACTTAGGCTGCGGTCCTGGTTCGGTGACCTTCTGCGCGCTGCAGCATTATCCCAATGCACACATCATCGCGGTAGATGCAGACCCGGTATTGTTGGAAATGGGACGGGAGATCGAATTAGCGAATTACGAATTGCAAATTGCAAATCGGCGAAATGTGGAATTTATTCAGGCAGACTTGCGGGATGGGAATTGGTGGGAGGATTACGAAGGCGCGTTTGATCTGGTAGTGTCCGCGACCGCGCTGCATTGGCTGTCCGCTGGGCATTTGCGCGAGACGTACCGGCGTGTGTATTGCGCGCTCAAGCCGGGAGGATGGTTCTTCAATGCCGATCATATTGCCAGCGACGACCCGGTGACCCAAGCCCATTATCGCCAGCTTTTGCGCGAATGGCAACAGGCCAACTTTGACACGGGCGTGGAAGATTGGGATGGCTTTTGGCAGGGGTTTGAAGCGGCGGTGAATCAACCAGAGTTATTTGCTCAGCGCGAGGAAGTGGAATATTGGGAAGGTTCGGATGATGGAAATCCCAAGTTATTCCACATCACCACACTGCGTGAATGTGGTTTCACGGACGTAGCAATCCACTGGCAGGATTTGGGCGAGGCATTGATTGGAGCGCGGAAATCTTGATTTTTGACAGGATTTGCAGAATTATTAGGAGAAAGAAACTTGATCAATATACACGAAATGACGATCCAAGATTACGATACAGTTATCGCCCTCTGGCAATCTGTCGAGGGGGTGGGCTTAAGCGATGCGGACGCCCGCGAGCCGATTGCCCGCTACCTGGAGCGCAACCCCGGCTTGAGCTTCACGGCATGGGATGGCGATAACCTGGTGGGCGCGGTGCTCTGTGGGCATGATGGGCGGCGCGGCTATGTACATCACCTGACGGTGCGGGAGAGCCACCGGCGGCAGGGTATCGGCAAGGCATTGGCGGAACGGTGTCTTGCTATACTTAAGGCTGAGGGGATCGACAAATGCCATCTCTTCGTCTTTACAAGTAATGCCAACGCTATTGCGTTTTGGAAGGGTATTGGCTGGACGCAGCGCGTGGATTTGTATGTGATGTCGCGGTATACGGGAGATGGTAGTCAGTAGACCGTAGACGGTAGACAGGGAGGAAACTTGGTCAAGCGATCATTGGGGTTTGATATGGTGAGACGCTATTGGAGGGCTTTTGCGCTACTTGTGATATTTGTATTGAGTGGTTGTGAAAGGTCCTCGGTTGAGGATATTGCTTCTGTTACAATGACACCGAAGACAACCTGGGCAAGCACCTCAACGTCTGTCTCATCAGCGCGCATTGACCTCGTCGAAGATTTGTACGTGCGAGAGATACAGGCGGGAGTGTTTGTCATCACCCATGCCTTCCCGTGGCCCGGCAATTCAATGCTAGTGAAAATGGCAGACGACGGGCCATCAGGAGAAGGCCTTCTAGTTTTGGTGGATACGCCTTACACTCCAGAGGCGACTCAGACTGTGTTGGAATGGGCTGAGGAAAAATTGGGCAAGCGCGACATTGTCGCCATCAATACCGGTTATCATTACGACAATTTAGGCGGCAATGCCTATTTGCTCGAACAAGGGATTCCGGTCTATGGCTCAACCTTGACGGTGCAATTGCTCGCAGAACGCGGCGACGTAATGCGGGCGATGACGCTGGAATGGTTGCAAGACCCCAAGGACAAAGCCTACTACGATGCACACCAGGCGTTGCCTTATGTTGCTCCCGACCACACGTTTGCCCTTGAGGAAGGCTTGCAGCTTGAGTTTGGGGATGAGATCGTTGAGGTATATTTTCCCGGCCCCACACACGCACCGGATAACGTCGTGGTCTATTTCCCCGACCGCAAACTGTTGTTTGGCGGCTGCATGATCATCGGTGGGGATACAGTGGGCAACACGGCGGATGCGGATATGGCAGCGTGGTCTGAGTCGGTGCGCGCTTTAACGCGTTTTGATGTGGATGTGGTGGTTCCCGGTCACGGGGAACGGTTGGATCCGCAGTTGATTGAGCATACGGTGGGGGTAATCAGTAGACAGTAGACGGTAGACGGTAGACAGTAGACGGTAGATGGTAGACGGTAGACGGTAGACGGTAGATAGGGGAGATATTCCCCGTTTGCCGTCTACTGTCTACCGTCTACCCAAAGGAGTCGAGAAACGAATGACAAATGACAAAAAAACAGCCTTACTCGCCCTCGAAGACGGTACCGTCTTCTGGGGCACAAGCATTGGCGTGGAGGGGGAGAGCTTCGGCGAGATGGTATTTAACACGGGGATGACGGGCTACCAGGAAGTGCTTACCGATCCGTCGTACTGCGGGCAGATTGTGGTGATGACATACCCGGAAATCGGCATCTACGGCGTGAATCCGGAGGATGTGGAGTCGGGCAAGGTGCAGGTGGCAGGCTACGTGGTGCATCGCGCGGCACGGGGGAGTTATAACCAGCGTGCCTCCCTGTCCTTCCTCGATTATCTGGGACAGGCGAGGCTCGTTGCTATTGAGGGGGTGGATACGCGCGCGCTCACGTGGCACTTGCGCACCCACGGCGCGCAGCGCGGCGCAATCTCCACCACTGACCTCGATCCGGAGAGCCTCATTGCGCGTGTGCGTGAGAGTCCGCAGATGGCGGGGAGTAACCTGGCGCAGTACGTAACGGTGGGGAAAGTTACGAATTACGAATTACGAATTACGAATAGCGAATTAGGCGCAGCGCCTGAATCAGTGGCTGCGCAAATCCAAAATCCAAAATCCAAAATCCAAAATCATATCGTTG
Source organism: Anaerolineae bacterium (assembly GCA_016931185.1). Lineage (GTDB taxonomy): Bacteria > Chloroflexota > Anaerolineae > B4-G1 > SLSP01 > JAFGFI01. Next base: position 8,961 of record JAFGFI010000455.1, read on the forward strand.
TGATAGATTGTGGCCGAAAAGAAAACATCGTGCGGGATTTGCAGGCGCACGGGGCGTCTGTAACGGTGGTGCCGTATGATGCTGATCTGGACACGGTGCTCGCGCTCAAGCCGGATGGGGTGTTGGTGTCCAACGGGCCGGGCGACCCGGAGCCG
>JAFGFI010000456.1 GCA_016931185.1 Anaerolineae bacterium
ACCTCCAGCGGGTAAGTCATGCCACAAAAGATCATAAAAATGCCGCGCACAAAAAAGACCATCGTGTTAGCCTCGCGAAAACGGATCACGAGACTGGCAAAGGCCAGACCAATTCCATAGATCGAAGGCATAACCAAAACGAGAAAGAGCAGAATCAGTGCCATGTTGCCCTGCAACATCCAGATGCCGAACGCCAGCCAGGTTTCGATCACGGTGATCGCCAGAAAGAGCGTTGACGTGAGCATCTTGGTCAGGCTCGCACCCAACATCAGCGACAATCGCCACACTGGGCACAGCCAGTTCGACTCCAACGTACCGCGCATCTGCTCGCCGCGCAGAGAAAAACCAACATCCCACAGCGTGATATTGAGCCACGTCCAAATCGCAGTACCCAAGATGACATAACTAACGTAATCCGTAGTCCCGGATAGCGCGCTAAAGGTTGCTAGACCCGCCCCGTCCGGCCCACTCATTGACTTGGCGGCAAAGATGAACATCAATGGCCCAAGTAGGGGCCAGATGATGAACGCCACGATCCAAGTCGGGTAACGCCGAAAAACGATCCACTCTTTGCGCGCCGTCGCCAGCAGGGCGCGCACATCGGAAAAGAACGATCTTTGAACGAGTAACATATCGATCCCCTTAGTCTCTAAGTTGCTTACCGGTGAGCGTGATGAACACATCCTCCAGCGAGGGCTGCGCGATCTCCAGGTTGCGGATCCGCCCCGCGTGGCTACCTACCAGCTCGATCAACTGGGGAAGGATGACCCGACTGTCCTCGGCGTGAAGGCTCAACGACCACACATTATCCGTGTCTTGATGATGCACCAGCACGTTCTTCACTGTAGGCAGCGCTTTAAGCGACTCGGCCAGGGCTGGGTCATAGTTTTCTACCTCGATCTGCATGACGTCGAGTTGGTTGATTGACATCTTGAGCACACCGGGCGCATCAAGCGCGATCACTTTTCCCTGGTCAATAATCCCCACCCGGTCGCAGAGTTGGTCTGCTTCTTCCATATAGTGCGTGGTCAGCAACACCGTGCAGTCCGCCTCGCGAATCTCGACGATCATCTCGCGCAGGTTGCGCGCGGCCTGCGGGTCCAACCCTACTGTAGGCTCGTCGAGCAGCAGCACTGGCGGGTTGGCGAGCAGCGCGCGCGCAATCGCCACGCGCTGCTTCATGCCGGACGAGTATTTTTCGACGCATTCATCGGCGCGGTCCTGGAGGTTGAAGCGCTTCAGCAGCTCGTCTACGCGCTGCCTGGCTGCGGCGGGCGGAATGTGGTACAGCGCGGCAAAGTAGCGCAGGTTCTCGCGGCCCGTGAGCTTCCAGTAGATGCTGCGCTCGCCGGTGAGTACGGTTCCCAGGCTCTGGCGGACCCGGCCCGCCTGCTTGAGCACGTCATAGCCGTTCACACACACCTTACCGCTGGTTGGCTCAAGCAGGGTGCAGAGCATCTTGATTGTGGTGGTCTTACCCGCGCCGTTCGGCCCGAGCAGACCAAAGATCTCGCCCCGTCGGATAACCAAACTAATCCCATCCACAGCGACGAGCCACTCTTTGGGCTGGCGTTCACGCGGCTTGAGCCGCGACCAAAAGGGGACTCCATTCCCTGCCTTTCGCTTGGGGAACTGCTTGCGCAGGTCGCTGATTTCGATGATGGTATCGTTATTCATTCGTTTTCTCCTAAAGCGTCACATAAGGTATATTGAAATATTTGGCGCTCCCAAAGTCCAATGCTTCCTGCATTTCCGGCGCCTGTTTTTTAATTACGGTCGAGTCCAGCAGATCCCCGTTCTTCAGGCCCAGCAACGGACGCAGGGCCACTATCTGCTCAGGTGTACACCAGATCACACCGAGGTTGTGTACCTTGTGCAGGGCTGCGCTCAACGTCTGAGGCGAAACAGCCTGGTCAATGAACAACTCACCTTCGACCAAAAGCGTTGCCTTGTCCTCTAAAAAGTCGAAGTGGTGTTCTCCCAGGTATAGCTCGTCATCTACATGCCACAGCGTACCTTCATAGACCACCAATCGAGTCTTGAACCAGTCTCCCTTGCTGCGAATGACTGGCTTGAGGCTGGCGGGGCAGATGACCAGCTCCTCACAGATCAAAGTTTCAAGAGCTATGCTGAGAATGGCTGGATCGGCATCTGGAGTGATCTGTACCTGGCGCGTGCAGTAGAGTTTGGGACTAGGCAGCGAGGTCAGGGTGACATTGTCCAGCGTAAGCGGCTCGATCACGAGCGCGTGTCCCGCCGGAATGGTTTTGATCTCTGTGGTGCGATCTGCCAGTACAGACTGGATCGCGTCCAGATTTTCCACGTGACATGTGAGTCCTCCCGTAACATAGAGCTTGGTCAGTTTTTTTTGGATCAGGTCATTGTCCAGCACCTCTGATACCTGGAGATGGCCTAGTACGGCGAACTCAGTGCTGTCTGCCAGTTTGATGAGATAATCCTGATCTATGACGACCTTACCTCGCACAAACTGCACCGAAGGGGGACAGCGATAGGATGATATGGGCCGCATCGCGCCGATGACCTTTGATTGTACTGCGGGCAGCAGGTGTTCGGGGCAGATCACTGGACCCATTGTATGCAGGATACCCATTTTTCTCTCAAGGGTTTGCATCTCGACGTCAGGATCGATCTCAATCGGCCCCATTGCACACAAGTTAAGCGGTACTTCGTATTCCTCCAGCATGCCACGGGTGACGACTACAGGTCCCATACTCATCCCCCACTCTCCGGCAGGGGGAGCCTTGCGGATCGGACCGGTGTTGACCATACTCACGCCGGCGAGCAGGTCTCGCGGGTCTTGGTCGTGGACGATTATGCCAACGTTAACCAACTTGGAGCCCGCAGGTAAGGATTCTTTGGTGGCCTTTCTCAAATCCAGGATGCCAACATTAACAATCTGGATGGGTTGTGAATCTGTGCTTTTCTGCATTTTTCTCCTTTTTTTCAGATAAATTCTGAGCGGTGTTTGCGCAGCCACTTGTAGATCAGGCGAAATCGCGAGCGAACGGTCCCGGCCGGGATATCCAATTCGTCGGCGATCTCTTGGCTGGTCATTCCCAGTAAGTAACGCCGTTCCAGCAACTCTCGGTAGTGCTCTGGAATGATGTCAAGTACCTCACTTATGATGTGCAACGGCAGGTGATTGTGCATCGCTTCTGTTTGTTGGATAAGTTGCGCGACGAAGACTTCCTGCCGCTGGCGCGCACGTTCCTGGTCCAAGAACAAGTTGCGCAAGGTACGGTAGAACCATGCGCGTCGCTGCGGGACTTGGAGCCCGGATAACAGCGCCAGGTGGCCCATGGCTCGAATAAACGTCTCTTGTACTAAGTCATCCGCCCGGTACGGGTCACGAGTCAGTCCGACAGCGTAGCGACGCAGGGCTGATTCAAACTGCATATAGAGATCCGAAAGAGTCAGAGCCGTTTCCGACGATATATCGCTGGGCAATGTCTGTACAGTCCTTTCGCAGCTATGGCTGCCTTTTATATTATAGAACGTCTGAGGAAGCGAAATTGATCACAATACAGTATAAGCCACCGGAAAACGGTTGATAAGTTAACTAAATACGTTAATATTTAATTAACTGTTAACATATTAACTAATGCACGCGCTTGCCTTTTATAACAAGTAACAACAGGTGAGAATATATGTCAGAAATCAAAGATATTTGGCTGCATGCTCATAATATGCTCCGCTCTGCCAGGCAGATCATTAATGAAAATTTACATCCACTCGGTCTCAGCAGCGCCGAAGGAAATATCTTGCTCCATCTATTCACACAGGGCCACGAGATGGGGCAAGAGCAACTGGTCGCACAGTTGGATGTCAGCAAGGCGGCCATATCACGCACTCTGAATTCATTGGAGAGAAAAGGGTATGTCACCCGGCAGCGTGACCCTGACGACAGGCGTGCTCACCGGGTCCAGCTGACCGATGCGGCGTTGGCAATTGGGCCAGCAGCTGAGCAAATCTACAACCGTATCTTTGCACTGGCTGTGCGGGGTATCTCTCAGGATGAATTGGAGTGCTTTATCAACCTACTCAGCCGTATATCGGAGAACTTTACCGGCGAACAGGTGAAATTATAGTGGGAGGTTAGAGATGTTGCGTAGCGATTTAATTGGATTCGGATTGTTTATATGTTACTTTATTGGCACTGGGTTGCCGCTCATACTGCTTAAAGTGTACAAAAAAATACCTTTTGAGATCACACGCAAGATGTACCACTTTGTGATAGTCTTGTCTATCTTTCCTTTGTTGAAGCTATTCAGCACCTGGTATGCGGCGGTTCTGGCCGCATTGACGTTTGTGTTGATCGTGTATCCGATTCTCGCATTAGTGGAAAACTCCGCATTATACAAGCGGATTGCGGTTGAACGCGAAGGGGGAGAGTTTAAGAGAAGTTTCCTTATTGTGCAACTATCGCTGGTGATCTTGATCTCGGTCTTTTGGGGCCTCCTGGGAATTGATTGGCAATACGTTGCCGTTGTAGCAGTGATGGCCTGGGGTTTTGGCGACGCGGCGGCGGCCTTAGTAGGTAAAAAATTTGGGCGTCGCAAAATTCAGCATCCGCGCATCGCTGGGACGAAGACGGTTGAGGGAACGTTGGCAATGTACGTTGTGGCCGGGCTGTCCATATACCTTACGCTCCTGATGTACGCAGGGCGGCCCTGGTATGTGAGCTTCGCCGTCGCGTTGCTGGTCGCGCCTTTAAGTTCTATTGTCGAATTGTTTTCCCCTCGCGGAATGGATACAATCACCGTACCCCTATCAACGGCCTTTGCGATCTTGCCGCTGATGTCTTTCTTCTCTTCCTTGGGAGTGTAATATGACAACGCTTACCAAAGAACAGGCAACCAGCCGCGAAAAGACATTGCTGACGGCACTGCTGCTGAGCGCACCAGGGCCATTAGTGACAGGACTGGCCACTCTTTCCAGTCACTCCACGACCCAGCTCGCCGACTTCATCCGGCGAGATATGGAACTGGTGGCTTTGTTTCTCTCCTGGTGGGTCTTCCGCCAGCTTCAGCGGAACACAGCACTCAGCAAGGCTGACCAGTCGCGCTTGGAGCGCACCGCAGGCTTAAGCGTCGCCGGGACGATGGCCGGTTCTGGCATTGTTATGGCGATTGTAGCCCTATCGCGGCTATCTGTGTATGAGCCGGGAGGCAAAGTTATCTCAGGTCTCATCATTGCCACCTTGGGATTGATCACCAATGGATGGTTTTGGCGGCGCTACACCGTCTTGACACGCGAGCAATACAGTTCCGTCATTGCCGCGCAGCAGAAACTATATCGCGCCAAAGCCAGTGTAGACCTCTGTGTTGTCACCGCGCTGACCGCCGTCGCCTTAGCCCCAGCCCACCCGGCGACTCGCTATGTAGACGTTCTTGGTTCCGTCATTGTTGCCGGCTACCTGCTGTGGAGCGGGTTGCGTATGGCGCAAACACATCTGGGGGATGCCAGGAGACTGTTTCAGCGCGCACGTGAGCATTCCGGGTGATCGACCATTCGCTCTTATAGACAGACGGTTTAGATGTGGCATCATAAAACATGATCGATCTTTTAAGATCGGTCATGTTTCGTAAAATAATGCAAATTGTTACCTTGTGTGGGGTGAAGAGAAAGGTGCATTTTTTCACGTGGGCACTTGCAGCACGCGAAAAAAAACATCCTTTCCCTTCTCTTTTTCGCCCCTGCGGGGCGAAAAAGAGAACTTTACGTAGGCCAGGATGAGCCATTGCACACACGAAAGCGGCCACTCGTGCAAGGTAAATTTTCTCGGCAGCATCACTTTGCACAAGTGATGCCTACCTCAAGTACCTGGCTTGCGGGCGACGATGGGAAAAAGTCCCGCGCCACCGGGCAGAGGCGGGAGGAACACGATATCCGTGAATCCATATCTCTCCAGCAGCCTGTGATACTCCTCATTCGTGTAAGCTTGCGTACCCATCGCGTGGGGTGTCACCTCGCCACTCTCGGCGTCCACGATGTAAAAGCGTCTAGTGACGACATTCTGCTCCGCATCCCAAAAGGTCTCCTCCAGGTACAGATGCGGTCGCTCAGAGAATAGCCCGGTCGGGGAAGTGTACCAGGAAGAACCGCTCTTTCCCCATTTTTCGAGCGCCTCAAACCCGGACACCTCCAGCAGTAACACGCCGCCGCCGGTCAGCGCATCACACGCCTTGCGCAAGATTGTTCCCGCCCCCTCCGGGCGGAATGCATTAAGCTCACCATAGATAAACATCACAAGATCGAAATCCGCGCCATAACCGGTGGTGCGAATATCCCCCTGTACGTAGGTGCAATCGAGTCCATTCCGCTTCGCTTCGGCCCGCGCGTAAGCAATCGAGGCCGGAGAAAAGTCGATCCCCTTGCACGTGTGCCCAAGTCGGACCAGGCGGCTAGTGTACAGTCCCGGCCCACAACCCAGGTCGAGTACGCGCGCCGGACGTTCGCCCAGCAAATCGCGGTGAATCCAATCGACATGTGCATCAATGTGCTCAAAGCGGCGACTGGCCGCGTCATGCTCCTGCGATAGATGCTCTTTGAGCATACGCTCGCTAAAGCCCGGCTCGTTCCAGGGGATCTTTTCCCCCTCAGACCAGGGTTCTGGTATCTTGGTTCTATCGATCATATCAAACAAATTCATCTTATTGCTCCTTTGTCGTTAAAATAGCTCGATCAGCCTTTCTATATCATCCGGCTGTATCGTATTTTCCGCCATCTTATTGGCTCTCTCAAAACCGCACCGGAGACAGCAAGGCAGGTTCCCCCACCTTCCACCAGTAAGTGTGTGTTCAACCTCACTGGCTTTGGCGTCGTCCCCGATCAGGCGCGAGCAGTATGATAATAAAGCAATCTCTTCAAACAATCCTCCTAATGAAAAAGGCCGTGGATAATCCCCACGGCCTCATAAACACAACGCAAAAAAAGACCGTGGGCATCGCAACACGCCCACGGTCAGAAATCGATTATATCCCGTTCAACGGGCGCACTGCGACAAAACAAAACCGACCACGCGATTTGGATCGCGTAGTTGACTTTGGATTAAATCGTCAGTGCGCATCTTATATCTCCTCTAAATCAAACACATTATATCTTGGTTAGGTAAACTGTCAAACAAAGACGTAGATCAACTAGACTATAACTTACCTTATTGACAAAGAGCTATTTCTATGTTATAATGCAATCGATTGCAAAGACAAGGAAATGACAATGAGTAAGAAAACCGTCCAAACCCTTGAAGACATCGCCCGGCTGGCCAATGTGTCCAGATCGACGGTCTCACGTGCTCTAAATAATAGCTTCCTCATCAGCCAGGAGACAAGAGAACGCATTCAGGCCATCGCTCGAGAGCATAACTTCCGCATTAACGCCCCAGCCCGCAATCTCCGTTTAGGCCAAAGCCGCACGGTAGCCTTCGTTGTATCTACCGAGTACACGAAACTTACCTTAGAGGAAGATTTATTTGGACTGGAGATGTTGAGCGGTATCGGGAATGGACTACACACCCTGGGCTATGATCTTCTCGTCATTCATGCCGATCCGCGCGACACCGCATGGGCACACGCTTATCTTGATAGCGGGCGCGTGGCTGGTTTTATCCTGATGACCTCAAACCACAAGCCATCGTATATTAAATCCCTGGTAGAGATGGATGCACCCTTTATCGGCTGGGGCACTCCAGTACCAGGACTTAACTACTGCTGGGTTACCGGCGACAATATTGCCGGAGGTATGCTTGCAACCCAGCACTTGATCCGTATTGGCCGGCAACGGATTGCTTTCCTGGGTGGTCCTGACGATAGTTTGACGGTGCAGTACCGTTTCAGGGGTTATGAAAATGCTCTACAGGCCGCCGGACGTAGCGTAGATTCCAATATGCAGGTTTATGGCGATTATTCTCACGCTTCTGGAATGGCCGCCATGCAGCGCCTGCTCGAACAATCCCCTGATCTGGATGCAGTTTTTATCAACAGTGACCTGATGGCGATTGGGGCCATCAACGTCATCCAGGATAGTGGTAAGCGCGTTCCAGAGGATATTGCCGTCGTCGGGTATGACGATCTCCCCATCGCTATCTATAACAACTTACCCCTCACCACGATACGGCAGAATCTCCCTTTGACGGGCAAGCTACTGGCGCAGAACCTGATTCAATACATCCAAACCGGTGCCATCACCAGCGTGACGCTTCCGGTGGAGTTAGTAATTCGGAAATCAGCTTAAGCTGATGTACAGTCTTTTTTTAGATCGAAATGCAATCGATTGCAAGAAAGGAGAATGTTATGGGATCACTTCAATTGATTAATAGCATAATCGAGTGGAAAAGAATAGCGGAATATGAGGAAGAGAGGCGAAAAATCACCGCTCTGAACCGTACGTGAACTATCTGGCTGCCCCCCAGCACCGTGGAAAAGAACAGCTTTCATTCTTCGCGCGGATCTTTCGGCGGCGTGCAGAGAGTCAGTCGGTTTACCACATAGCGCCGGAGAATCGCGCTGAGTGTGCTATAATCTCTCTCTGGTTTCTATGAAAGCGCAAGTACTTGCCGCCTTACCTGCTCAGCGGCCGCTAAATCTTTGACATAAAGGAACTTCAATGCATATCTGGACGAAAGTAAGACACTACCCCAAACTTGGCCTCGTTTTGCTGGCATTTATCGCCTTTGTCGCGCTTGGGCTGCCCGATGGATTGCTTGGCGTTGGCTGGCCCTCGATCCGGACCGGTTTTTCCATCCCACTGGACGCGATTGGCATATTTCTGATCACTGTGGTCGCTGGTTATATGACCTCCAGCTTCCTCAGCGGCTTCTTGCTCTCCCACATGGGCGTGGGCCGCATGCTCGCGGCGAGTTGCTTTCTCACCGGGGTGGCGTTGCTCGGTTACACCCTTGTCCCGCAGTGGTGGATGATGATCGTGCTGGGCGTGTTCGCCGGGTTGGGGGCCGGGGCGATTGACGCCGGTCTCAACACCTACGTGGCGGCGCATTTCGGCGAAGGGCTGATGCAGTGGCTCCATGCCAGTTGGGGGGTGGGGATTACCACCGGCCCGATTATCATGACGTTTGGACTCACCACCTTCAACACGTGGCGGTTCGGGTACCGGGTGGTGGGTGGTTTTCAGATCGCGCTGGCGGCCTGCTTTGTGCTGACTCTGGCCATGTGGAACCAGAACGATGCACTATCGGGCAGCGGCGATGCCGAGGCGGAGAAGAAACTGACGGATTACAAAACGCCGCTGGGCGAGACACTGCGGCAGCCGCACGTGTGGCTGAGCATGCTGTTGTTTTTCCTGTACGTGGGCGCGGAAACTTCGTTGGGCACGTGGACTTACACCCTGCTGACCGAATCGCGCGGCGTGGATAAGGCGCTGGCGGGCTTCTTCGCGGGCAGCTACTGG
>JAFGFI010000001.1 GCA_016931185.1 Anaerolineae bacterium
CTGGTGCTGTTGACCGCGTCTGTCGCTGCGACGGCCGTTGTCGTGGCCGTTGCGGGGGTTGTAGGGTGGGTAGGGTTGATTGTCCCGCATCTGGCGCGTCGCCTTCTCGGTGCAGATGCACAATACGCGCTGCCCGGTGCGCTCTTGCTTGGCGGTACATTTGTTGTCCTGTGCGATACCGTTGCCCGTTCCGTTCTATCCGGCGAGATCCCTCTGGGTATTTTAACTTCATTGATCGGCGCAGTCGCGTTTAGCGTGCTGATGATAGTGCGGCCAAAATTGAATAATGGACATGAGATGTGATACACGAAATGTCAAACATGACAATGTGTGGTGTATGACGTTTGACGCATGACGCATGACGTTTGACGAAAGGAATACCATGCTGCTTTGAATACTCATTATCCTTCAATGATTGCCCTTTCTGCGATTCGCTTCAGCTATAATGGTCACACGCGCGCGGTGTTTGAGAACCTGTCGCTTGAGATTCCTGCGGGATCTATTACCGCCGTGTTGGGACCTAATGGGGCGGGTAAATCTACATTGTTGCATTTGATCCTGGGGCTGCTTATGCCTCACGCAGGTATTATTCAGTTGGATCGTCGCCCCCGCCATAGCTATTCGCGGCGTGAGTTGGGCCGCTTGGTGGGCATGGTCTCGCAAGAAGAGACGATCCCGTTTAATTTTACGGTGTTGGAATACGTGTTGCTGGGCCGTGCTCCGTACCTGGATTTGCTGGCTGTCCCCCGTGCTGAGGATATTCGAGTGGCACAGGAGGCATTGGCCCGGGTAGGTATTGCTGAGCTGGCCCGGCGTCCCATTGAGGCATTAAGTGGCGGTGAACGGCAATTGGTCTTAATCGCCCGCGCATTGGCTCAACAGCCGCGTATCTTGTTGTTAGATGAACCTACTGCGCATTTGGATCTGGGGAACAAGGGGCGTGTGCTACATTTGATCCAGCAGTTGGTGGCTGGCGGTGTCACTGCTGTCTTCACGACCCATGAGCCGGACCTGGTAGCTGCTGTTGCCGATTACGTCGTGTTAATGCGCGCCGGGCAGACCTTGGCCGCCGGCGCGTTGGAGGATGTCTTCACCTCTGAGAATCTCTCGCAAACCTATAACGTGCCGGTAGCGGTGGCGCAGGTGGAGGGTCGCCGCGTGGTATTGGCGTAATTACGTTGATGAGGGTATAATAAAATATCGATATATGACTTAGTCTGTTGGCGTTTGTATTGCAATTATGGCCTAAAGCCCTTTTTTAAGGAATGCATTTTTCAGTGCCGCGCGTAGCGCGGCACTGAAAAGTATTTTATGACCGTTTGGTTTTGTGAAAGATTATCGTTTTCTGTCACCTGCTCCAGACAGGAACAAGGGTCTGGGTATGTTTTTCAAGTGGCGGCTTTGGCCACATTCGGGTTTATTAGGAGGTGCTTGATCATGTTATTTAATGTTAAAAAACGTGGGAAATTGACCTATTATTACCAGGGAGAACATCCGGTGTTGTCGGCCTTGGTCACAGAGGAATTGCCGGATGGGGATCTCAGAATTTCATTTGCAGGTTTAACGGGAGGGTATTCGGCAAAGGGAGTGTTAGGATTGGAGAATCTTGTTACAATGGAGCCGGCAGAGGAAATACCGCTGGTCTTTAAAAGTTGGGAGTTTTGGTTGCAGGAGGCTGGAATCTGTAACTCTTTGAAGGATGTAGATTTTATCGAAATCCATGCCTTTGGCTGCCAGCCCAAATCCCCAAATCCGCTGGTGGACCCGCTAGGGTATGCGGCGGAACAAGATCGGCTGCGCAAAGCTTATGCTGAAGCTTACCGGAATTTCTTCCGCGATTACCTCCCGGATAACGGTGTGCCGGCCAGGTTTACCGTACATCTTGTTGATGTGCCTGACAAAGCCGCGTCTTATGAATTTTATGGGACCGCGCTTTATCAGAAAGCGTTGCAAAAATAGAATGTCACGTTTCGTAACAAGAAATCAGGAAATTTATTACTTGTTCTCGAACTTATCTACGTTACACTCATCATTAGATTTGTGACAGTGCGGATGTAGACCCCTGCTGGATGTCTGCATCTGTTGATGCCCACTTCCGAGTCTTTTTGCCTGAGAGTTAGCGGTTTAGCCGTTCACTTATGGAAACAGGACCGATAGGGTATAGCGGGAAACTGCTGTGCCTCCCGTGTTTGGAAAGGAAGTGCGCTGTTGCCGATAGACATTCCCTAATCTTGGGAGTGCATATATGTGTGCCTGAGATGGGACTGTTATCATACGTCACGGCGCTCCTTTTCTGGGACGCCGTTTTTTTGTTGTCAGTGAAGTACATTAACTGCTCAGTATGAACGTATTCATCATAATTCAGGAGGGAGCTAATGCAAAATACGCAAGAAGTACGGACGATGTTGGAACAAATCGGTGAGTTTCGGAGCGAGTCACTTACTGATTTTACACTGCCGGAGAATGTCGCCGCATTTGAGTCGGCGCTGGCGCGGGTACGCGGGCAGTTTGGACAACGACACCCTGTTGTCATCGGTGGAAAGGAGATATACACGGAGACAACTTTCACTTCGATCAATCCGGCACATCCTGATCAGGTTATCGGTATTTTCTCTAAAGCTGGAACTGAACTGGCATTACAGGCCATTGAAGCAGCGGACGCGGCCTTTGTGACATGGGGCCGGACGCCTGCGACAGAACGCGCCGCCATTATGCTGCGAGCGGCGGCTTTGATGCGCGCGCGCAAGCATGAGATGAGCGCGTGGATGGTCTATGAGGTAGGGAAGAATTGGGTCGAGGCGGACGCCGATACTGTCGAAGCTATAGATTTCCTGGAATATTACGCGCGCCAGATGCTTAAATTGGAACTGGTAGAAGTCTATCAAACACGGGGTGAGTGTGACACCTTGCATTATATTCCGCTGGGGGTGGGTGCTGTGATTCCCCCGTGGAATTTCCCATTGGCGATCACGGTAGGAATGAGCAGCGGGGCAATTGTTGCCGGGAACGCCATTATCCTCAAGCCGGCCAGTGACTCCCCCATGATCGCTTGGGAATACTTCAAAATCCTGCGTGAGGCGGGCTTGCCGGCAGGCGTCTGCAATTATCTCACCGGATCGGGTGCGGTGGCAGGAGAAACGTTGGTAGATCATCCCAAAATGCGCTTTATCGCTTTCACCGGCTCAAAGGAGGTCGGATTGCGTATCCACGAACGGGCAGCGAAGCCACAATCAGGCCAGATCTGGATTAAGCGCACAATTTTGGAGATGGGCGGCAAAGACGCCGTCGTGGTAGATGAAACTGCCGATCTGGATGCTGCCGCTAAAGGCATTGTAATGTCAGCATTTGGTTTTCAAGGACAGAAATGCTCCGCCGGTTCGCGTGCTATTCTTGTGGCCGAGATTTACGATTTGCTCATTGAGAAAATTCTCGAGCAGGCCCGCAAGATTTTGACCATCGGTGACCCTGAACAGCGCGAGCATTATACCGGCCCCGTGGTATCGCATAATCAGTACCGGACGGTACTGGACTACATCGAAATTGGTAAGCGCGAGGGCTGCCTGCTTTATGGGGGTAAGGCCCTGGAACGCGACGGTTATTTCATTGAGTCAACCATTTTTGCCGACGTTGCGCCCGATGCACGGATCGCACAAGAGGAGATCTTTGGCCCGGTGTTGACCATCATCAAGGCTAAGGATTGGCGGCACGCTATCGAGATCGCCAATGGCACTGAGTTTGGATTGACGGGGGCGTATTATAGCACAGACCCGGAACGGTTAGCTTATGCCCGTCGCGAGTTTAACGTCGGTAACCTGTACTTTAACCGTAAATGTACCGGCGCGTTGGTCGGTATCCATCCCTTTGGTGGATTTAACATGAGCGGGACGGATTCCAAAGCTGGTGGGCCGGACTACTTGTTGCTCTTCACACAAGCCAAGTCCATTGGTGAGAAAGTGTGAACGTATGCGTTTGATTTTGTGAGCAAACGGCGCCATTGATGGCAGAAAAGCGGCTAAAACCGCAAGAAAGAGGTGTTTTTTCGTTGGCGGGCGTAGCCCGCCAACGAAAAAACACCCTCAACCCCTCGTTAAGGATTAAAATTATGAATGAACACAGAGTACATGTTTATGCCAGTGGACGCGCTTTCGTCGTGGTGCCGGTTTGCCATCAAGTTGATGGGGGATGGGTAGAATGTCAACCGGTACGGGAGATTGTTCTGGAAAAAGGATTGCCCTTCTCCATCGTGCTGGGGCATGCTATTGACCGTGCCGTAACGTACTTATGTGCTGACCCACAACCCTGGGATGGTGTGCAGGGACGTTGGTGGGAGCACCATTTGTTTGTAGCGCGTCTGGCATGGAAAGCGGAGACGTTGCGACTTTTTATCCTCCCGGAGGCCGAACCGGCTGCGGAATGGCCCGCAAATACCTCAAATGTACATATTGCGCGTCACCTTATCGCGCAGTTGGGGCAGGCCCTGGCATAAGGCGTCATCAACAACGTTTAAGGAGAGTTATGAAGAACTTACTGGAAAAATTACACATCGATGCTGTGAACTCTGGCGCTTGTACTGGCGCGGGAGAGTGGATTGCCGATCCCGCTGGTAAGCGGTTAGTTTCTTACAACCCGGCTACGGGTGCGCCTATTGCCGAGGTTATCCAGACAACGGATGCTGTTTACGATCAAGTCATTGGCAGCGCGGGCAGGGCTTTTGAGACCTGGCGCACGATTCCAGCACCCAAACGCGGGTTATTGATCCGCGATCTGGGGGCTGCATTGCGCGAGCTTCGTGAGCCATTGGGTGAGTTAGTCACCCTGGAGATGGGCAAGATTCGGGCCGAAGGTATGGGTGAAGTGCAAGAGATCATTGATATATGTGATTTTGCCGTGGGGCTTTCGCGCCAGTTATATGGTCTAATAATGCATTCGGAGCGGCCTGCCCATCGTATGTATGAACAATGGCATCCCCTGGGAGTAGTGGGGGTGATTACGGCCTTTAATTTCCCGGTCGCTGTGTGGGGATGGAATGCGGCTATCGCCGTGGTTGCCGGCGATCCGGTAGTGTGGAAGCCTTCATCCCTGACGCCGCTGACGGCCATTGCCGTACAGCACGTCGCCAATCGGGTTGCCGCCGATTATGGGGCTGCCGGTGTGTTTAACCTCGTCATTGGTAGCGGGCGCAGTGTGGGCGAGCGGCTGATCAATGATCCGCGCGTTCCCTTAATCAGTTTTACCGGATCCGTGGCAATGGGACGCCATGTGAGCGAGGTTGTCGCGCGCCGGTTGGGTCGCTCTATCCTGGAACTTGGCGGTAATAATGCCATCATCGTCACCGAAAACGCAGATTTGGCCCTGGCCGTACCGGCAATTCTGTTTGGCGCAGTGGGTACGGCCGGTCAACGTTGTACTTCAACCCGGCGGATTATTGCGCACCGTGGGATCGTGGATCAGCTTATGGATCGTTTGATTGCTGCCTATCAACAAGTGCGTATTGGAGATCCCCTGCTGCCAGATACATTGATGGGGCCACTGGTTGAGGAGGCGGCGGTAGATAATATGTTATCCGCACTTGAATCCGCGCGCGCGCAAGGTGGCAAGGTGTGTTTTGGTGGTGGACGATTGGCCGAAAAAGGCCGTTGTTTTGTAGAACCGGCGATTGTCCGTATGCCACAGCAGACGGCTATTGTGCAGGAGGAGACCTTTGCCCCGATTCTCTATGTGATAGCGTATGAGACATTAGATGAAGCCATCATTATCCACAATAGTGTGCCGCAGGGACTTTCCAGCGCTATTTTTACTACGAATTTGCTAGAGGCAGAGCAATTTCTGGCCGCTTCCGGTTCCGATTGTGGGATCGCCAACGTTAATATTGGCACAAGTGGTGCAGAAATTGGGGGAGCGTTTGGGGGAGAGAAGGAAACTGGCGGCGGGCGTGAGTCAGGGTCAGATGCCTGGAAAGCCTATATGCGCCGCCAAACAAACACGATCAACTGGAGCCGGGAACTCCCATTGGCGCAAGGTATCAAGTTCGGCTAAGAACTTAAATAGTTAGTTTTGTCTAACTCGGGAAGAATTCTGCATCAAGCATCGGCTTGCGTCCAGCTCCCGTTGATGATGCGCCACATTGTGCCGGTGGGATTCCGATCCTGCAACTCTGGGGGCAGACGGTGCGGGCGCACGTTATCGTAGCAGTGCAGAGCCGTAAAGCGCAACATTGCTGCCGGGATCCCTACCGCCGTAAAGCCGGGGTGACCGGTCGCCGGATAGGGTCCACCATGATTCATAGCCGGTGATACTGCTACCCCGGTAGGCATCTTATCGTTAAGCAGGCGTCCTACCCGATCGCGGACGATAGGCGCGATCTGGTCGTAAAGCGCGTCATCTGTACCCTGGGAATGTGTGTAGAACGAGCCGGTTAGGTTGCCCTCCAGACTACGGGCGATTTCTTGCATCTGCGCCGCGTCGCGTGCCAGGACAACCAGCGAGACAACGCCAAATGCTTCGATTTGGAGCGCGTGAGGATTTTCGAGGTATGTATCTCCAGAGACAGTCAACAGGGTGTTGGCATAGCAAAAGCCATCGCCTGCTACTTCCTCGCCACCGGTCAACACTTCGGCGCCATAATGCTGCATCTTCTCGACTGCCTGTGCAATCGTGCGCACACCACCCGCACCAAGCAGGATACCAGGTGGACTGACAAAATGCTCGCGTACTGCCGCCAGGAATGTCTCGCTTGCCGCATCTTGCATCAATACTACAAATCCTGGCTTGGTGCAGAATTGCCCGACACCTAACGAACACGAGGCAAAGAGTTCGGCGGCTATCGCTTCCAGCCGCTCGTGCAGTGCGCCGGGGAGGACGAAGATCGGATTGATACTGGAAAGTTCCAGATAGATGGGCTTCCCGGCACGGTCGGCAGCTTCCTTGAGTTTCAGGCCGGCCGCGCGGCTGCCGGTGAAACCCGTCGCCCCGATGAGGGGATGAGAAACGAGCTGGAAACCGGCATCGGGGGGAATACGGTAAAGTAATTGTACCGTTGCCGGGGGCAGCCCGGTGTGCTGTATTGCTTCGAACGCGGCTTCTGCAAACAGGCGGGTTGTGCCCGGATGTCCCGTGTTTGCTTTGGCAATGACCGGATTTCCGGCGGCAATTGCCGCCGCGAAATCCCCGCCAGCGACTGAGTTGAACGCGAAGGGGAAGTTGTTTGGCCCGAAAACGGCAACTGCACCACCTAGCGGGGCATATATAGAGCGGATGTTACGCGCCACATCCAGTGTGGCGTGACGCCACGAGCGATCTCGAACGGCGGCCGCTGCTTGACGCAATTGATCCGCGGTTCGGGGTAATTCCACCGCGCGCAGCCGGGGGATCTGGGGCAATGCTGTTTCCAGGTGTGCCATCTCAACAAGGGCGTCCGCGCGCCTCTCGATGTTAGCTGCATACTGTTCCAGGAAATTCGCGAGTAATTCACACGGCGCTGTCCGTAGTATGGACACGGCTTCCTGGGCAGCGTGCAGGGCTATTTCCACTTCCGGCCATCCGGATACCGGGTATACGTCCGGTAACGCGATTCTGGTCGCGGGGTTTACGGCTGTAAAGTCGCCTACAGGATTTTGAGCTTGACGCCATGCGCCAGCAATTAACACAGGGGATAAAGTCATGATTATTCTCCTAACATAATTCAAGTTGCCACCTGCACAGCCTCAAGGATTTGATAGCGTGCATAAGTGTCGGAATGTAGCCGCGCTTTCCATAGCGCATTCTTCGTACTTAAGTTAACATAGATTGTCTGATTTAAGAAGTATTTTATCTATATCTTTGTCAAACGTCAAATTTCCTGCGGCTTTAGTCCCTTTGCTGCCGTCAATGGCGCCGTTTGCTCACAAAGCTAAACGCATACGCCTGGTGCTGTCTGGCAAGCCATTTTGCCATTGCGCCAGCGCACGGCCAGAATGACGGCAGCTATTTTGGGTAACATGGCTTGCTCCTGCACGCTATACGTGCAACCATCGTCATTTTTTAACAACAACGTGACTTCACCCGTGCGCGGGCCAGGTTCTACCTGGAAGCCCCACTGCTTGAACAAATTTATAGCTTCCTGATAGGTCAAGTCACACATTTTGGAGATCTCTCACATTCCAATAGACCAGGGCTGAGCGCGTGCCGCGCGGCCAGACGAGTTGCCCCTCCTGTTCAGTGAGATGCCGGGTAAGTAAGTCGCGCAGGAAAGCATCATGGGTTGTATCGTTTACCAAATCAAGACGGCGTTTAACGTCGGCCAATGCTGTATCAAGATTATCACTTTTCCATGGCTTCCACAATCCACTATCTTCCATCACTACGTTAGCGAAGATACCTAATTGTAAGAGTGCATTATAGGCAACCTGGAAGTTAGGACTATCGTAAGGTTGGCCCCAGACATGCCGTGCGGCTTGTGCCATCACACTGCCGGGGGGTGGAATGCGCAGCAGCAAAAAACAACGTCGCCGTGCCGTTGTTTCCATCTTGCGTACAAACGCCGCGAAGTCAGCGACACCATAGAGAGCGTGGGAGCAGAGCACCACGTCGTGTTGGGATACCTCAGTTTCGGGCCAGCTACCTTCTATGACGGTGACATTCGTCAATCCCGCCGCTGTGACATTCTCGCGCAGGACATCCAGCATTGCCGGTGAGGGATCGACAGCGGTCACATGGTGAGCATACTGCGCGAGGAATACTGTCCATGCCCCGGTTCCCGCCCCGATATCCAGTACCGTTTCACCAGTATAGTTTCCCAGGTCAGCGGCGATGAAGTCGCGGCTGGAGTCTGGTTGCGCCCAGCGATGTTGCACTGCTTCGTGATACGTATGCGCCCTGGCCCGCCAGACATCAGGATGGATTTCAACCTCCCTACGTCCATGCTCATGAGCTTCTACAAGTGCTTTCCATAATGATAACCAATTAGGTACAGATTCCACAATATGCCTCCTTTTCTCTGATTTTGTAATAATTTGACAGGTTGGAAAACCTGTTCTATTTTCAGTAGACTACCACCAGCGGGCGATCCCGGCGATCCTGTACGACATCAATGGGTACATCATAGGTGGCGGAAAGATGAGCTGCCGTTAAGGTCTCAGCCACAGAACCAGTGTGCAGCACACATCCCTCGTGCATAAGTACCACGTGGTCAGCGGTTGTGGCAGCGGCATTGGGATCATGGGTGGTGAAGATCACCGTCTGGCCTTGTGCTCGCAGATCGCGCATCAGGGTCAGGATACGCCGCGCATTACTGACATCCAAATGCGAAGTCGGTTCATCCAACAGCAGGATGGCCGGCTCCTGGGTCAACGCCCGCGCCAGGATGACCAACTGGCGTTCACCGCCGCTCAGGGCCGGGACAGGGCGATCCCATAAGGCCGTCATGCCCACTATCTCCAGCGCGCGAAAGGCGGTGGCGTAATCGTGGTCGCTGGGCCGCTGCAACAAACTCAGGTACGGCGCGCGGCCTAGCAGCACCGTTTCTAGTACATTCAGATTGAAGGCCGGTGGCTCTTCCTGCGGGACCAGGCCCAGGATGTGACTCATTTGACGATGCCCGTAGGTCGTAGGGTGTACCCCGTCGAGCAGAATGTGCCCGCGCTGTGGCGTAAGTAGACCCAGGATCAGGTGCAGTAGCGTGGTCTTACCAGAACCGTTTGGCCCCAGGATTGCCGTCACCGCGCCGGATGGTAAATCGAGTGTGATGTTCTGCACCACATCGGGTGCAGCCGGCGCGTAGCGGAAAGCCAGCCCCTCTAGTGAGACGGCGGAATGTGATGATTCGCATGTCCGCGATGATTTGTGTAGCTGTGCGGTCTCACCCTTCATCGTTTCAACTCCAGTTCGTTGCGCAGCAGCAGGCTGAAGAAGACGACTGCGCCGATGAGTGAGGTTAGAATCCCTAGCGGGATCTCTCCGGTGAGTACCGTGCGGGCCAGGTCATCGCAGAGCAGCACGAAAAGGCCGCCAAGAAGCATCCCCCCGGGGACTGCCGCCTGTGCATCCGCACCAAGTACCCGCCGGGCGATGTGCGGCACGATCAGTCCTACCCAGCCGATTTGCCCGGCTTTGGAAACAACAGCCGCTGTCGCTGCTACCGCTGCTACGAGCATCACCAGCCGCTCGCGTCCTGGCAATGCCCCCAACGAAAAGGCCGTTGTATCGCGCAGCGAGAGCAGATTCAACCGCCAACGCATCAGGTAGATCACGGCGAGCGCGGGCACAACCACCGGCAAGATGTGCAGCACATCCTCCCAGGTGATGGCCCACAATCCACCTAGTAGCCAGAAGGTGATATCCGGCAGTTGCTTGAGGGGATCGGCCAGGTATTTAATGATGCCGGTTCCGGCTGCGTAGAAAGCGGAGACGCCGATCCCTGCCATCACCAGCCGTAACACCCAATCCCCCAGGCGCAGCCGCTGCGCCATTATGTAACTGGCCGCCAGTCCCAAAAAGGCGAACAAGGCCGCGCTGCCCTGCACGGTCGCGGCGGAGCCGCCCAGAAAGACAATGCCCAGAGAAGCGCCAAATGCAGCGCCCTGTGAAACACCCAGGAATCCGGCATCCACCAGAGGATTGCGGAAGATAAGTTGGAAGGTGGTCCCGGCAGCAGACAGCGTCGCGCCGAGGAGGACGGCGGCCAGGATGCGTGGCAACCGCAGATTCAGTATCACTGTGCGGGCCAACTCGTTATCGCGCAGCACCGCCGGCGGGGTGAAATAAGGGCCGGGGTAGCGTCCGAAGAGCAGCGAGAGCGCCATGCCCAGGAGCAACACACCCGCCAGTCCCCATAAGCGATGTCGGAATTGGGCAGCACGTGCAGTCGCCGCTCGTGCTTCAGCGGACATCAAGAAAGACCTTCGGCATAATAACTTTATCCACCGTGGCGCGATCCAGTTCATAGAGTTCGCCGAAGAAGGTATAAATTTCTTCCTGAAGATCTACGTCGGCGAAAAGATCGGGATAAATATGTGTTGCCAACCATGTAAAGCCGAGAATCCACCGGGGTTCGGGCGTATTCCATTGAAAATGATCCATCGGATAGGCGTACAGCTCCCCGTTTTGTACCGCTGTGAGTTTGCTCCAATAGCCATCAGCTTTGAGACTGTCCATCACCGCTTGCGTATCGTGGTCGTATGTCATCACCACGAAGATTTTTTCGGGATCCCAGGCTGCGATCTGCTCGAAATTCACAACCGTCCATCCATCTGTGATTTGAGCTTCACTGATCCACACAGGGATGCCGCCCGCGGCCTCGACCTGAAACGTCTGCATCCAGGCCTGTGCCGGGACTTGCACGGCTACTTCAGCACCACGGTCGGAGTAATCTACCAGCAACACGCGGGGACGCTCGTTCTCCGGCACGTCCGCTACCCGCGAGGTGACGCGATCGAGGCGGTTCTGGTAGAAGGCAATGACCTCTTCGGCGCGTGTTGGATTTCCCAGCAGCAGGCCGAGGTTAGTCACGTCTTGGAAGAATTGCTCCGGTGTTTCCAATCCCAGGTAAACTACAGGAATGTTGACCTGCGCCAGGGCGTCCCCCATCTCTTCCAGCACCACACTCTTCATCAATACCAGGTCGGGTTCGAGCGCGGTGATCTGCTCCGGGTTGGGGTTCGCGGCCAGACTCACCACGCCGTCGACAAAATCGGGATCCACATGGATGATAAAGTCGCTCTGCGACGCGCTCTTGCTCTCCACGCCGATGAGGCGCTTCCGCCCTTCAGGGAAGGTGTAAAGCAAGTGCAGTCCCATGTACGGCCCGCGTCCGGCCACCACAATGCGACGCGGCAGCCGCTCCAGGCTGACCGTGCGCCCTGCGGCATCGGTGACGGTCACCGGGCCGTCGTTGGGGATGGCCTCGTCGCCGGTTTGGGGGGCCTGAGGGATGGCCTCGGCATCGCTAAATACCTGGACTTTGATGAGATCGCGCACCTGGATATTGCCGGGGAAATCCGGGAGTACCACGCGGAAGCCGCCCTTGTCCTGGAACGCGACAATGCACCCGGCACAGGCTATGACTTCGGCCAACGACGCTTGGGCCTCGTAGCCATCACTGGCGACGAAGATCAATGTCGTGGCGTCCGCCGCTGCTCCCACCTCAGCCAACAGCGCTGTGAAGGATACGCCAGTGTAAGTCGTCGTCTCACCGTCTTTGTTCGTGTACGCCGTCTCGCGGGTTCCCAGGACGCGCAGCGTTTCTGTCGTAAACGTCTGCTCTCCAGCAATCGCGCCGGTGATCTGCAACGTCGCCGCGCCGGCTTGCACTGCCCCGGCATCAGATGTGGGGGCGTTTGTCGCCGCCGGCGCGCAGCTTACTGCCATGCTCAATACAACTAACACTGCCATAATCTTCCATAAGGTTCTTACCATTAAAATTCCTCCGAAATATTGAGATATACACGCTGACTTATGAGGATTGCCGGATTAATTTGGGTGTGTTTCATTTCAGTTGGGCAAAGCTGGTGCGATGCACTTTCCGAAGTGCGTTGCACCTATATTCCGACTTATTTGAGACGCACCTAATTAATTTGCAGTGTTCATGAGTCAGCCAAAACTGAAAGCTCGCTTTGCCGGAGAGGGAACACCCGCCGGCGCGACACTCAAATTGAGTTGCAGCATACCGGATTCCACTGCCCGCGCTATAACCGGCAATGCCAACAGCGCCGCGCGCGCTTCCGGCACTATAGCCTTATTCCGATACGCCGCAAGTGCCAGTGTCAAAACGCCGGGTTCATATTCGGCCGTAAAATTCACCACGCCCTCCAGGGCGAACAAGGCTTCGTCCAATTCGGCCAGTGTGAGGTCGTCGCCGGTGGGTAATTGTGCAACATTTTCCCGCCGGTGTGTGACGTGCGCCAGCGTTTTAAGACTTGTCCCGCACGGACACGCGCCGGGGATGAAGCGTCCCACGTCGCCGGTGCGGTAGCGGATGAGGGGCATCCCTTGCCGCGTCAGCGTTGTGAAGACGATCTCGCCTTCGTCGCCGTCGGGGAGGGGCTGCCCCGTGTGCGGATCCACAATCTCCACATACAGATCGGCTTCGCGCAGATGATACCCGCGCCGCGCCGCGCAATCCACCCCGCCGCCCAATCCCATCTCGGTCATGCCGTAGTGATTATACACCGTGCAGCCCCACGCTGCTTCCACGGCAGCGACGATGGCCTGCGGAACGTGGTCGGTGGTGAGCAGCGCGAAGCGCAACTTCAGCGGCGGCTGCTCTGGGAAACGCGCCAGTGCCAACACCTGCGCCGGCGTCCCCACCAGACCTGTGATGCGCTTCTGCGCCAGCATCTCCAATGTGGCGGCTATGTCCGTTACCGGGCCGTGCCGGATGCCTTCCGCGCCCATCCGCGCCAATGCCTGCGCCAGCAAATCGCCCACACTTCCGGGCCGCGCGCACGGCAGCAAAATCAACACACCATTTCCGAATGGCGCGCGGTCTCCCGGCACAGTGAAGGTGGACATTCCCACCTGGAAAAAATCCACCGTCAATTCCTGGTCGTCGGCGGTGAAGTACAGTCGCTTAGGCGCTCCCGTCGTGCCGGACGTATCGAGCGTGACCACGCGCGCGATCTCGCCCTGCGAGACGCAGACGAAGCGCAGCGCATCTTCCCGGATGTCGGCGGCGGTGGTGAAGGGGAGCGCGGCCACATCCGCCAGGCTCTCCAACTGTGCCGGCACGTCCGCCAGATGTGTGCGTGCTAGAAGCGCGCGGTAGAAGTGGCTGCGCTCCCCGGCCCAGGCCAGCGTCTCCCGCAGCCGTGCCAGTTGGTAAGCGTCCAGCGCCTCGCGGGTGAGGCGGCTCGTACCTATCTTACGTGCAATCCAGGGTTCCAGCGGCGTCAAGTTCAGCTCCTTTGGAAGTAAGGAGTAGGGAGTAGGGATTGGCCCCCTTATTCCCTACTCCCTACTCCTGTAGAGTGCCCGCCCATCCCGCGCCGTAAGATTGTACGCGCAGAACGGCACAATCCGTCCATCGGGGGCGACGACGTGAATGCAGCAATCGCGCAGCCGCTCCAAATCCAGCGTCCAGGCATCCTGGAACGCCATGCCGGAAATGCAGAATGTGTACGTTTTGGCGCGTTCTAACAATTCGTCCCATCCACCCAGGCTGGGACCGCCGGAAGTCGAGATTGGCTCCGGCGCGGTCCATTGATGTGCGACAAAGCTGCGCGCTTCCGCTGCGCCTTCCTCCGCCGGTTTGGGCTGGCAGCCGCACGTCTTGGGCTGATGGTGCGTCCAGCCGAAGAGTCTGCCATCCGCCAGGATGACGAAGTTGCCGTGGAACGAGCACAGCGCGTTTTCACAGCCCGGCGGGATGAACTGTGCAGCTTTGACCAATCCTTCAGTTTGCGCCTCCAACGCGCGGATCACTTCGGGGATCGTGATGCGGGCGGCGTCATCGCGGAAGCGGACTTCCGGCGCAGACGGGGTGCGCCCGAAGTAGCTCACCGGCTGGAAGTGGACGCCGCGCACGACCGGCGCGTGCGCCAGCGCGAAGCGCACGATGTCGCCGAGCGCGTGCGTGTTGATGCCCGGCACGAGCGTCGGCACGAGGATGACACCCAATCCGTGCGCGGCACAGGCGGCGATGGCAGCCTCTTTTTCCGCCAGGATCGGACGCCCGCGCAGCTTTGTGTAGATAGCGTCATCCGTCCCGTCGAACTGCAAGAAAATCGAGGCCAGCCCCGCCTCCTTAAGCGCGGCGACGTAGTCCGGATCGCGGGCCAAGCGCAGGCCGTTGGTGTTCACCTGGATGAAATCGAAGCCCAGGTCGCGGCCCAATGCCACAATGTCCGGTAAATCGTCACGCAGTGTCGGTTCACCGCCGGAAAGCTGCACGTTGCACGGCCCGCCGCTGCGGAGTAGGCTGCGATACCAACCTTCGATGGTCGCCAGATCGGGGTCGGCGACATTGCTACCGGAAGAAGCGAAACAGAAGGCGCAGTACAGGTTACAGCGTTGCGTCACTTCAAGGAGCGCGGTGCAGGTCTGCTGCCGGTGGTCGGGGCAGAGGCCGCAGTCGAAGGGGCATCCCCTCTCTACCGTAGTTAATGGCTTCTCTGGGGTAGTGGGAAGCTTGGGACGGATCCATGTCTCATAAGCCGGTTCACCACGCCAAATGATGGTTTCAAAAACGCCATGTTCCTCACATGCTTTGGTAAGATACACATCCGCGCCGCGCCGAATATGAAAGGCCGGGATGCGGGCCAGACATTCGGGGCAGACGCTCTCGGTAGCGGCGAGGATGGATTCGGTATAAGTAGTCACTATAGTATGTTCTTAAATAGCAAATCGTGAATTCGTCGAGATTTATAAGACATGAATAAAAACTTGGTTTAGTGGTGTGGCGGCTAAGTCATAGTCCCTTCGAGGGCAAACCAGTTTGTGTATGTATCCCCTCCGCTGACATCTGTGCAACTACATCCGCTGCAACTACTATTGAGTATTGGCCATGAAAAATATTTTAAGATGCTTAACTCCATATACAATTAAAGCTGTGATGATGTTTGAATTAAGTAGCCAAATTTTTCAAGTATTAGGCATTTTCTCGCTTCTATAAATTGTTCATAATTCTCTAGCCGCCATAGTTCTTTATCTTTGGGGATCAAGTGCATCTCGAGATAGTTGGCAGGTTTGTCTTCAAACCATTCTGTTGGTGGAATATCCCATTTCCCACCGGCTCCATTTTCTTGAGTTGTTAACAACATACAATTGGCTATCTGGTCACGATCTTCCCATTTATATTTGAGAATATTTCGTTTTCCTGTAGTTGGATTGACATCTTTAATGGAACGTAATAACGACTGCGGAAAGATATGATCTATTTGGGGTAGATTATTTTCATAAGAAGGAACGTAATCAAAATCTTTGTACCAGAGATTGAAAATAAGGTGAATATCTTTAGAACCATAATATTGACCAAGAATTGTATCTTTTGTGATCTCCAAACTTCGCCCGTCGGCTCGAATAATATCAAATAGGCGATTTACGGAAAATTCGCTGGAATCGGATATTGCACGTGTGCATTTATCTATCAAGTTGTCAGGGGTGCCACTAAACGCTCCTGTCAGCAAAGTTCTCAAAATATAGGTATCAAGTTGTTGAATCGTATTCCATTTGTGAGGATAATGATAACGGAAGTAGATTATAGGAATAAATGTCAGGTATGATGGTAGGGCGCGATCGGAACGAAGAAATGTTTTGCCATACAAAAAGTCTTTGACGTCTTTTATCGCATCAGAGATTTTTCCCCACTTTGCGATAATTTCTTCTCTTGTAGTTCCATCACGGAATTTACTTACTTCATATCGCGCCCCTTTGCCTAGCAAACTGAGACATGTCTTGAGCACAAAATCTCGTGAAAAATCATACCCACTTCTATTTAAACTATCCAATAATTCTTCTATTTGTTCATCTGCATCTTCCCATGTTGATATTAATAGAGAGAACAACAAATCTGATTTGCCTAATCTTGTTCCTCCAGCATTTGCACGTATAAAAATTTCAACCACATCATCATCATTATAAATATCGGGATTGTCAACACTATCCAATTCTTGGTAAACAATAGTTTCATCATTGCAAAATTGTTGGATTGCACGCGCAATATTATCGGAGATCTTATTGATCTTATCGGTACTTAAAGTGATATCTGCAGAATTCACAATCGAATTTGCGATTTGATTATATAGTTTATTACTGAAAACAATATCCTTGAATTTTACCCAGGGAAATGATGCTACCTGAGAATCAATGAATTTAAAATGATAGCGTACATCTTCAGGAGCAACCAAATTGCCACTCAAAACATTGAAATATAGTTCCTTTTTTTCATAACTTCCCTTCAGACCAATAAAAAGACTTTGTAATCTTTGTTGACCATCCAATACTAATAGTTTCGTTTTTCCATCTTCGGGAACATAAAAATCTGTAAGTTTCAATGTGTGTCGATAGTTGTCGATAAACTTACGATGTCTGATTTCGGATTTTGTACGCCATATTAACAATGTACTAATTGGATATTCTCGCATAATTGAATCAAAGAGACGCTCTATTTGTTCCTCTTTCCATACAAAAGATCGTTGAATGTTAGGTAACCAAAAACCGCCATCCTTCTCCTCATTGTTAAGATAACTTACCATTCTTCTGATAGTCTCTTTTTGATTTTTCATTGTACTTATCTCTTTGGGGTTATTATTTTATGTATGATTTTCTTAAAAAAGAAAATGTTTCTTGCAATAGATTTGCTAAATAAATGTACTGCGTATAGTATGTTAATGTATAAAAACCTGGTTTTTAGTAGAATCATGTATGTCCTTTAAACCGCTTCACACGAATTTAACGGAAAAAAAACGTGTTATCCATTAAATCTGTATTCTATTTTGTAGCTTGGTAAAGATCAAACCCATTCTCGATCAGCAACGTCTGCACCTTTTCGTAGCACCGCGCACCATCTGGCCACAGCGTCTTTATAGCACATTCAGGAATTCACCGGCCCGGGCGACGCACACATCCAGGTCGCGTAATGCGGCCACCAGGCCGGCATCATCGTACAAATCGCGGTCGGCCGTCACCAGGTAGCATGGGTGAGCGGCAACGGCAGCGGCGATAACGTCGTCGTCTTTGGGGTCACGGCAATGGGGGAATTCGAGCGCTGGCTCCACAACACAGGCGCGCGCCCGCAACGCCTCAACGATGGCGTCCCTCACCAAAGGGCGAATCAATCGCCGGAATTTTGGGCGACCAGTCACCTCGTTAAACTCATCCAGCAGCGACTCTGACGTGATCCAGATAAAGGCTTGTTTCTCCCAGGCCTGAAACAACCGAGAGTGTTCAGGCTGCTGCATTGTCACACGCGCCATCTCGGTTAGGTCAATCACAGCAGATGGCATTACGCTTCCTCTTGCTGCGCTGTGTGAATCAGTTCGACCAATTCTTCATCACCGAGAAGTGCATCCTCGTCAGGAACCGGTTTCGAAGCATCCCAGGCCGCACGCACGGCATCAAATGGCTCGCGCCACTCTTCCGGCGGGAGCGCAGCCAGGCGATGGCGCTGTTCTTCGAGGGTAGGGACCGGCTGCGCCGCCACGACGAGTACTTCCGTGCCTACGGGCAACGGCGGGGTATGACGCAGCCGCACAACCCCATCTTTTTCTATAACGCCACGATATGTGGTCAACGTGGTGGTTGCTATGGTCATTCCCGTTCCTCCTGGTTATCAACTCCCTTTATTATAACCCAAAAGGATCAAACCCATTCTCGATCAGCAACGTCTGCACCTTCTCGTAGACACCGCGCACCATCTGGCCACAGCGGACTTTGTTCTGCGGGTCACCGGCGAGGATCTCGGCGCAGCGGATGCCGCCGTAGGGTTCGCCGTAGGTTCCCTTGAACCAGGCCACCAATGTCTGCACCATCGTGGCCTGGCGCGGGTCTTCTATCTCCTCCGGAAGGCCCCGGCCCGCGTACAGCGCCAGCAGGCACGTCCCGCCGATCAATGCACCGCACAATTCGCCCGCGCCGCAAAGTCCCCCAGCCGCGCCGTGCATCGCGCGCACCAATTCCGGGTTCTCCTTCCCCTGATTTTCCAGCCCAAGCAGGATCAGAATCTGGCTGCAATAAAAGCCTTGCTGTTTGTAGTGGGCAATGCGCATTGTGAGTTCATCCATAAAGTAACCTCCGGTGGTTATGTCAAATTCTTTCTATAAAGATCCTCAATCAGTACACGCATCCGCTCCGGCGTCTCACCGAACAGTTTTCTCCAGCGCCGCATCCCGCACAGCCGGTGGTACACGTGCGAATACTATATCGGTGAGACGGGGCAGGTTTTCCACCATGCGGGGGATGCGCAATGTGCGCCCCTCTCCGCGGATCAACAGCGCAGCGATAAGGGGGTTCGACCGCGACCGCAGCGCGACAACGTCGTTGTAACGCACGCGCTGCTCGCGTCCCATTCGCTGCAGTGTCACGCTTTCAGCGGAGAGGATCACCATTCCGCTGTGGCGCAGGGCAAAAATCAGGCCGCCAACGATCAAGGGGGCAAAGAGCAGAGGAATTCCTACTCCGGCGTTCATCGTTATGCCGGTTTGCGGCCCATTGAGTGCGACGATAAATACAAACAGACTTATGGCCGACAGCGTACACACGACAAAAAGCGTTTCGCCGCGAAACAACGGCGAAATCATAAAAACCTCATTCCCTTGCTGCGCCGCCTGTCGTTGCGCGTACTCCCGCCGCGCCCACCAGCGATCTAATCCCCAGCTTAATATGACGGGAAGCACAAAAGTAAAGCCAATGACGGAGATGGTAGCCCAATCTAAGCGCGAGGCATACGGTTTGTACCATAAATCGAGTGCGCCAGCCTCCGCGCGCTGTGTAATGGGCAGGGGCAGTTCACCAAGCCGGTTGCCGGCCAGGAAGAGCTGTTCCAGATTGGGCAATTCCAGAATCACGTTGGGGAAGGCGGTCCAGCGGTTGTACTGAATTTGCAGATGGGTAAGGGATTGCAGATGCGCAAATTCGGGGGGGAGTGTCGTCAAGCGGTTATCGTCAAGATCAAGCCATTTCAGATGTGTAAGTTGACCAATTTCTGGCGGCAGGGACTCTAAACGATTGCCATCGAGTCTGAGGGTTTCTAAGTTCGTCAGCCGGGCGATTTCCGGCGGCAACGCCTTGAGCCGGTTGTCACTCACATCCAGACTGATCAGATGTTCCAGTTTCCACACCTCTGGCGGGATTTCGCGCAGTCCCAAATCGCGAAGGTCTAGCAGCGTATAGCCCCTGGCCGCTGCCGTCAACTTTTCCCGCACAGCCCGCCGCCGGGTGGGGATGCCGTTACTGAGAGTATTAATCAACACCAAAATCGCAACCACGGTCGCAACCAGGCCAAAAATGACCGCCAATGTTCGGCTCAGACTGGGCTGTGCCATCCCATTTGCGATTTTCGGGGAAAGACCGGTGTAGAGTAAATAGCTGCCGGTTACCAGGGTCAGTAGCGACCCCCCTACGGCCAGACGGAAGGGATCGGTTAGCAGCAGTGATCCTAACCCTAACCAGAAGATGATATTGGCGATGGTGAAGACCGTTTTATTATGGAACAGGCGATGTAAAAAGTTTCGCATGCTATGATTATAAGCTATATCAGGATATAGGTATTTTATTATTGCTTCCATTTCTCGCCACCGCCAAAAAGTAACCCGGCCGGGCGTGGCGTATGGCCTGCTGAATCGGCTCAGCAGCGGAATTGCCGGCAGCGCACTGCCAAAAATTTGCCAGGGAACCGTGTTCGAGGATGAGGCGGGCGGTGAAATGCTTGAGTGCCTCGGTGTAGTCTTCCCATAGGATAAGCGTAAAGCCGTGCGCCATCACCTTTGCCTCGAAGTCGGTGCGAGATAGCGCGCCGCGCAGGCAACTGGCGAGCGGCAGGTTACGCAAGCCGGAAACGCCGTCCGGTGCCCGGGCGTAGAGATCGCTGACGATGAGCAGTCCGCCATCCCGCAGGACGCGGCGGATGTCCGCCAGGGCCGAGTCCAGATCGGGTATGATCGCGAGGACGCACTCCGCCAGCACTGCATCCAGCGCGCCGCCGCGGAAGGGTAACCGCGCGCCCGCCGCCTGTACCAGTGGCAGGGTGCGATGTTGCCCGTGCGCTTCTGTGAGCATCCCGGCGGAGACGTCAAGGCCCACAGCGTCCAGATCAAATTCATCGCCGCAGACCGCCGTCGTCGTCCCGACGCCGCAGCCCAGGTCGAGTACCCGCGCGCCCGGCGGCAGTGCCGCGACCGTCAGCGCGTGGCGCGTGAGGGCCAGACCGCCGGGCCGGAGTACATTACCGGCAACTTGTCGCAGCACGGGTTGTTCGTAGACGCGGCAAACCTCGACCACCGGCGGCTACTTATCCTCCAACATCTTTTCGACTTCCAGCATCCGTCCCAGGGCCAACGCTTCGGGTATCAGCACCAGGCCACAGGTGGGACAGTGCCACAAGTCTACCGGGAACGCGCTGCCCAGGTAGGCGATCTCAATTTTGCCCTGCGTGAGCGGTTCCCCGCACCGGGCACACGTCCAGGGAGGTGAGGTTTCGGACAAAGGCGTATCATTCATAAAAGTCTCCTGAAAATTATAAATTACGAATAGCGAATTACGAATAGCGCGTGATTCGTAATTCGCTATTCGTAATTCGCTACTCGCTCGGTTGCATCACAATCTCCATCCGGTGGCTGTAGGCGTTGTGGATGGTGAAGCCGACCTCGGCGGGCGTGTACTCCACCCAGTAGGTGACGTTGGCGGGTTTGTAGTAGGCCAGGAAGTGGCCGGTGGCCGGGTTGCGGAAGCGGTTGCCGGTGCGCTCGGCGTAGGCGATGACCTGGCGGATGTCGTCTTC